>CAUPUB010000015.1:0-32875 GCA_963514535.1 uncultured Fretibacterium sp.
AAATTCCTGTTGATGGCGTCGCGCATCTGGTCCTCGGTCATGCCGTCCGGGAAATTGAGGGTCAGCCCCTTGTCGGGCAGGTGAATTTTCATGGCTTCCTCCTGGTATCAAAAAAGCCCCTCCAAAAGAGGGGCGTTGGTCAATCTTAATCAACTGTTTTAACCGTCTTATTCCTGCATCAGTCGGCTCAGATACAGGATACCCGCATGAGTCACGACCGGTCGCTTCCATTTGTTTTTGCCGCCGACGCCACTCCGAAACTGTTTCACCGCGAAGAGTTTCTGCCGAACGTACTCCGGTTTGGGTTCGCATCTGCCCCTCACCCTGACAAAATACCCCGCCGCGATCATCGTGGCGTAGAACGTCTTGTAGCCGGGGTACCCCAGAGCTTCGGCAGCCTCCTCCGGCGTGTAGTACCGCTTCACCTTCTCTTTGCGCTCGGGGCTCGGACTGGGCTTCGGCTCCGGAAGCCGAGGCGGGGCCAGGAGCTCGCGCATCTCTTCGTTCAGTTGTTTTTCCATCTCGTTGAAGCGGTTGATGTACGCCTCCTTGAATCGCGCGGCCCTCTTGCCCGTGTACCCCATCGCCAGGAACACAAAACCGTCCCGCGTCATGAGGTAGATAGGGAAACTGCGCTTCGTCCCGTTCCCCGTATCCGCGACCTCGGACGACTCGCCAAAATTGGACAGTCGAAAATTATCAGTGCAATCAAGGCTTCGGATATCCCTCAAAACCTTGTTATGCTCCTTCTCAAATACCCTCGCCACGTCGCGGCTGCTGACCACCACGCGCCCGCCCCGGACGGTCAGCCCCAGGCCGTCGCCCCCAACGGGTTCCGGCCCGGGCTCGGGATTGAAGTCCGGCAGGACGATCTTCTCAAAGGGATGGCGCTGGACCATGTCGTAAAGCTCGTACTCGTCCTTCCAGTTCAGGCGCAGCGTCTCCGTAAGCGTCTCCTGGCTCAGGGGTATGCCAGCCTTCCGGAGGGCCTCCCCGCACTTGAGGCACAGCTCCAGCGCGGACTGGAACGGCGCGGCGTGGGTAGGGAAGCCTCTCACTTTTTCGGAGATGGGCTTGCCTTCCACCAGGTTGCGGTAGGCCGTCCCAACGACCGCCCCGCAGTAGGGCACACCATTCACTGTATCCATAGGATGCGCCTTCTTCGCCTGCTCACACACTGCTTGGATATCCTGCATCAATGCTGGTAATGCCATAAAAAAGCCTCCTTTCGACTGCGAAGGAGACCACGTGCTATACTATGAGCACGTGAAGACTCTTCGCGTGAGCCCCGTATAAGTGACTGTCGTGGTGGAGAGTGCTTATACGGGGTATTTTCCCCTAATCCACTATTTCAAACTTATCATCCACATACTGTCTGACTGCAGATCGCACTAAATCGACAAAACTCTTCCCATCGTCAACCAACTTTTTCTTGCAGGCTTTATGCAGCTCCTCTGGAATCCTCACAGTAACAGACACCATGCCTTCTTGAACCAAAATGGACACCCCCCTTTAACTTAGGATGGTGTCCATTCTAAATCCAAGCACTTAAAATGTCAATAAGCCAAGCACTCAAACATCAATGCCGGTAACGCCATAAAAAAAGACCTCCTTTCGAGTACACCGAAGAGAAGCCTTTGCCGTGATATACTATTCACAGCAGAGGCTTGTCTTCTGTGTTGGGCCCCGTATAGCTGGCCGTCCGCCAAGATAGACAGCTATGCGGGTTTCCTTTTTCTTACAAACTCTCTTGCCGCTTGTTCTAAAACTTCTTGAATCGTAATTCCATCCAGCACACACAACGCCCGAAACTCTCTGGCAAAGCTCTCAGGCAAACGAACTGAGATTTGCACACGCTTTTCCTCGTCCATGGACCCCTCCCCTTATCGCTTAATGGTGTTATGTTAACTCAACACCATTAAAGAGTCAAGAGGATCATGCCTCCAGGAGAGGGACGTGTGGTATAATCACGTTAGCTATTGCAGGGGTGCCTCCTTTTTCGGTGTTCGCTAGCGCCGAAAATTCAAGGAGGCGCTTTTTATGTGGTACAATCTATTTAGCATGTTGGGTGCCCCCTCTTCCCCAGTGCCGCAAACACTGGAGTCAAAGAGGGGGATTTTTGTGTTAAGATGATGGCACCGTACAATCCGTGGCGTGTAGGGGACCGCAATTCTGGGGGCTGCTTCCAGTCTTCACGGAGCAACCCTCCGTGTTGGTTCGCTTTTGCGGGGCGAACACCCTTTTTGAAAGGGGGGCACCCAACATGCTAAGGTGGATTGGAAGCCTCAGCTTCAAGCTCCATCTGAAGCTGGGACGCCTGACGGTAAGCATCTGCTTTAAGCCAGGCTCCACCGTTGTAAGACGGTAGGCGACGGGACGGCCCCAAGGGCCGGGCTCTACGTCCGGGGCGGGCCGTTACGGCCGCCCCGTTCGCCTATCGAGCGCCAAACTTTCCGGTCACAGGATCGTACTGCAATTCACTCTCCTGCCCTTGCCCTGTTGCGGGGGCAGGCCGCCTGCCCTGTGGCCTTTGGCCGTTCGCCATGGCAGTCATCAGGCCCCGCACCTCCTCGGTCAGGCCCGCGACGAGGTCCTCGTATCCGCTGATGGGCTGCCCGCTGTAGGGGTCTGTAAACTGCTTCAGGAGCTGCATGTACGTCCCAAGCAGCGCCTTGGTGTCGTTCTTTGCCCCCGTCGGCCCCATCACCCCCGTGGGACGCGCTCCCGCCGTCCGTGGGTCCAGATAGGTGTACTGGCCATTGGCATCCTGCACGAGCTGTGGCTTCACCTGAGCCTCCTGCCGCGCCAGCCCCGCCCGGTAGTTCGCCGCACGGTCCGCCATCTGCTGCCGCCTCGTGGCCTCGTCCTGCTCGTACTTCCGGGTGGGGTTGAGCCCCAAGGCATAATCCTGGCCCTGCATCTGCCCCGTAACGGGGTCGAGCGAGCCAATCTGCGCCCGGTCCCCCAGGTCCGCGTTGTACATCTGCATGGGGCGCCCGAAGGTGTCCAGAATCTTGTCTACCGGAATCCCTTGTATCGAAGCTCCCATATAGGATCGTGCCGCCGCCTCCGGGTTGCCCCGGATGTCGAAGGAGTTTGCCGGGTCTGTGACGTAGGCCAGCGCCCGATCCATTGCCGCCTGCTTCCGCGCCTGATCCTCCTCGGCCAGACGGGTCTGGTGCTTGTAGTCTCGCGCCTGCTTGTCGCGATCGAACATGCCGCGTACCAGGCCCCCAAGCAACTCCTGCGCCGCAGGGGCGATGTAGTCCGCCCAGGTGGGCGAACGCGGCTCAAAGTAAACGGCCATGCCCTACATCCCCCCTCCCATCCGCCAGCTGTTCCGCCATGGGTCGAGCTCCCCCGTAACCGGGTCGCTCGCGAAGTGCGGGAGCCCCTGCCCGGCAGAGTTCCACATTGTGTTGAACATCGAGTTGTTCTGCTGGCGCTGTTTGATCCCTCCGGCAACGGAGGTGACCGCTCCGAGGGGGTCTCCACTGGCCAGGGCGCTCGCCCCCATGATGTAAGGCGCAGCCGCCTGCATCCCAGGGATGACCGAGGCCAGTCCGCCCAGGATGCTCCCGAACAGCCCAAGCCCTCCGCCTCCTCCAACGTAATGCACCGCCATTTTTTATCCGCTCCTCCCCTCTTACTTCCCCTGTTTTACGATGGTGTCCTTTTTGTCCGAGTTCCAGTGGTCCTGCTGCATCGTCTTCAGCAGGTCGTAGGCCGGGAGCATCGGCGCCATGGCGTTGGTGTAGTAGCCCCGTATGGCCTTGTTCAGCTGCTCACGTTCGGCCAGATTCGTGTTGAGGTTGTTCAGATACCCGCTGGACAGGTCGCTGTACCGCCCCGCCATATTGCCGTATCCTTGAGCTATTGCCAGCTGATTCTGCACGGCATTCCCGTACCCTTGGGCGATCCCCAGGTAGTCCTGTATCCGCTTCGACCCTGCGTCCATCAGGGAGTTGGCCAGGTTCCCGGTCGTCTGTGCGTTGTTGGCGTACCCCGCCGCAACGCTCAGGAGATCGGCGACCTTCTGGGCCCCGGTTCTGCCGTAGGAATCCCCCAGGGAGATCGCGTGCCCCAGCATCGTATTCGCCGAGTTGTTGATGTCAAGGAACGCGTCCGTGAACGCCTTCCCGGCGGTCGCCGCCGTGTTGGCGTTGCCCTGATACCCACCCAGCACCGTCCTGAAAGCGTCCAGATATCCCCGGTTGAGGCTGTCTGCCGCTTCGCGCGACATATCGGACAACCCTCGGTTCGCCACGCTGCTGTTCAGGACGCCCCGTGCCGCCAGATCGCTGAGCCCGGCGCCCATAGACTTGTCCAGTCCGCTCTGCACCGATGCACTCAGGGCATCGAGGATCGGTTGAGGAATCTTGCCGGTGTTCATGAGGGTCTCCGCCCCGGCGAGCTGGTTCTTGGCGTAGTCGCTGTACCACTTGTCCGTCTCGTGGGCGTACCGGAGGTTGGACTGGATGTCGCCCATCATATCCTCCGCACGCCCGTAAACGTCTTTGGCCTTTCCGTACCACTCGTCCCCTGCGGTTGGGGCCTGCCTCAGATAGCCCTCTCCGACCCCCAGGAGCCGCTTGGCGTCCGCATAGTTCTGGTTCGCCTGGCTGAAGTAGGGGTCCCCAGCCGTCCAGCTCTGACGCAGCGCATCCAGGCCTTGTCCCAAAATGCCCTGACTTCGCCCTATTGCGCTGCGACTTAGACCTAGCGCGTCGTTCGCGCTGGACAGGGCGTCGATGCTCCCCTGAGAAAGCTCCGGAGCCTGGCGCATCAGCTCGTCGTATCGCCGGTTGGACCTGAAGGTCTTCCTCGTCGCATCGTTCAGGAGCCGCCCCATCAGGTTGTCGTTGCTCCAGTAATTGCCGCCGTTTGCTCCGCCTCGCGCCCCACCTTTTCCGGCGGATGCAGTCGCCTGAGGGGAAGCTGCGGGAATGCCCCCTCTCGCTCCTCCCTTGCCCGCTGCGGCAGCCTGAGACGCGGGCTGAGCCGTCGGGGAAGCTACGGGGGCTCCACTTCTTGCTCCGCCTTTGCCCGCGGATGCAGTCGCCTGAGGGGGGGGCGTGGGAACGCCGCCCCTCGCTCCACCCTTGCCCGCCGCGGGTTGGGTTGCCCCACCGCCGGCCGGAGCCGTCGGGGGCGTGTAGGTCCCCGCGTACCCGTCCATGATCTGATTCGCCATGCCGTAGAACCGGTTCTCCAGGTCAGTCAGGTTCTGGCTCTTGGGGCCAACCGCGTCGACGGTTCTCGAACCGCCGCCCTTGGCGTGCGCAGCGGGAGGCAAGCACAGGGACAGGAGCAACAACAGAATAAGAAGAATCATCCTTTCACCCCCTCTCCTTTCATTGGCCTGACCTTGGTGTCCTCCGGCGTGATGAAGATGTACCAGAGCGTTCGGCTCCTGCCTGTTTTGAAGTCGTAGATGTGCTCCATGCGTTCGAGCGTTCCTCCCAGCACGCGCATATAGACCGCTGGGTTCCGCTTCGTGCAGCAGAGCACGCCCTTGATCCCGAGGGGCCGAGCCTCCTTCGCCAGCTTCAGGATCAGAGGCCGCCAGTGGCGTCCGTCCCCGCACATCTTCGGGACCAGAATGCACCGGCTCTCCGCCTCCAAGCAGTAGGTGAAGAACCCGTGCATGGGGTCGAACACGATCCTCTCCCCGGGCGACAGAACGTACTCCGTGTCGCTGTCCCGCTCCTCGTAGACCTCTACCCACTCCTCGAAGGTCTTCGGGCCGGTCATCGTATGCTTGTACCTCATGGTCTGGTCTTCAGGGCCGTGACGAGCAGGGCCTTGTTCATAAAGCCCTGGTTGCCCGTGGCTGACACCAGCTCGTAGCGCTTTATGGTCCAGCCCCCCGGCACCGTCAGGACGTAATTCACCTCGTACAGATCAATCTCATCCGTCCCATGCCAGGCGTTCTCGTTTTCCGTCGCGACGTAGGCGGTCCACGTTCCTCCGGGAGGAAGGGTGAACTGATTAACGTCCTTGGGCAGTTTGAGGCTCCAGATCGGATAGCTGACCTTGCTCAGCTCCTCCTTGAGCTCGTTCAGATACCGGTAAACGCCTTGAAACTCATTGATAAACTTTTGAATGGCGTCGCGCGTCTTGTCTCCGTTTTCCGTGAAGTCCACAGGGAACCCCACCTTCCATTCCGCCATGTTCCTACACCTCCGCTATGTTGAGCTCCATCGACGCGACGTGGAACAGCCCGTTCCGGACGACGAACTCCGGCGTGATGTTCCACCGCCGGATGTTGCAGCGCCGCCTGGCCGCGATCCCCATCTGGGAGGGGACAAGCGGGTCGTTGTCGAAAAACGCGATGTCGTTGTCCGAAAAGGCGACGTCGTCCGCGAAGTCCGACGGCAGCCTCAGCTCCAACCCTTCGATCAGCACGCTCACCTTGGATAGCTCGCTGGCGTAGTACCTCGCGACGACCCCTTTGAGCAGCAGTTGATGCGATCCCATGATCATCTTTGGACGAAGCCGGCCAATGATGACCGTCCCCGAATCGTCGGCCAGGTTCTCGTTAAGATGCCAGACCGCGTTCCCGATCGCCAGATACGTCCGCCCCCTGGTCTGGGCAACGGACGCCACGTGCCCCGGGAACTTCAACGTCGTCCACGCCCCACCGGTCCCGATCTCATAATGCCAGCACCATACGGTATCACCATGGTCGGCGTCCGCTCCCAGCCACACCTGGGAGCGTCCGGCAAGAGGCCAGATTCGACAGCCCGCGGACAGGGTGGGAGACAGGCGCGGGTTGACCTTCGTCCCGGCCCACCGCAGCTTGAAGTCCCCGAACTCCGTCGCGGTCGCGAGGTTCCCCATGCCCTCCTTCGTGAGGAAGATCACGTCGCCCCCCACCGCAGCCGCCGCGCGGGGGTTCCAGGCGCCGGCCCCCCTCGAGTAGGCGATCACCGTCCACTTCGGGTAATCCCCCTGGAGCCGGTAGATTCTCCCCCGTTCAGGCTGCCCCGGCGGGCTCTTGAAGACGATCACCTCGCCGACGATCGGGACGACGGCGCGGATGGAACACCCGTCCTTATATCCGATGTCGAGGCTAACGGAATCGGAGTCGTTCCCGGTCGTCCAGCGCGTGGGGTCCCCCACGCCGGAGAATCGGAGCGTGTCACTCCCGGCCTGAGCCACGGCCACGCGCCCGGCCCGGACGAACAGGACGTCCACCCGCGTCGGTGCGTCCTGCGCCGTGATCTTCGTCAGCACTCCGATCTTGTACTTGTAAAGCCCCCCGCCAAAGGCAAGGAGCAGCCCGTCGTCCCACAGCTCCGAGACACCCGGCCCGTCGCCTTCGACGAGGCCGAGGTCCTTCGTCTCCTCGACAAACACGTTGGAGTTTGCCGACAACTTCACCGTGTGCAGATGCCCGCCGCTCTTCGCGAGCAGCATCCCCGACTCGGGGGCGGGCAGCAGGTCCGTTAGGGGACCGGAGAACTCGTGAACCTTCTCTAGTCCGCCCCGCAGACGCAGACCACCGGTCTTGGGATCGAACTCGAGGTTCTCCGCCAGCTGGAGCTCGTTGTCCGCGATGGCCTCCGGGGTCAGCGCCAGGTTCAGCCCCCCGGAGAAGTTGGTATAGGCGATGGTCCTTCCGTTCTCGTGCTTGGTGGACAGCTTGGGCATCCCATCACCTCCCGCGCACGGCGGCGATGGACTTTGTCGTCTGCCCCAGAAGCGCCAGGTCCTGGCTTATGTCGTACTCGTTCTTGTTGAGTGCGTAGATTCTCGCCAGGTCGATGATCAACCCCGCCTGCTCCGTCGTGCAGGGGACCTCGTCCGCGTCCTGAAACGTCGAGGGGCGAGGCAGCATCCGCCAATAGTCCGCCGTGACCGTCGTGCCCTCATAGGGAGACGCGACGCGGTCTACAATAGCGACCGGGACCTTCCCGACAAAGGCGAGAAAGTCGTCCGGCAGAGACGTGGGGCCGGAGACGGTCAGGGACGCCACGAGCGAAGGGTCGCGGTCAGACGCAAGGCGTTCCGACACCGTCTCCGCCGCCCGGTCGAGGAAGGCGTTCAACTCGACGTCCGAGGGCCAGCCTATCTTCTGATCGTCGGACAAATGATGCCGCAGGATATTGAGCATCTGGAACTTCGTCATACCATCACCTCAGAAAACTCAGGGGAAATGCCGGATATCCGGTATTCTCCCGTACTCCCGCTTCTGGGACACGCGGCCCGCCGTGGTCCTGGCGGCCTCCGTAGCCGCCGTCATGTTCCCCGACGCCACGGCGGAGGCGACCTCGACCAGGTCGAGGACCAGCGACGTTGGGAAGTCGATCTCCGCAGTGCTCTCCGTTATGGGAGGCGGCACGCAGTTGTATTCAAGCCTCGCCGTCTCACTCGTACTTCCGCTCCCCAGCTCCACCAGGGAGTAGAAGTCGTCGGGGAGTGGAGCAACCCCCCCAATCAGGATGACCTCCACAGTCTTCCTGGGAAGCGTCGAGAAGTTCTCCGCGAGCGCGATCCAGAGCATCGACCACGCATCGGACAGTGCAGAGAGCAGCTCATAGTCTGAGAACTTCGTTCTCTGCATGTCCTCGAGCCGAAGCCGCAACTTCGTCAGGAGCAACCTCACCGGGACCGCCATCTCAAAGCCTCCCCTCCGAGCACCGCAGGTTCGGGAACCGCGCCAGAAGACGGCGCAGGGCCCCCCTGTCCCGGTATCCGGACGCCGCGAAGTCCAGCGCGTCCTTGTCCATGTTCAGGCAAAGCGCGTTGAAGAAGTCCTCGTCGATGTTCGCGACCTTCCGGAACGTCCGGCCCAGGGTGAAGCCCCCGCTGTTCTCCCTCCGTTCCTCCGCCGACAGTACGTCGATATCGTCGGAATCGACGAGGCCCCGTATCTCCACGGGGCCCCGCCTGTCCATCTCCAGAACCTGCCGGCGCATCGCCTAGGGCAGGGTCAGGCCCTTGATCTGCGCGCTGGCCTTCTCCGCGCGCGCCTCCAGAGTCAGCTCCCCGATGATGTGCTTCTTGTGGGAGTCGCCGCTCTTCGGGAGGACCTCAGTCTTCATCTTCCGCAGCTCCGCCACCTTCCAGTGGTCCGGGTCGATGACGTAGACGCCCGTGTCCGGCATCATGCGATGCGGGACAAACGAAACGATTCCGAAGTCGGACTCGTAGACCGCGATGGAACTGACGAGCTTCTTCGAGTTCTGCTCCAACGTCTTCTCCGCCCCGGCGGTCCACTTGGAGACGACGCGCTTCTGCCCTCCGGACAGAAACACCTTCGTCGGGTTCCCGCCCTTCTTCCAGGCTGCCTCGATCGCGTTGTTCATCAGCTCCTCCGTCAGTTTACCGTCGGCCGAGGTGATGACATTGGTCCCAATCCAGAACGGCACGCCTCCGAGCTCCCGCGCCGTGGCTGCGCTTCCAGCGCTCTTGGTGGCCTGGGTTATCAGCGCATACTCCACGTCGAGGGCGATCTCCTTCATGGCCTTCGCCATCTGGTACCCGATCTCCGAGGTGACACCGTGCTTCGCCACGGCCTCCTGCGTCCCCGTGACCCCGTACCCCGCTCCGAAGATCTGAGTGTAGTTCCCCAGTCGCACCCGCGCCTTCGGGGTGGCCGTATCGTACTCCGCACCCTCGATCTTCTTGTTCGCGCCGGGCTCCCGCAGCGAGTCCTCCAGCCACTCGTGATTCGTGGCCGAGGCCGACGCCTTCCCGCACATCTTGAAGAACGGGGTCTCCTTCGGACTGATGTTCGTGATCAGGTCCGAGATATCCTCCTTGTTCCCGACCGCAATATACGTTGTCTTCATGGTTTTACCTCCTTAAACGGCGAACTTGTGCTCCACGAGCCACTTCGCCTGCTCCTCGATCGTCATGTCCCCAAGGGTCGATGCATCCACAATCCCTCGGTCGCCCTCCGGAGAACCTCCTGCTGTCCCCATCACGGGAGGCGGCGTCTCTCGCGTCTGAGCGGATTGAGCCGGCTTAGGCGCGGTCTTTCCCCGATAATCCGCAACAACCCTGTCGATCAACCCCCTCAGCTTCCCCATATCCCCGGAGCCCAGAATCTCGTTCACCCTCTGGTCCTCCAGCACAGTGAGCTTCTGGCGCCAGACCGGAAAGAACTTTTCCCCGATCTCGTCGATATCCGGCACCTTCTGCCGGTACTCCGCCCAGAGCGCCGCCACCTGGCTCTGGACCTGCATGGCCCGCTGCTGCTGGAGGGCCATGGCGTTCGCCCGGTCCCGGATATCCTGCATCGCCGTGTAGCGTGCGGCGACGTGCTGCGGGTTGAACTCGTCGAACTCCTCCGGTCGAATCCCAAGGTAATGCTGCGCCGCCAGGACCTTCGCCACCTCCGCCAACTGCGCCCACGTCGCGGGCTGCTGCTGCGCGAGGGGCTGTTGTGGCTGCGACTGCGGACGCATCGTCGCCTCGATCCTCTGGGCTTCCGCCCGTCGCCGCACGGCGGCATCGATGGCGTTGTAGGCCTCCACCAGCTCCCCAGTGAGGCGTCGGGGGTCTACCTCCCCGTTCACGAACGCCTCCGCCAGCTCCTCCGGGGTATAGCACTCCGGTCCCGGCTCCGCATCTTTCGTCTCAGGAGCAGACGGGGATGCGCCCGGCTTCGCCTCTGCCCCTTCGTCCTTCGCCGCCGGGGACTGCTCCTCGCCGCCCTCCTGCTTCGGGCGATCGGCCACATCCCAGAACCCGTCGGGAATGTTCAGCGTTCCATCCTCGGACAGCGTGATCTGCCCAGCGGCCCCCGATTCGGGGACGTCCTTCTCTTGAGCCCCATGCGGCTCCCGAACTTCACCCTCCTGCGTACTCTGCTGCGGCTCCACTCCCGCCTGCTTCTCCAACTCGTCCATCAACATCACTCCTCCAAGAGTTTTTGTGCCGCCGCCGTCCCGACGACCACATCGGCCTCCAACATCTTCACAAACCCCGTCAACGCCCTGTACTCACAGGCCACGACGTAGGCCTTTTCCAAGCTGTCCGCCGCCAGCAACGCCGCCATAAGCACCGCCTTGCGAGCCTCAAGAAACCGGGCCGCCTCCTCCAGGCACACCCGCGCCCGGTCCCCCGCCAACGACTGCCGGTAGAGCCGTTCCCGCTCCTGGTCCTCCGGCACCATCCATCCCCTCCATCCCGCCGGGCAGTCCCGGCATCTCCTGCGGCTGCGGCATTACAAGATACCGTTCCGCGTCCTCTATCCCCATCAGCCGGAGTAGCTTCTGCCCAGCCATGACGAATTGCTCCGGACCGGCCGCCCCGATCTGCATCGCAGGGCCGAACATCTCCCGAAGGTAACTCTGCAGGGCCTGGGCCTTCGACTCTCGGGCTCCGATCCCCGCCGTGGAGTCCACGGACAGATCGAAGTCCCCGGCAAGGTCGTCAGGGGCAAAGGAGATCGTCTCGTTCTGGAGCCGCACCACCTGTTCCTGATCGAGATAGCGCTGGTTGATCTGGATCAAAAAGCGGAACAGCTCGCTGATCCCCGTCTCAGCGAAGTTCCGGATGATCTCCTCCTGCCGCTGCTGGGCGGCAGACATGATCATGTTGATGCCCGTCGCCGTTTTGTTGAGGCTCGAGGCGTCAAGACCCTGGTTGTATCGGGTGATCGGCGTCCACTCCTCGAGCTGGCTCTTCAGGTACTCGAAGAACTGGAAGTTCTGCGGGTTCATCCCCGGATGCGGCATCGGCATGAAGGCATTCTGAGGAGTCCCGCTCGAGCGGATGAACATGGCGTCACTAATCAGATCCTCGAGGTTGATGAGTGTTTCATCTACAACAGCCCGCCACTGATTCGAGAGACCAAGCGACACGACCATCTGCCGAAGAAGCGCCGTGTGGGCGTCCTGGACGTCCTGAATGACCTCGCCCAGTCCCATGCGTCCCCAGACCTGATAACTGTCCCAGAACGGCACCAGGTCGAAGAACGGGGCTCGCCCGTAGGGATTCTCGACGGCCCGCAGCAGCCGGTCCCCACACACCGTCACGATGGCGTCCTCCAGCACCCCGTCCCCGTCGATATCGGTCTTCAGCCAGCATTCGTGCACCAGAACTTTCGCCCGTGCACGCTCCGTGCTCCATAGATCGGACGAGTACGAATCCTCCGCCGACCGATTCAGGATTTTCTCCAGCTCCGTCGGCTCCAGCCCCTCCGGGTTCAGCCCCACGGCCTCGACGGCGTCCTCGTCGTAGATGCCGCGCCGGGCGTCCCGACGCAGGCGGTCCAGGGTGACGACCTTCCGATGCGCCACCATGGAACACTCGCCCAGCGTCCGAGCATCTGGAGTGAATCGAATGTCCGAAGGGCGCACGACTTCGATAACAGGCTGGTTGATGGTCGTGCGCCGCTCCTCCCAGGTGACCTCTGACCTGGGAGGAGTGAGCCCCAAAAACGCGGAAAGATCCGGGATGGGCTCTGAGCTCAGGACCTTGTTCGCAGGGTTTTGCAGAATGCCGACAAGCTGTGCCTCGTCCAGCACATCGTGATGCGGGACCATCTCCGTCTCGCGCTTCCAGTAGCACTTCAGGACGCCCAGGTTCGTTGCCAGCGCGTCCCCGAACCAGCTCTTGAAGATGCGGTATCCCTGGTTCTTCACCGTTAGCTGCCACTGGATCAGCTTCATCAGCCGCTCCGCCCGATCGGCATCCTCCGGGCCGACCCCGGCGATCCCGATGATCCGGTCCGCCCCGAAAAACGCCCGAAGCAGGTTCGGCAGCAGCCACTCGATGGCGCTCCAGAGGTCGAATGTCCGCAGCTCGTTCTTCTCCGAGAGCTTGGGGTACAGCTTCTTGTAACGCTCCCGACTGGAGTAGTAGACCTCGTAGCGCCGGATGAGGTCCTTCTCGATGTTCTCCGTGTAGTGCTTCTCCGCGGTCTCGATATCGGCCCGTGCCGTCGCGAGAATCCGTTTCGTGTCAATTCGTATGGTCTTCATCACATCCTCCCCGCTATCGGCATCTTAAAGTCCCTCTTCTGGAGGGCCTTCCCCACCATGGACAGGACGTACCCCAGCGCATCGACGATGTGCGTGTACTCGTTGTCCGCGAGCTGGTCCGTCACGTGCCCGTTGACTTCCTTGCGCTGGTATCCTCCGGTCAGCGCAGCGATCAGCCAGACGCAACGCGGGTCGATCAGGAGCATCGGCTGCCCGTCGCTCGTTAAGGTCGTCAGGGCCTTCCGAATCGGCTGGTCCCGCTGCGCGAACGCCACCGGACCGGCGCTGACCGAAATCCCGAACTCCTCCCGCAGGAGCTGCACGCAAGTTCGTTCGTCGGTTTGGGCTCTCTGGTTTCCGGCCGGATCCCCGTAGTCCGCGAAGGTGAAACCGGGAAAGTTCGCCGCACTCTCCGCCTGCACGATTCGTCCGTGGGCGAGGATTCCCGATTCCCAGGACTGTATCTCTGGCCACAGGACGAGCGTCTGCCCCTTCGCTGTCCCCTGGCAGAACACCGTCGCCGGCGTGAGCCCATAGTCCCAGCCGCGGACGACCGGACGACCGGGGATGGGGGCGAGGGGGCCAGCCGCTACGTGGAAGTCGTAGCGAAATTCCGGATACCACGGCTTCCCCTTGGGAACGTTGAAGTTGATCTCGAACTCCTGTTCCCAGTCCGCCGCCGTGGTCCCTTTCTGTTCCCGTTCCTTCCACTCCGGGGAACGCTTCGCTGGGTCGGCGGAATAATGAACACGGAGGACGTGAACTCCATCCTCCGTGTCGTACTCCGTTATGCCTGGCATCGTCTCAACGCCGATCTGTTCTGAGTCCACCCTTCACCACCACCTCGAAGAACCCCGGCGCCGCCGAGGAAATGAGCGTGATCCGCCCGCCACCCTGGGCGATGGGCCGCAAGGCCCGCCAGGTTTCGCCCGCCCGCTCCCAGAACGCGATCTCGTCGCACATCACGGCCGTGGCCGTGTACTGCCGCAACTGGTCCGCACCCTGCGACACCGCACGGACGATCGAGCCATTCGAGAAGGAGACCTGGTACTCCTTCCGCTTCACGGTCGGCAGCCCATACCCCTTCAGCCAGCCCGGCAGGCTGGCGTAGAGGAAGAGCATCCGGTTCTCCCCGATAAGGTAGTCCGAATCCTCCGCCTTCTTGGACTGAATGAAAATGGCCGACCGCGGGCAGAACAGCGCCAGGTGCAGGTGCAGCGCCAGCATCAGCCAGGTCAGCATCATGCGCCTGGATTTTGGGATCGCCAGCATCTTGTGTCGGCCCCACACCTCGCAAATGTGCCGCAGGTAGGGCAGATCGGGGAACAGCTTCACGTTCCCGCCGTCGGCCTCGTCGAGGGTCCGGCAGGCATCCCGGACGAACGCCCATGGGCTGCGCGCCCACTTCTCGACCACCGCCGCCACGAGCTGCCGGTCATCCACGCCCGACCATCTCCAGGAGGCGGGCCCGCGTCTCCTCGTCGAAGACATTCACGGAGACCGTCTGATCCATTTCCACCCGCTCCAGGAAGTCGCCCTCGGACTTCCCGAGCAGCTCCGCGGCCTTGAGGCGGTCCTTCATAGCCTCGTCTTCGCTCCGCAGAACGGAGGTCCAGAACTCCTGCCGCTCCTGCCGGGTAGCGATGGTCGGAGCGAGCCGCTGAGTCTCGCGAGCCTTGATGGCATCCTTAATGTCATCCTTTGTCAACAATCGTTGCCCTTGCGATCGGGCTGTTTTCTCGCTGTACCCCGCCGCCAGGGCTGCCGCCGTGGCGTTCCCCGCATAGGCTTCCACAAACGCCTGTTGTCTCGCATTCAGTTTCGCCACGACGACACCTCCTTTCAACATGCCTCTCCGGCGCGAATTGTCGCGCCCTCGAGATAGCGACCGCCCCACCGTCCGAAGGCCTGCGGCCTCGTAGAGGTGGGGCGTCTGCTAAAAAGGACGCCCCGCGGGCGCCCCTCACAAATTTGACAGCCTATAGTCTAACACCCCGGAAACGGAAAAACAGGTACCAAAATAGGTCTCATTTTAGGTCTCATTTCAGGTCTGCCGCCAAATACCGGACGGCCATATCGACCAACTCCCTTCGCCTTCTCAGAAATGTCGCTTTCCCAATCTTGAGGATGCTCATGACCCGCTCCCACGTGTTGGCGTGCAGGTACCGCAGCCGCAGAATCTCCAGCATCTCCTTCCTGGCCGGCTCCAGGACGTAGGGGCTCGAGAGATCCGCAAGCAACATCTCGACGGGCCTCGTCCTGCGCTCTAGGAACAGGATGTTCTGCTCGACCCTCTCGATTTTCTCCAAACGGGCGGATACCGCGTCATACGGCCCCCCGTCCACAGGGGCGCTGTCATACGCCAGACCCCTTACCGAAGACAAGGCATCCAACGCCCGCAGTTCAACTCGCAGCGCCTCCAGCCGGGCGACATTTTCGAGATAGTCATACAGGCATCTCTCGGCGAAACGGAAGCCAAAATTATCGTCCATGTACAAATCCCCCGTTCAATCCTTGGGTGCAGGTCTCAGGGTGAAGACTTCACCCAAGACTTCACCCAAAAAAACTCAGTCGTTCCAACATTTCAACCCCTTGGGTGCATAGGGTGCAGGTCCGCGCCAGTTCATCTCAGACTTTATAAACACGATCCCCTTTTTCTTTTTTTATCTTGTACTTGACTTCTTTTTATCTGCACCCTCTGCACCCAAAAGAATAAAAGTAAGTAATATAAAAGGTTTATTGGGTGCAGGTAGAGAAAAAAAGGATGCACCCTAGGTGCACCCTACTCTGCACCCGGAAAGATGAGGCGGCACTCGGGATCGAAGTTGAAGTAGCGGGTACCGTGGACGATCTTCTCTCTAAACTCCAGTTTC
Organism: uncultured Fretibacterium sp.; assembly: GCA_963514535.1. Classification (GTDB taxonomy): domain Bacteria; phylum Synergistota; class Synergistia; order Synergistales; family Aminobacteriaceae; genus CAJPSE01. Next base: position 15,815 of record CAUPUB010000015.1, read on the forward strand.
ACCTGTCGGGCCGTAGCGCGGAAGCTCTGCATAAATTTCGTTCGGCTCTGCGGCTCGTGCCCAGCGTCTCGACACCACTGGGTATAGCGGCCGTAGAGGTTCCCTCGTTCGATCTCGCCGCGGAGGTCCTCTCGGTTCTCCTCGATGAAGGCTACAAGCGGGTTCGTGACCTTCATGAAGCTCTCCATCATCTCGGTTTGATCCTGAGTTTGTGTGAACGCCTTGTTCTCCAGCAGGACCTTGTAACCCTTATAGGCCCAGTTAAAAATTGCCGGGAGGTTCTGCTTCAGCTTCGCGGTCAGGCCCTTGTCGGCCTTCAGCTCGCCGGGCCCGGGGTCGTCGGAGAACTTCACGGGGAACGAGACGAAGCAAATTCGCCGCATGAAGCCGGCCGTGGTGTCTCTTGAGCGGATGTACTCGTTGCAGGCGGCGATGAGCTTCGTGCGTGGCCGGAAGCTCAGGAAGTCCTTGTTCTTGTAGCAGCCGGAGATGGCGTCGCCGACGACGATCTGCTTGAATACGCTCTCCGCGCCCTTCACGTCGGTCTTCGTCTCGGTGGAGATGTTCACGATGGAATTGAGAAGGTGGATCCTCTGAAACGGCTCTACGAGACCGCTCATCTCGATGCTGGACACGTTCTCGTCGCCGAACACCGCGCTCAGAATGTCCAGGTAGACGCTCTTGCCGTTCGCTCCGTCGCCCATCAGAAAGAAACACTTCTGCAGGCTGTTGTCGCTGTACAGGACGTACCCGGCGATCTCCTGAAGCAGGTTCATGCGGGCCTCGTCACCGCCCGTGACCTCCTCCAGAAAGGCGGCCCACCGGGGCGACCACGCTTCAGGCTCGTAGTCGTAGTCTACCTGTATCGAGCTCATGAAGGTCTCGCTGTGCTCCTTCATCTCGCCCGTCTTGAGGTCCAGCATGCAGTTGCGGAAGTTGAACACGTCCTGCCGGTTGAACAGTTCCGTAGACACGACGTCCGCCTTCAACAGCGTCAGCACGCTGTTCAGCTTCGTTCCCGTCCGCCAGTGCCCCAGGCTGTCCGCGACGTACGCCTTGATCTCGTTGTCCCCCCGGCGCTTCCAGACGCCGTGCACGTATTCGAAGAAACCCAGCGCCTCGAAGTATTTCAAACGCTTCTCCTGCACGACCTCCTCGGCGATCATGTCCTCCGGAGGGCAACGCAGGGCCTGCTTCTTCACTTCCGCCAACCACGTACGAGGGAAGCTCACGTGCTCGAAAAGCTCAGCCAGATCCGATGCGTCCACGAATCGCGCCGCATCGAACACGAACCGCTTGAATTCGTCCCGATCCGGAATTCGATGCCCCAATACCTCAATGCCGGGCTCGGCAGCGGCGACCAGATCGGCAAGCTCCCCTCCGTTCACATAATAGTCGCTGATATCCTTTATGCCCTCAGGAAGCGTTCCGCAGCAGAAGTTTACGCGATTTTTGAACATGAGTTTACTCATTTCGCGTTGGAATCGGCTTCCCGAATCGTCGGAGTCGAAGCACAAAAACACGCGAATCGAGTTCTGGCAAATATTTATGACCTGTTTCAGGGCTTCCTTGTTGAAGTATCCCCCCATCGGGGAGAGGACCTTGTACCCCTCCTGCTCGAACGAAAGGGCGTCAAAAACCCCCTCGGTAATGACCAAAATTTCGGATTTCAGGCCCGAAATTTCTTCGTTTGTAAGATGGCTGTTTGCAACGGTTGAAGTCCATTGTCGCTCATTATCACTAGAAACGACTGGTTTTATCACGGAAGGGGTCGTTTTTATCATACCCTCATGATAATTTTGGGGGGGCTCGTGATAATTTGCCCCGTTTTTTTCACCCTCTTTGATAATTTCGGGGGTGTCTGTGATAATGGGGTCCTCGATGCCGTCTTTGCAACGATCCGCGTTTTTAGCCTCCATGATAATGCGCTGGTGGTCCGGGTTCAGCGTATGCAATCCCCATGGAATGTTCTCGTTCATCCCATCCAGGGCGGCCTTCTTGTACTTTGGTCCCGTTCCGTCCCGCTCGCGCGTCACGTAGTAGGCGACGTAGCCATTCTTGTAGTAGGGGATGACGAGGCGCGAGCCGTCGAACCCCAGCCGGAGGCGATCCACGGTCCCCTTCATGATCCTGCGGCGGTAGAGGTAAAGCCTGTCGGGCTGCCTCAGGTCCTCGTGGAACTTCTGGATCATGCTGCAGACGTTCTGCGTGTAGCCGACCCAATCGCCGCAGTCCCCGCCCAGCTCGCGGATGGCGGCCCCCTTGTCCCCGGCATGGCGGGCGACGGCGCACAGATCGATGACGTCGCCGCCCATCCCCAATTTGAAGTCGTACCACCAGTCGGTATAGACGACCAGCGCCGTCGGGTTCGTACTGCCCGGCACGAGCGACGCGCACCGATCTCCGCTCTTACGGACGGGCAGGTTCAGGACGGACTGCGCGTACTCGAGGACGCCGATCTTTTCCTTGATGAGTCTAATTCTGTCCAATCCCAATCAGCCCCCTCCTCGAGCGTCAGGCTCTTCTTCCCCTCGGACATGGCGGCGCGCACCAGTTCCGCGTCGAATCGCTTCAGCCTGCGCTCCTCGGTGAACAGGACCAGGAAGAACGCATTCGCCCCGTTCTTCCGACAGGCCAGCAGGTTGTTGAGCTGCCCCGGCTTCGCGTTCTGCAGGCTCCACCTTCGCCCCTTGCACTCCTTCGCGTCGAAACAATGGAGCACGCCGTCGGACAGGACCTCGTAGTCGAACGGCTCTCCTTCGATCCAGGTCCCGTCCTCCGTGCGGCGCGGGTGATTCTTGTGCGCATGGATGCCGATGGAGTTCAGGTACGCCACGACCCGGTTCAGCTCATTCTCGAGGCGGAACCCCCTACGCATGTTCGATATGGACGCCCACCCAGAACCGCACGCCTCGGCTTGAGGATACCGGGAAGAGCGAGGCGGCGTTGATGGTCCGCGTCGTTAGGGAGCGGGTCGGCAGGGGACGGACGCGCTCCCTCACGCACCAGCGTTGGAATGCCCTGTAGAAGTCCTGGCGCGAGACCTTTTTCTCGGGGTCCTGCTCGCACTCCTCCTCCACAAAACGAAGGATAAGGGCCTCAAGCTTTGGGTCCCCCCGACGCTCCTCCGGGAGATCGGCGTGCACCTCGGAGAACCCCGCAGCCTTCGACACCAGGCGCTCCATGAACGCCTTGCTGACGTTGCCTCGCGACAGCTTGATCAGACGCATCAGATTCTCGTCGATGCTGTAATGCCCCGTTTTCCGGAGCGTCGGCAACACCTCGTGCGTCACCCACCGACGAAACGCCCGCGCCTCCGGCTTGTTGGAGCGTAGGATGAGCGTATAAAGACCGGATTCCGAGATGATGTTGCGTTCAGGGCCGCCATGTCCTCCGTCACCCTCAGAAATTCTGAGGGTGGACCTTTCATCTTCGTCAAGCGGGCGGAGGGCTTCTGTAGGATTCCCTAGCCCCAACACATCGCAGACATCCTTCGCCACCCACCAGGGCTCGCCGTCCTTCATGATGCACCGAACCGCCCTCTCGTTGAAATCGAACGCCTGTATTTTGTTATCCACGATAGAAGCACCTCGTCAGAATTTGGTTTGCCTCGAGCTTCGTCAGGTCTCCCGTATCGAAGCCGGGAAGAAACTTGCGTATCAGGGCCTTCTGCTTATCCGTCGCCTGGCGCTCGCCCCAGCGCTTGGCGCTTTTCGTATCCCAGAGGTTCCGCTTATCCGGCAAGTTGTCGCGCAGGTGGCGGTACACCTCGTCCAGGACGCGCTGTGTCGGGACCTTCCTGCCGTTCCAGAGCGTGCGCCCCAGGCTGTCCTCCGGGGGGATGGTGCATCGGGGGGTCGAGAGGACCAGGGCCCCGTCCGGCATGCGGAAGTAGTTCACCCCATGCGTCCGGTACTTGCGCCCGCGTGCCCAAAGGTCCACGTATTCGACGTTCCGGATCCAGCACTCGGGACGGTCCCACTCGTGCCGGACGATCTCAGGAAGGTCGAACAGATCTCCTTCGACCGCTTTCGTCTTTTTGATCATCTTCAGGTCGAGCCCCAGGAGCGACGGGGCAGTACAGAGATCCGCGTCGTTCCCCACGCAGTCGATCAAGGTCAGGAACTCCTTGCCCGGATGGAGGCGCGTCCCACGCCCCACTATCTGCATGTACAGCCCGATGTTGCGGGTCGGTCTGGCCACGATTACGGTGCGGACGTTCGGCAGGTCCGTCCCCTCGGTGAACACCATGCAGTTCGTCAAGGCCGGGATCTCCCCGCGCCCGAACGCCGCCAGGGTCTCCTCGCGCTCCTCTCCGCCGGCGACCGACACAGCGCCGGGGATCTCCCGCGCCAGGGCCCGCGCATGCTCGACCGACACGCAGAAGATCAGGGCGGGGGGAACGGCGTAGCGACGGAACACTTCGGCGACGGCTCGGTTCGCGCTCTCGACGTTCACGATTTGTTCCAGCTCGCCGGGGGCGTAGTCGCCCATGCGTACCGCAACGCTGCGGAGATCGAATCCAATCTCCGCACGCAGGCACCGGATGTTCGAGAGGTATCCGTTCCGGATGCCCCATTCAAGGTCCCGTTCGAATACGATATCCTCATAGACGTGTTCCAACCCAACTCCGTCGGCTCGGTTTGGGGTCGCGGTGAACCCCAGGTGCAGGCGAGGCTTGAAATGCTCGTAGATTTTTCGGTAGGTTCTGGCTGTGGCGTGGTGCGCCTCGTCCGTGACGATGACGTCGAAGTCGTGAGGACCGAACCGATCCAGGCGCCGGACCAGGCTTTGAACGGACGCGCTCACCACCTCCTCGCCGGAGCTTCGCCGGTCGGCCTGTTCCACCCCGAAAGTGCAGTCGAAGTATTTCCGAGGCTGGTTCACCAGCTCCTCGCGGTGCGAGAGGATCAGCATCCGCCCCCGCCGGGGGATGCGGGAGAAGGTCACCGTTTTCCCCAGCCCCGTAGCCATGTGGATTAAAAAGTGCCCTGCATCCGGAATAGACGCAAGGCACTCCTCCTGGTAAGGGCGCAGCTCAAAACGGGATGTCGGGTTCCCCATCTTCGCCCACGGCCTTGGCAAACTCGGGATCGTCCCTCAGCGATTCTCCGAACACCTCGCAGGGCCCGTTGTTGTCCTCCTGCCAGGGGGGAAGTCCGTCCTGTTTCCGGCGCGTCAGGAACCAGGCGATGCGGGCGGTCGGCTTGCCCTCGTAGTCCTCGTGCTTGATGTGAGCGGCCCCAACCTTGCCGATCCAATAGAGCAGCTCCATCGTCCCCTCCGGGATCTGGAAGCTCTCGTAGATGTCTCCCAGCCTCTTGTTGGTCATCTGTCTGTTGGCGGGGTCGAATACCATATAGTAGAAGAGCTTCCCGTTGTGCCCCGACGCCTTCAGGGTCATCTTGATCATGGGGTTGCCGGCCTTGCTTGTCGTCTCCTCGGCTTCCTCGATGCGCACCCGATGGTCGCCGACCGGTACGGGCTTGAACGTCGCGTCCTTATAGTCCTTCGAGTCGTAGTTCCATTGGATCATGCTTGTCGTCCTCCTTTAGAAAAGCGACGGCTGCCTGTCGTCGGAGGCCTCTTTCGTCAGCGCGGCGATCTCCGCCTCGACGTCCTTCAGCTCCATCTCGAGCAGAGCTTTCTCTTGAATGTTCTGGGTCCAGGCGATACGGCGTCGCAGTTCCGCGCTCCGCTCCCTGAGTTCTACGATCCGCGTCATTTTCAGATCGCCTCCTCGAACCTGCAGAACTTCCGCTTCTTGAGTCGGTCCTTGGCGACGACGGTGTTCGTTCCCTCGAGGCGGACGTAACGCTCTCCGTCTTTGGTGCTCACGATCACCTGTCCGATGACGTCGCAGAGCCCGCACACGTTGTTCACCGTCTTGTCCCGAAGCATGGGACGGGCCTGGGTGTATTTCTCTCCGGAGACGGCGATGACCTCGGCGAGGTACTCCCATGCCGTGAACACGATGTTGCAGGGGAGCCCCCGGAACTGGCGGCAGTAGTCCATGATCTTGAAGTCAACTTTCTGGTAGTGCCCCATCTCCGGAACCCCGTCGTTCTTCCCGACCCGCCCGAAATAGGTCAGCATCCCCCGCTCCAGCTCGGAGAGGCTGTCGATGCACACGTTGTCGTAGGGGCAGGATGTCTGAAGCTCCCTGAGGATCTCCGGCAGGTCGCTCAGGTCCTCGCTCAAGCGGACGATGTCGACGTTCTCTTTGCCCTTCAGCACGCTCGTCCCCCTGTCGACGTCGACGATCAGCGTCTTTCCGGACAGGCTCCCGAGCAGCGTCGTCTTTCCCATGCCGGGGGGCGTGTAGAACAGGGCCGTGACCTTTTCGTCCTGGAGCTCCGTAGCCTTCAGAATTTGCATAGTTCCTCACTCATCCTTTCCTTTTTTACGAACCCGACGGTGAGCGACGGGTCATAATTCAGGCAAATAGGCGCATAGGGGCAATTCACGATCGAACAGGCGGAGGGGTTGCGCCAGAAATGTTTCCGCCCCCGGATCTCGCGGGCCAGGTTCACGATCTCCTCCCGCTTCTCCTCCAGTTCTTCCGGCCGTCGGACGACGGTCAGTACCCGCATCTTCGTCTCGTCGTACCACTGCCCGACGCGCTCGACGTACTCCTCCTCGGTCTCGTTCTGTTTCAGCCGTATGGTCGGCTTCTGGCACACGGTGTAGACGACCCGGGTCACGGGGGTGCCCCGTATCAGGGAAAGCGCCAGCAGGTAGACGCTCACCTGGTCATCCCAGGCCAGGCGGTCGATATACTTTTCATCCACGGCGACGCCGCTGGTCTTATGCTCGATCGGTGTGCCGTCCGCCAAGATTCCGTCCATCTTGCCCCGGAGATAGAGCCCGTACCCGAGGCGGATGGAAAACTCCTCCTCCACCTTGGCTACGTCCCAGTCCCGCCAGGGGACGAAGCGGTCGAATGCTTCGGCCATCTTCCCGACGACCCCGTCCCGGCTCCAATCCTCGCCCTTGAGGAGCGCTTCGATTCGGGCATGGTAGTTGCTGCCAGTCTCCAGAGCCTCGAGGGGGACCGCCGGCTTGAGCATTTCGATGTACTCCAGCTCGTAGCGCCGCGGGCAGGTCTTGTAACTTCGGATCATGGACGCGGTGAGTGTCAGAGTTCTGGACATTCTTCTTCAGCCCCCTCAAAAAACGGACACTCCGGCTCGTCCGGCTCGAATCCTCGAGAACAAAGCCAGCCTCCCGGACCTCCGGTTCCCGACGGGTCGAACCATGCGTCCGGACACCCATCGCAGAGATTGCAGTCGTTCATTTTCGGCCCCTCCTATGCTAGAATGGGCCCGGGCGTTGCAGCGCCCGGACTTTGTTGTCTTTTGGATGGAAAGGCCCCTCTGACAAGGGGCTTTTCTTATGCAGACTCTTGAGCGTCGTCTCTTGGCGCTGGTTGCCTGTCTTCCAATTTGATTCACGGTCCCGACGTGTAAATCATGCGCTCGCCTCCTTCTCGATTACCCCGACGGCATCCCCGAACCTAAACGCCGCGCCTGTCTTTGAGGCCGCCGCCCGGGCCCTGGTCCGCCTCCCGGCGAATCCCCGCTGTATCAGCGCGTTCACCGCTTGGGAGAACGTCAGCCCCTCCGCGTCCGCGACGGCCTGTATCTGCCGCATCGAGGCGGGATTCAGGAACACGAGGGTCGCGTTACGGCTCATGGGATCCCATCTCCTCCAGCAGCCCCCGCACTTCGTGCCAGATCACCCGCACCGCCCAGCACCACGCGTCCAGGACGATCACTTGCTGTAGGATGTACGGCCAGCTCATTACGGGGCCTCCTTCTTCTTGCTATAGAGCCCATGGGTTGTAAGCTCTCCGGAGGTGATACGGTCTATCACGGCGTCGATATACCGGGAGTCCCAGACCACCGTTCGGTATCCGAGCTTGATGCCCTTCTCGACAAGCCCGCCTTTAACCCATACGTCCCAGCTGGACTTACCGATCCCCAAGCGCTCCGCCACCTGAGCCGCCCGCAGCAGGTCCCTCGGCACCTCACACGTTGTTGCCTCACTCATGGGGCACCTCCTTTATGCCGCCAGCGCGTGCCGGGCATGGACCTTCGTCAACACCTCGCGCCGCCGCTCAAACTCGGGGATCACCTCCAGCAGCCCGATATCCGCCCGCTGGAGCGCCAACATAGCCTCGGCTTCCGCATCGCTCAGGTAGGGGCGGATGCTCACACCCTTCTCCAACCCGTGCAGCTCACGGAACTTTTTTGCCGACATGCCGAGGACGATCTTGTTGATCATGTCCGCCTCGTTGGAGAAGTGGTAGAACTTCGGCTCCTCGTGAGCGTTCATCACCGCGTCCGTGAACGCCGGGAACTCCGCCCGCGCCGTCAGCATGTTCTTGATGAACCGCTCCATGTCGTTGAAGCGCTGGATGTAGGCGACGCGAAAACGAGCAGCTTTCTTGCCCGTGAACTTCATCGCGACGTAGGTGAAACCGTCTTTCGTCAAAAGAAATTCCGGGTAGAATCGGTTACGTTCCTTGTACTTCACCTCAATAAAGTTCGTGGCTGAAAAATCAGCCGCGAAATCTCCTGTTTCTGCAATTGCTTCCCTGACGGACGCAATGACGTTTTTATGTTCTCTCCCGAACGTCTCCGCAACCTGGCGACTCGAACAGAACGCCGCCCCCTTTGACTCAAAAAGCTGGTAGTTCGGATTAAGCGCTAGTTTCATGCCCCCGCCTCCTTCCTTACCCATTCCACTAACTCAATCACCGTCTTGTTCACGCTCTGCCTCCGCTCGTGCGCCCGCTCCCGTATCCACTCGTACAGCTCTACAGGCCAGCGGACGCTTGAGAAAATTTGCTCCGTCATTCCATCTCCCCTCCCGTTGTTGCCAATAGTGTCTAAGTCACTAGAATGATATCAACCACACTGCTATCCTGTCAATAGTGACATTGGCATTATTGGAGGGGTAGACATGGCCGATCTGGTACGAACTCAAACCCGCTTCCCCGAGGAGGTCTACGCAAAAGCGCGCGTACTTGCCGCAATTTACGACGTATCCTTTAATCAGTTCCTTGTTGACGTTCTGAACGAGAAGATTGTGGCTTGGGAATCTGCTCACGGTGATTTGCCAACGCTTCCCGCAGCAGAGAAATGACGGCTCCGTTAAAGGACGTTTCCGAAGCTGCGGCTACGTGCCGTACCGCAAAATAGACATCTTCCGGAAGGCGCACCTGCGTGCGCCGTTCCTCCCTCACACCCCCGCCTCCTTGCCTTTCTTGTTGATCTCCTTCAGGCTCTCGCCGTTCTGGAGGATCAGCCCGCGCGCCGCTCGAAGCTGGGCGATAAGACCTTCAAACTTGGTCTCATCCTGAAACGTCTCATATCGCCCGCCAAGCGTCAGCACCGCTCCGTCGCTCCCGCAGTTCACGCTCGAAATACATCCAATAGCTTTATCCATGTTGATGACCTCCTTCCCCCCTGCCTTGATCTCCAAAACCCAATCCTCCTCCGCCGGCCCCCGCAGTAGCTCCGCCTCGCTGACACCCAGCACCTCGCAGAGCTTGGCGATCTCGGAGGCGCGGGGCGCAGAGATTCCCCTCTCCCAGCGGCTAACAGTTATGACGTGTACGTTGAGTTTTTCTGCAAGTAGAGCCTGTTCAATCCCCCTTTTCTTCCTGAAATAGGCGAGCATTTCAGGCTTCATGGTTTTTCCCTCCCTGCGATAAAGCATTATTGCTAATCTATGCGCTTATTTTATCAAACATATATGCTATGTCAAGATGGGTTAAACATTATTGCTAAGCACAAAAAACAAAGATGTTCTTGTATTGACTTAGCAAAAATGTATACTTGACCCGGTGATGCGAATGAGCACTATGGGAGAGAGAATTAAGCTCGTACGAGAAAAGAAGGGATTAAAACAAGAAAAACTTGGAGAGCTTATAGGCGCTCATGCGGTTACAATAAGCCGTTGGGAACGCGGTATAAACCAGCCTAACTCTGACGCCTTAAAGCGGATTGCTCATGTCCTGGAGACTTCTGTCGCCTATTTGACTGGCGAAACCGACGATCCCAAGCGCTACGCAACCATCCTTGGGGATGGTCCTGAGGCTGATGGAAACAAGCGCCCTTTATCGCCGGCAGGGTTTATCCCACTCTTCCCCTCAAAGGAGGGCTCCCTTTTAGGGCGCAATGCCTTGCCCGAGGCTAATGCTCGTGAGGCGCCCGTAGCCTGGGTGTCGGTGGTGAGTCCTCATGTAAAAGCCTGCTGCGGCAAGGGCAATGCTTACGCCGAAGATGTGGTGTGGAAGGAGATCGGGCAGTACCCGGTCCCGTTTTACATGGTCAATGGTTATGTCTGGCAGGCGGGGAAGAATGGCGTGCGTGTTATCGCCGTTGAAGGAGACAGTATGGAGCCGCGCATCCACGACGGCGATTGGGTGCTTTTTGCAGATATCCGGCTGTCCAACGGAGATATTGGGCTTGTGAAATATGAGGGGCGCCTGATGGTCCGAGGCGTGCTCTTTGAAGGAGATAACAAGGTACTGCTTCGCGCGCTTAACAAAGACTACGAGGAAATCCTCGTCGATCTTACAGATGAAGGCGTCGAGTTTGGTATCTTGGGGAAGGTTCTGCTGCGGCTTCCAAAGGCAGAACGTGTGACGGGGTTGTGGTGAGAGGAATTTGTCATGAGTAGGGATTATGGGCTCTTCAGTATATATGCGTATTATGCTGTGTGTGCTTTTATTTATGGAGTAGTGCAACCGGATTCCATGGCTTTGATACTGGCCCTCATTTCATTCCCTATAATATTCTTGTGCATGACCCTATTATTTCCTAGTTTATGGTTCCACCTGGGGGCGTCATTTTTTTTAAGTTACGTTCTTCAAATATATTTTAGTGACACAGATATTTTCGAGGATCATTTGTTATTAATATGCAATTATCTAGGTTTTGTGGGGCTTGTAAATATAGCATTTTTAATATATGGAGGCTTAGTTCTTATATTTTATATGGGGGCCCCTATTTCTAGCCCGTTTGGGCTATATCATAAACTAAGAACCCGCATTATTTTAGGCTGCAAGCAATATTTTGACAGCCTATATAGCAATCAAAAACCAAATTAAAGTCCCCCCATGCCCCCGCGTCTCGCACTCTCGGTGGCGGGGGGCAGTACGTGGTCACACCTGGAAAGAATCTTTCCGCGCAGGCACAGTCCGTGGAACTACCTTTGGAATACGCAGGGAGGTGCGGGACGAGTGTTGCAAGAATCGAACATCAAGGAAGACCTTAGTATGAGTTATTTGTCGACACTCTGCGCTAAAGCGGGGATAGCTTATGAGCGTACCATCCATGATAGTGATAGCACGGACGCCACTGTCGCCAAAATTATAAAGGTGGGCAAAGAGAGCATCCGATCAGAACTCCGCGTCCAGTTGAAGGCAACATCGTCTTCGTCGCAATATCACAAGAGTGACACAACAATCACCTATAAGCTGAAGGCCAAAAATTACAACGATATGTGCGGACAAGCGACAACACCCATTATCTTATGTTTGCTTGTCTTGCCCGAAGACCCATCAGAGTGGGTGCATTGGACGCAAGAGGAACTTATGCTTAGAGGATGTATGTACTGGGCCGATTTCTCCGACCAACCCCCGACAAAGAACGAGAGTACAATAACCGTTGAACTCGCCCGCCAAAACATGTTAAACTCAGAGGCGCTAGATGGATTATTGCGTCGGAGAGCGGAGGAGGTGATGGGGTATGACAGAGCAGGAAACGTTGAGGGAAGTAGCATCCAAGATTAACCCCCGAATCTTTCTACGATACCTCAAGGGGACAGGATGGCGTGTCCTCGCTGCGCATCGCTCAGATATCCGCATCCTTCAACGGGACGGGACGGCAGGATTAGAGCAGATTACGCTCCCCTTCGATGCGAAACTTAACGATTACGCCGAGGCCATGCTTCGCGCCGCTCAGACTGTGGCATATACCGCAGTACAACCACTCAGGGAGGTTCTTCTCTCCCTGCTGAACCCCAGTGCCGACGTGTTGAAAATCCGTGTCGAGCATGAGGGGACGACCCCTGGGAATATCTTCCTGGATGATGCCATTGCTGCCTATGATAGCGCCAAGAGGCTTTTGACATCCACCGCGATGGATGTCGTTAGCCCCACCCTAGTTAAATACCACAGGGGAAGGCCTGACAAGAGCACCGCTGATTTTTTAGCGAACTGCCAGTTTGGGCAGACAGAGATCGGAAGTTACGTTATCACCGTAGTGTGCCCCTTCATGGAGGTTAACGACAGCGGGATACAGCAGTTGAGCCTCTTCTCTGAGGAAGAACAGTGCGCTGCCTCTCTAACGCGGCGTGTTACGAAGCGGATCATGGACAATCTGACCATCATTAAAGAAAGTATTGACGAAGACAATACAGCTTTTTTGAGCAACGAGGCTAAAATTTGTGCTAACTTCTACGAGGCTTTGATGGGGCTAAACCTGCAGAAGCCCGGAGGGCTGCTTGAAATAACGGCGTCGTGGTCGCCACTCGTCAAAGAGAACGAAAGCGTATCGCAACGGGTGATGCTTACTCGTGATTACGCCCCGCCTATTGAGAACGCTATCGCGACGCTTAAGGCAAAAACTGGCGAGACGATGGTGATTGTCGGGCGCATCAAAAAGCTATCCTCAGCCCCTGATGTGAAGAAACGCAAGGATGGCAATGCAACAGTCGTCTATATCGGAGAGAATAATCGCAGCAAGTCTATCAATGTATTGATGTCCACCATGGACTACGAGAACGCCCTTGAAGCCCATAAGCGCGGCCTCTATGTTGAGATTATCGGACACTCCACTGATGGAAAACCCCTCATCTGCGAGGGGCTGAATGTCCTTGACCCGATGGTATAATATACTGTGACTTAACATATATGGAGCGTTCCCTAATTCCTTCAGCACCCCAACCCCTCCAGCCAATCCGCCCAGGCCTGCATCATCTCGTGCCGCTCAGTCAGACAACAACACGGGTACAAAAGCGGGTACTTAAGGACAAAATTTAAACGTAAATATTGATGGACAGGGGGTTCTTGAGTTTTATGTGAATCCCTCTGTCCTCCGCCAGTCGTTAAAACCGATGATTCCCGATTCTCTCAGAAATCCCGCTCAACAAGCGGGATTTTTTGTTTTTTAACTCCACAATAACCCCTATTGTTTTAGATGAAACTAGGATAAGATACGGGTACAAATTCGGGTACTTTTTCGGGAACCTGTTTTGTACCCGTATCGAGGTGAAGATCATGCCGTTGACGGACGTTATCGTGAAGAAGGCGGAGGCGAGGCCGGCGTCCTACAAGCTGCCGGATGGGCGGGGGCTCTATCTCCTGGTCATGCCCAACGGCTGCAAGTACTGGCGGATGCGCTATTCCTGGAGAGGCAAGGAGAACACCCTTGCCTTCGGCGTGTACCCGGAGGTCTCGCTCAAGATGGCCAGGATGAAGCGGGACGAGGCCCGGCTGACACTCGCTCAGGGGCTCAACCCCAAGACGGGCAGGGCCTCGGGGCGCTTGTTCGAGGATGTCGCGCGGGAGTGGTTCGCCAAGAACATCCAGGCCGTCCGATCGGAGGGGCACGCCCAGACGGTTCTGTTTCGCCTGGAGCGCCTTATCTTCCCATCCCTGGGGCATCGTCCGGCAGGAGAGATCACGGCCCAGGATATTTTGAACATGCTCCGGCCCCTGGAGGCTCGGGGGGTCTTGGAGACGGCTCACAGGGTCCTCCAGATTTGCGGGCAGGTGCTTCGGTATGCGGTGGCTCGAGGCGAGGCCGAGCGGGACCCAACGGCCGATCTGCGCGGGGCCCTGCCGCCCAAGAAGCCGAAGCACCATGCCAGCCTGACGGGCACGGCGGAGGTCGCCGGTCTAGTACGGGCCATTGAATCCTTTACGATAGGGCGACGGGAAAGCCCACGACTTTAGTCGTGGGATGATGCGTCGCTTCGCGAAACCTGCGGTCCGCAACGCCGCCAACGAGCGGCGTTCGCCTTTGCTTTTGTTTCTCTGGTATACTGTATTGGGCAACGTGGGGTGAAATCCCGTGCCAATCTGTCCCCTTTTTGGGGCACAACGTATCTTGAAAACTGGATATATCGGGTTGTTTGGGGAAGTCCCAAACGTAAAATATCCAACGCCCAAGAACAAACTCAGAAAACTGGGATCAAAGAGTGGGGGCATCCACTCTTGACACGGAAGAGGTCAGAAGTTCGATTCTTCTACCACCCACCACTGATAACAAGGGCCTAGGGGATTTTCTCCTGGACCCTTTTTCTTTCCCTTGAAGCGCCCTTGAAGCAAAAAACAAAAATAGTGGGGCCCCGAAGGGCCCCGTTTTACATCAGCGTTGCGATCCCGGCCTTGAGGAACTTGGGCAGGATGTCCCACCCCAGCACGCCGGTCAGGACAGCTAGGGCTCCCAGCAGAGCCAGGAATCCCAGCGCAATGTACCTCAGCCGGTGCGAGGCGTCGTTCACCCGCTGCACGGATTCGGACAGACTGGCCATCGTTTCCTGCATCTGGGCGATCCGCTCCTCTTGTCGATCATCCTGCTTCTCTACCACCCGCATACGCTCTTCCAGTTGTCCCAGCAGCTTGGCGATGTGCTCTTGCCGGGTAACGGCACGCTCCAAAATTTGCGCCAACTCCCATACTTTATTTTCGTCCATCATGCCACCCCCGCGGTGCGAGCCATGTCGTCCAGGCGCTTCATCCACCCCTCCAAGTGGACTTTTTGCTCTGGGTCCTTGGTGATGATCTTCTCGTAGTACGCCTTGCGCTGCTTCACGATCTCCGCTGCCAGGGTCTTGGGCTCCAGGCTCTCCAGCGCTGCAAAGGTGCGAGGCCCAAACTTCCCGTCGATCGCCAGGTCCGCCCCGAGGGCCTTGCAGGCTCGCTGGAGGATCCAAGCAAAGCCCCCGTGGTTGATGGAGACGTCTAGGCAGCAGAGCGACACCGGCCAGCGCAGTTCGCCCCAGCGGTAGCGCTCCCAGAAGTTCTTGCGGTAGATCGCCTTCGCCTCGTCCGGCGTCAGCTTGCAGATGTCGGCGTGTTTCACTACGCCCGAGGCGTGCGCATACTTCAAGGTCGGGACGGTGATCCCGTACGCCGTCGGCCCGCCCTTGTCGTGTTTGGCGTAGGGCTTCAGGACGGGGACGCCGTTCACGTCGTCAAAATTCCTGCCTCCCTCCCACTTGAGCGAGAACGCGACAGCCATCTTGAAGTCGTCCTTGGGCGCTGGCTTCTCCCGCTCGAGGCCGTAGCGTTCGCTCAGCTCCGCCAGTCGATCGTCCAGGGATTTGGGCTCGGCACCGGCAACGGCCTTCACCTCGACAAGGGGAGCATCCATCACCGCCGTCAGCTTCTCGGTGCGCTCCGGCGTCAGGTCCACGTCGTCGAACTTCCAATCCGTCAACCAGTTCAGGCGCTCGCAGATTTTGTCCACCATCCAGCCGATCACGGGCCCATCGGCCCACTCCGCCCACCAGGGCAGGACCAGCATCTCGTCCACCTTCGCCACGACGGCGGCACGCTTCTCCGCGCCGGTCTTGCCCTTCAAATTTTTCTCCGCCCACACGACCTGCTCCAGCACCCATGTCCTCATCTTCTGCCACATCTCGATCATCCTCTCTTAAAAGAATCGGGCGGCCCAACGGCCGCCCTCGTGAAGCCACTAGAAGATCAGGTGCCCGACGAATATAAAATAAGCGACAGCATTATTGAAGGACTCCTGATCGATCAGCCCCATTGCCATCAGGGCCTGTATCGGCAAAGTCTGGCCACCCTTAACCAAAAAACCCGTTCCGGCGGTCATGGCGGGCGCGATAACTCCCCTGTCGAATACGCATGAGTATGTGGGGACTGCGTTGGGCACGGGGCCAGGCTGCCTCTCGAACGTCACGAACAACTGAACCATCCAGAGATTGGAATCATCGCCGGGGATTGCAAGGACTCTGTCCGTTTCCCGCGGCATTTTGACAAAGGTTTTCCTGTCCAACGCATTGAGATGCATGTCCAGCGTCTTGCCCTGCGCTGCGGAGAGCGCCGCATCCGTGCGATTGCTGTCGAGAGCGTTGATGATATCGACGGAACCCCCCGCCGGGCCCTGCGGCCCGACAGGGCCGGGATCACCCCGTGGTCCCTTGTCGCCCGCAGAGCCTTTATCACCTACGGGGCCCTTGTCTCCGGTAGGTCCTTTATCGCCGTCGGGGCCCTTATCCCCTACAGGCCCCTTGTTGCCAACAGCCCCTTTTTCTCCGGCGGGGCCTCGTTCTCCCGGTGGTCCTTTTTCACCTGCGGGGCCCTGTGATCCGGCCGGTCCCGCCTCCCCCTGCGGCCCTTTATTGCCCGCAGGGCCTTTATCACCTGCAGGCCCCTTGTCCCCGGTAGGTCCTTTGTCACCTACGGTCCCGCCCCCTATCGGCGGCAGCTGGGCGAGTGGTACCTTCCCGTTCACCAGGTCGGCCTTTGTCGTCAGGGCTTTCTTCACGGCCTCCAGGTCTGGGGAAGAGAGGGCCGACGGTTTCCCGTCGGCCCCCATGACGATCCCTATATTCACGTCTCCGCCGCCGCAGCAGCCTCCTCCATTCCCGCCGTTGCCACCTCCGCCTCTGGGCAGCATTCCCACGTTCTCCATCCCCTTTCAGCTCTTTCGTGTTGCCCTGCCCGGACGTTCCGAAAAGATGGGGATATGGCGCTCTTGGTCGTCGTGCTTACCTTTGTGTATTTTTTTCACACGCCACGTCGTTTCGCCGAAGTCGATGGAAACGTGGCCCGATTCCGCGATGAGCTCCGACTTGGGCAGCGTATGGTTCCGTTCGGGGGTTCCCCTGTGCTCTTCATCCGCCCCCTCGATCAGCTTTTGGAGCGTCAGCGTATCCCCACCGGAGAACGTCCGTTTGTACCTCACGTTCCGGAACGTTGTCCAGAACACAGGTTTGTTGATGATCATAGGTATAGACAGTGTGCATACGACATCCACCTCCCACGTGCCTCCGTCGGGGACCTTATAGGGC
>CAUPUB010000016.1:0-32470 GCA_963514535.1 uncultured Fretibacterium sp.
TCTTCACCTACGGCTTCTTCCCCACGCACCGCGCCCTCTTCCTCAACGGCATCCTCTCCTACGGCTCCGCGCTGCTGTGGCTGATTTTCCTGATGGCAAGCTCCGTGCAGGCTCTGCTGGACGTCCTGGTGGAGCCCGTGTACTTTCCGCAGCACAACATGCTGTTCCCCAAATGGCACGTCTGGTACCCGGAGTGGGCGCTGAGCCTCCTGAGCTGCACGGCCCTGCTGCTCTTCCTGCCGAAAATCCTCTGCCTGCTCCACACCCTGCTGACGGCCCGGAACGCGCGGAGCTACGGCGGGGCGGGGCGGGTGCTGCTCGGCGTGGCGGGTGAGACGGTCCTCTCCATGCTGCTGGCGCCGATCCGCATGATCTGCCACAGCCGGTTCGTCCTCATGACCCTGCTGGGCTGGGGAACGGGCTGGGGGGGACAGTCGCGGGACGACCGCGGCACCTCGTGGGACGAGGCCATCCGGGCGCACTGGTGGGCGACCGCCATCGGGCTGCTCTGGGGCTGGCTGCTCTACAGGGCGACCCCATCCTTCTTCCTCTGGCTGCTGCCGGTGATCCTCCCGCTCATCCTCTCCGTGCCGCTGTCCGTGTTCACCAGCCGCGCGTCGCTGGGCTGCGCCGCAGGGCGCGCCGGGCTGTTCGCCATCCCCGAGGAGCTCCGCGTACCCCCGGAACTGGCGGAGAAGGTGGAGGCGCTGGGAGAACACCGGCGCTACGACCCCCTGGATATCCCGGAGGAGGAGGGGTTCCGCCGAGCTGTGCTGGATCCCTGCATGAACGCCCTTCACAGGGCCATGAACCGGCGGCTGAGGGCCCGCCTGGACCCCGATCTGGTCGAGCGGGCCCTCTCGGGAATTCCCCTGTCCAAGGGGGAGAAGATGGCCCTGCTGAGCAGCCCCGACTCGATGCGGGAGCTGCACCGAAGGGTTTGGCTGCTTCCGGAGGCGGAGGGTGAAAAGTGGGGAATATGAGGCGGGGAGTATGAGAGGGAAGGAGGGGATTTTGTTGAACTACGAAAAACTTGGCGAATGCCGGGAAATGTGGGACTACCTGAGGTTCGAGCCCTGGGAGCACCGCGGCATGGCCGGGGTGGCCCGCAAGATCACGATGACGAAGACCAGCCTGCTGGGTCCGGTGGCCCGCTACTACGCCTGGGACTACATCGTCTGGCGGCACAGGGGGGACGCGGATATCGAGTACCTGATGAAGGAGTGGAAGCCCCTGCCGGACGTCATGATCCAGCGCTTCCTCCTGGTCGGCTCCAATCTGGGGGGCCGGAGGGCGCGCGGCTTCCTCCTGGGCTTCCGGGGTTTTCTGGAGGTCTATGGGTACCTTCCCGGAACGAAGTGTCACAAGAAGGTAGCGGACCTCATTCCACCGGTGAACCTGGGGTTGAAGGGTCCGGACGGAGGGGAGGGGGCCATGAGTGGCGCCATTTGAGCGCCCGGCTGTCAATCGATTGGGGCCCTGCACCGTCCGCCGGGTACGGCAAACCAACGTGCCCGACAAAAATCCCCCCTGCTCGGACCGGGGAAAAATCCGAACCAGGGGGGCAAATCAGGAAAAAATCAGGACAGCGCTTCCTTGACGACAAAGATCACGGCCAGGGCGGCCATGAGCCAGCTCACGTCCTTTGCCCTGCCGCTCAGGATCTTGATCAGGACGTAGGAGACGATGGCAAACTCGATCCCGATGGAGACGCTGTAGGCCAGGGGCATCATGATGAATCCCAGGATGGAGGGGACGAGCTCCGTCCAGTCCTCGAAGTTCAGGTCCCGAAGGCTCACCATCATGTAGACGCCGACGATGATCAAGGCCGGCGCCGTCGCGTAGGCAGGCACCATCCCCACGACCGGGGTGAAGAACATCGCGGTCAGGAAGAGCAGGGCAGTCACCACGGCGCTGAGCCCCGTGCGGCCCCCCTGCGCGATGCCGCTGGCGCTCTCGACATAGGACGTCACCGTCGAGGTCCCCAGAATGGCGCCCGCCGTGGTTCCGATCGCGTCGGCCAGCAGCGCGCCCCGCGCGTTCGGAAGGCACCCGTCCTTGTCCAGCAGGCCGCTGCGGTTGCAGACGCCCACCAGGGTCCCAACCGTGTCGAAGAAGTCGACGAAGAAGAACGTGAACATGATGACCCAGAAATCGAGCCGGTTCAACATGGAGAAGTCCAGCTGCCCGAAGATCGGCGCGATCGAGGGCGGATGCGAGACGAAGGATTCGGGCAAGGCGACCAGGTTCAGCCCCACGGAGGCGGCTGTGACCGCCAGGATGCCGATCAGCAGCGCCCCCGTCACCTTGTAGGTTATGAGCACCGCCATCAGGATCAGGCCCCCCAGGGCCAGGATCGCCGGCAGGTTGCCGCTCAGATGGCCCAAAGAGACGAGCGTCGCATCGTTCTTGACCACGATCCCCGCGCTCTGGAGGCCGATGAAGGCGATGAAGAGCCCGATGCCGCCCGAGATGCCGATCTTGAGGGACTTCGGGATGGTGTTGACCACCATCTCACGCAGCCGGGTCAGGGTCAGTACGATGAAGATCACGCCCTCGACGAAAACCGCCGTCAAGGCCACACGCCAGTCGACCTGCATCCCCAGGACCACGGAGAAGGCAAAAAACGCGTTGAGCCCCATCCCAGGGGCAAGGCCGATCGGATAATTTGCCAGGAAAGCCATCAGGAACGTAGCCAAAGCGGCGGAGGAACAGGTCGCCACCACCAGGGCGTTGAAGTCCATGCCCGTCTCGGACATGATCCCCGGGTTGACGAAGACGATGTAGGACATCGTGACGAACGTCACGATTCCCGACAGGATCTCGGTCTTGATTGAACTGCCCCTCTCGCTGATCTTGAACTGGCGCTCCAGAAAAGACATCATGCTCGATACTCCTCTCTCACACTCTCACTCATACCACAAAACGGCCGCAAGGCCCCTCAAAAAAACACGCATCTATACGTTCATGGAAGCACCGACGCAGAACGAAAGTTTCGGCGCTTCCTCAATGCTGTACCCCCACGAGGGAGACGACAAATCCTTGGGTTACGGGTTACGGGGCCCGAGCTCAGACATCCAGGCAGCTGCCCCCGATAAACTCCCGAATAACGGAGTTGTTGGGGATGCCGTCGATGTGGATGGACGGCACGAACCGGAGGATATTCAGCAGGCGCAGGGCCTCGCCGAACACCTCGGAGCGCTCGTCGACCGTGTGCAGCAGGGGCTCCACATAGCCCTTCAGGACGCCCAGCTCGTAGGGCAGCGCGGAGTTGAAGATGGTGTCGGCCCGGCTCTGGTAGGGGAAAATGTAGCGCATCGAGCCCCGCATGACCTTGGGATAGATCTCGAGCGTCACCTGGGCGGACTTGCCCCGCGTCCGGTGGTCCCGCACGATGCGGCGCAGCAGGCGGTTGTCCCCGGTGCTCGTACGGTTGTGGGGGTCGATGCAGATGCCCGTCAGGGGCGAGACGAAGACGCTGAAACGGCTGTCCTCGGGCAGAAGGGACACGATGCGATCATTCAGGCCGTGAATCCCCTCCATGATGAGGATGTCCGAGGGCCCCAGCTTGATGACCTTGCCCGGCCGCTTCTCCCCCTTGATGAAATCGTAGCGGGGCGTCACGACCTCCTCACCCGCGAGAATGCGGGTCAGGTTATCCTCCAGCAGCTCCAGGTCCAGGGCCTCCAGGCACTCGTAGTCATACTCCCCGTTCTCGTCGAGGGGCGTCTGGGTCCGGTCCAGGAAATAGTTGTCCATGGGCAGGGTGACGGGGTTTTTCCCGCAGACGATCAGCTGGATCTTGAGCCGCTCGGAGAAGGTGGTCTTCCCCGATCCCGAGGGCCCGGCGATGGTGACAACCTTGACGCCGGGCCTGGAGACGATGTCCTCCGCGATGCGGCTCAGACGCTGAGAGTGGAATGCCTCGGAGATGAGGATCAGCTCCTGGACCTTCCCGTCCGTCACGCGCTGGTGCAGGCTGCTGAGGTAGTTCAGGTCCAGCACCTCCAGCCAGTGCGCGTAGTCGAAGAACACGTTTCCCAGGCCGGGGTCGGCCCGGAACGGCAGGATCCCCTCGGGGGAGTCCTGGGTGGGGAACTGCAGCACCATCCCGTGCTCGAAGAGGACGATATCGAAGGTCTTGAGCAGCCCTGTGGAGGGGGCCATGGTCCCGCAGAAGTAGCCGTAGCGCGCCCCGCACCGATAGACCTCTACGGGGTCGAGGTTCGCGCGGACGAAGAGCTCGGCGATCTCGGGCTCGCCCTGCCCCTCGAAGATGCGCTTGGCCTTGTCGATGGGCAGGATCTTGCGGCTGATGGGGATGTCCTGGCGCACCATCTCGCTCATCGTCGAGTGGAGCTTGTAGACATCGGACTGGGTCACGTCCCCGTCCTCGAACTCCCAGTAGTGCCCCTCCCCGATGGAGTGCCGCAGGATAGCCTTGCGGCCCAGGACCTTCTCGCAGGCGATGACCAGAAGAAAATCCAGGCTCCGCCGGTAAATTCTGAGCCCGTCGGAGGAGCCCGACGGGATGAACTCCACAACGGCGTCGTCCTCCACGACCCACTCCAGCGGCCGGATGTAGTTGTTGACGCACCAGGCGATGATATCCGCACCGACCTCCGGGTCCAGCTCCGCCAGGACGTTGTGGCCGTTGACCGGCGTCTCGCTGATGACGAATCGTTTCCATTTGGGAACATTGACGGTAAAAGCCATTGAGGATCCCCCTTGCGGCAGAATTTTTGCCAGGTCGCCGCCGATCTGCCTATCGTTCAATTATAGCGTATAGCGTTCTCTCGGAAGGAAAAAGGAAGGAAAAAGAAGAAAAAACATCCGCCCCGCAGAATATACGGGGCGGATGAGGTGAAATGAAAAACGCAGAATGACCGATACGACTACTCAATTCTTTTTCCTGCCTTGGGGTATAGACAGGGCAACAGAATGAGCAGACAGACACCCCCCAACCCCGACGCACATCCGCCCGAGGACGTACCAGACTTTTTCTCGGGAACCTCGGCATCGGGAGCCAGTAGGCTCATAGCGCTCAGACGCACTCCCGCTCCGAGGTTGGCCTCACTGCGAAAATCGAGGACCTTCTCCATACTGTCAATGAAATAGACGATCCCCTCGATGGCCGCCCCCTTCATCTCCGAATCAGCGACCCTGCCTCGTATTTTGAGGGTATATCCGCCATCGGGAACTGCCGTCGACCTCACTTCGATATCTGCGGAGACCCCGGAGAGCCGTCCTCCTGCAAGGAGCTCCACAGTGGGCTTATCCGAAAATCCACTCACGACAACGGTCAGTTTATCCGGAAGACGTGGCTTCCCGCTTGCGGACAAGACATCGAGCCGCGACGAAGCCTCGATTTCGTTAACACCGGAACTCAGCCTTCTCAGCACCAGCTTCCAGTCAGCGGGCCGCCCGGACAAGACAATCTCGGAACCGGCATCAGGCAAGGGCGAGGGCCGGGGAGCGGGTTTCGGCTGCGGTCCGGGTTCAGGGGCAGGCCTGGGCGTCGGCTGAGGCACAGGCTTCAGCGATGGATCGGGGCCGACATCCGAATACCTTCTGCGCAACCAATCCAGAGACGCCTTGACATCCAGCAATCCCCTGCGAGAAAAATCTTTTCCGTTGCGCCGGGGGTTCTTATCCCGATTCGCCCCCTCCAAGAGGGCCATCTTGATTTCACTGGCCTTCAGCATCGGGTATCGTGATAACAACAGGGCGGCAGCCCCCGATACATGGGGAGCGGCCATCGAAGTTCCTGATTTTGAGCCGTATTTTCCATACTTCAATTTGAGCAAGGGATCGACGACGCCCTCAGGAGTCGTACTCCAGATCCCCTCGCCGGGAGCCGCAAGGTCCATGCTCGTCTCGCTCCAGTTGGATGTATCCGATGCCGTTCCGTCCCTGGCCAGAGATCCAACGGAAATCATATTCTCGAGGCCGACGAAGGATGCGGGATATTCATATTTACCCGCGTAAGCCCCATGAGGAATCGGCTTGCCCACCTCCGAACCGTCGTTTCCGGAGGCCACCACCATGACGACCCGATTCATATCGTCCAGAGCCTTATAGGCTCGCCATATGACACTACCCACCATCTCCTCGGGCGTCTCCGACAGGTAGACGCCCGAGGAGATATTCACGGCCGCAATCTTCAGGTCGGGCTCATCCTGCAGGGTTCTCACCAAATGTTCCAACGCCTGGATAGTGCGTCGGACCGTACTTTCCCCCAGGTTGTTGAAGACGCGCAGTGCGATGATCTTCGCCCTCCAGGCCACGCCTGAGACCCCCAGACCATTGTCCCCGACGGCTCCGATCGTCCCGGACACATGGGTACCGTGGCCGGTCCCATCACGATAGTCGTTTCGATCCTCGCTTGTCGTATGAAAATTCAGGCTGTGAGCCAAATCGACATTTACCCTCAGGTCTTCATGCTCCTTGTCGACGCCTGAGTCGATCACGGCAACATGGATACCTTCGTCGCCCGATACAACCTCCCAAGCCTCGGGAGCACGGATTGCCTTCATACCCCAAAGTTTGTCAAAATCGACGTCATCGGGCACGGCAAGCTGACGTATGGGATAATCAGGCATCACGGCAAGGACGTCGGGGCGCTGCTTCAGAGATGCCTCAAGCTGTTCCGTCGTCAACGACCTTGAAGCGACCAGAGCAAAGACGCTGCCGCTCGCCTCCGACAACGCCGGATAGGTCTGCGCTATACTCGCTCCCACAGAGGCGGCGACAGCCTCGGCACGCGCCCTCGACAATCCGTGCGACAGGGACGCACGGGTCGTGCGCGCCTCCGACATATTCCTAAAGACCACAATAACCTCGCCCGAGTCGGCATGAGCGGCTGGCGCAGCGACCAGAAAAAACGCCACCCCGCACAGGACCAGCATAAGCTGCCTTGGATTCGCCATGGCGCTACCTCCCCGAAAAGTTTCTGTCTTTGCCATGTCGAGGCTTCCTCCCGTCCCCTCTCCGCCGGCGAGGCGGACAAGCCGCCGCAGCAGGAACCAGAAGGGATAGCGCTCCCCAGGACATGACGCCGCATCCGCCCGATTCGCCGTTTTTACGTACCCGATAGTCCTTGCGCAAAACATCCGAGACCTTCAGCCCCTCCCCGGGGAAGTCCCGAACCGCTTGAGAACCGTCCTTGAACCCGAAGACAAGCCGTCGGATCGATGCCCCTTCCCACTCCGAATCGCGCACCCGTCCGACAAGCCTCAGCCGATACAGCCGGTAAGGGCGAAGGCCGAGAGCTTGAACCGGGTTATCGTCGGATGTCCCCTTCGAGCTGTAAAGCGACCAAGACTCAATGCCATTGACAAAATTCCGCGTATCTGCGCGGATCGCCGAGACAGGCTCCGAGAGACGGATATCCGCGGAAAGCTCGACAATGGACAATCCCCGCTCCTCCGTGCCGAAGAACGCCGCGGACCACCCCGCGGGATCGCGAGGAATAAAAACACTCTTATCCTCCGAGCTCGGTCTCGGAGATGGCGCAGGTCTCCGATCCGGCGGAGACCCCGGATCGGGTAAAGGGTTCGGTTTTGGGTTCGGTCCCGGTAACGGGTCGTCCGGGGCGACATCTCCCGACTTTACCGTTATGGACAGGTTCGCAGCCAGTATCGTGCCGTTTCCCAACTCGACGGCCAACGTCAGCACCCCGTCTTCAAGCCCTCTCATAGGTTTGAAGACCAGGGATATATTCCTGTTGCGCACCGGGAGATCCATCCACCAGGCATATTGCCTGCCGATCGCTCCGGATCGGGTCCGATACCCCACATACACATCCCGGATCACATCAAATCCGACGTCGGGATCGCCGACGAGTTCGAACCCGAACGTTTGGGCGCTGCCCGGCCGGACCTCGCTCGACGAGGCCCCTGCGACGCTCAGTCCGGAGAAATACGCCACCTCGAAGGCTGCATGGATATCATGGTCCTCGCCGACGGAATGAAACGTATGGACGTGTTTTCTGGAAGACCGGTCGATGGGAACCGGTTTTCCATCGACTCGAACCTCGGAAATCCGAAATCCTGGCTTGGCATTGACGACGAAAGTCCGGTCTGTCTCCCCCTCCCGAACGACGACCTCTCCGCTGGGTTCGATGGAACCTCCGGCATCGGCCGAGGCCGTGATGAAGAAGACCTCTCCCTGTTGAGCGCCCGAACTGTATTCATAGGCGCCAATATCCGGTTTTCCGTCCAGACGGGAAAAACCGCGCTGATCCCTCCGCAGTGCCGCAAGCACATTGTTTCTGAATCGGGGGTTCAAGGACTGAAGATGGGGCATCTTTTCTTTGAGGGCCCCGGCATTGCGTGCCGGGCTTCCCTCGTCCAAAGCACAGGTAGGCGTGAAGCCCCCGTTGGAGGCGGGAACACCAAGCCGGGGATCTTCACCGCTCACATCGGACAAGGAGATGTCGCCACTTACAAGCCGTCCCCGAACCACACAGTGGGAGAACTGCGTCGCAATCCTCGGGCCGGAGAAATATCGGTGCTCGACCTCCAAACCACTTTCCGAATTCCAAAAGACACAGTTGAAAACCGTTACGGCACTGTTGACATTGACCAACGCCGGTTTTCCCGCAGTCTTGTTTCCGAAGAACGTGCAGTGCGTCGCAAAAACGTTTCCGGAGTTGTTGAACATTCCTCCGCCATCCTGCGCGGTATTTCCCCAAAAGGTGCAATTCGTTACCGGAACGCTGAAGTCTGTCTGCTCGATGGAATCGTTGTTCGTGCCATTGTACATCCCGCCGCCGTACCGGGCTCCGTTCTCCAAAAAAGCGCAACCCGTCACAATCGGCCTGGAATTGCCTTGATTAAACATCCCACCTCCATCCTCCATGCTTTCGTTCTTTTCGAATACACAATCCTTGAGGGCCGGACTGCTGCTCGTGTTATACAGTCCTCCACCCGAGGGAGACCCCCAAGAATCGGTCCAGGCTTTGTTCCCGGTAAAGACGCACCGGTTGAGGTCCGCATCGCTGGTATTGCCATTGTACATTCCGCCCCCCATATCCTCAGCGACGTTTCTTGAAAAATTGCATCGCATCAGGGTCGGCCTGCTATTGGTATTGAAAACCCCTCCTCCCCGATGAGCCCGGTTCTCCGAAAATGTGCAGTCCGTCATCCGGGGATTGCTCTTTTCGTTGTACATTCCTCCTCCGGACGTCGCAAAGAAGCCTCTGGTCTTATTGCGCAAAAAGGTGCAGGATTCGAACGAGGCAGCGCTACCCTTCAGATAGGCCCCACCGCCTTCATCCCTGGCCCGATTCTCCACGAAGACGCAGCGGCGGATCGTAGGACTGCTGTCGCTCAGGTACAGGCCGCCTCCGGCGAAGCGCCCTTTGCTCACGGCATCGCCCCCCGTCACGAAGAATCCATCGAGAACCGCCGAAGCGTCGCATCCCTCGCCCCTCACGACATTGCGGCTGTTGAGTCCTCGAATGCCATCCGAACCGACGACTCCATTCCCATCCAAGATATCGTCGCCGCCGAGGTCCCCCGTCAATACCGTGACGTTATTTTCCCAATCCCGATCCCCGCTCGTCGCCTCCATCCCGGTAAACCCTCCATAGAGAGCCACACCGTTTTTAAGGAGAAAAGCATCCCCACTGGCTGCAGGGTCGATAGAAGGGCGATACATCCCCTTGGCAACCCAGAATTCCACGCCCGCCTCGGCATCTTGCAACGCCTTGGCAAACTCGGCCTCGCCCAAGGCATTTACCCAGGAACGTCCATCACGTGTTCCCGCACCCGTTGGGGTCACGTGCAGGACGCGAACCTCCGAAAACCCCGCGGAAGCCCAAGACATCGACAAAAGCAGACCGCACAAAAATGAAAGGATGCTCCGTCCCGCAATCCGGGGCCTCAAAAACTCTCCGATACCCTTCATAAAAGTCCTCCATAACAAAACATACTGCGCGTCAATCACGAGTCACCGCTTTTCCGTTCTCTTCATTTTTTATTACGTTGCTATACGCATTTGATCGACGCCTCACCTTTAAAAACAAAGTATGCACGAACAAACATATTAGCATAGATCATCGAGATACCGTCACCTGAAACTTATAAAAAAAGGCTTTACATCGGGCTCGATTTTGGAGCATTCAGATTTTGAAGCATTCAGCGGGTACGATAACGTCGCGACATGCCGCTCTCGTCACAAATCCTGATGTAGAATAAGGAAGAAATGCCATATAGACCTCAAGGAGGACAGACTTTTGGACACGTTCAAATCCCCCGACGCGGTACGGCGAATCAAGGGATGGATGCTGCCGTTCGTCTTTTCATTCCTTATCCTGGCCTTCCTGACCTACGTCACGCTCGCTTCGCTCTTCCGCCCCCTGGTCTGGGCGATGCTGCTGGCGTTCGTCTCCTATCCCCTGTACAAGATGCTGCTGCGCCGCGTCCTCCCGGAGCGCCGCGGGCTCGCGGCCATGACGATGACCCTGGCGGCCGCGGCATTGCTCGTCCTTCCCATGAGCTTCGCCGCCATTCTGATCGCCCGGGAGTCCGACGGGCTCTTCGGCAAGGTGGCCAGCCTCGTCGGCTCCCTGGATCCCTCGAGGGGCATTTCTCTGAACGTCCTCCTGCCGGACGTCGTCCTCAGACACCTCACGCCCCTGTTCGAGGAGTATCCGTTCCTCCGGGACTCCATGCGGCAGGTCGCCGGCCGGGTGACCTCCACCATGCTCCGGCTCTCTCAGGAGTTCCTGGGCAACCTCGTCACGATGCTCTACCACCAGGTCATCATCTTCGTCGTCTACTTCTTCATCCTGCGCGACGGGCACCGCATCGTCAGCTACTTCCGGGGCATCGTGCCCCTGATGGACGACGAGCGCGAGGCCTTCATGTCCCGGGCGGACAACGTGCTCCGCGCCGTCGTCTTCGGCGTCATCGTCACGGCTGGGGTGCAGGGGGTTCTGGGGACCCTCGGCTGGTGGTTCGTGGGGCTGCCCAACCCCGCCCTGGCCGGGGCCCTGATGGCGCTCCTCGCCATGGTCCCCTTCGTCGGGACGCCCATGGTCTGGCTTCCCGGCGCACTCTACCTCTTCCTGTCCGACGACGTGAAGGGGGCGTTCATCCTCGCCGCGTGGGGATTCGGGGTCGTGAGCACCGTCGATAACTTTCTGAAGCCCTACTTCATCTCGGAAAAGGCCAAGATGAGCACCCTCCTCGTCTTTCTGGGAGCCTTCGGCGGGCTGGCCGCCTGGGGGTTCCTGGGCATCTTCCTTGGCCCCCTCATCCTGAGCCTCTTCATCTTCTTCCTGGACACCTACCGCAACGCGTGGGATCTCTACCAGCAGGAGGGGCGGGAGGACGCGCCCTCATGACGCCGCATGAGCTCATACCGGGCCCTTCGCTCAAAAGGCCCCCTTGGGACGGACGGAACGGAGAACGCGGCGAAGATAATGCGGCTAAGATTAAAGAAAGCGCTGATTTAATCAGCGCTTTCTTTAATCTTAGAGGTTTTATTTCGGATAGTTCTAGTCGGAAGTTCTATCGCGTCTTCCCTACACAATTCCGTTTTATAGGCTATAATCAGGGTGGAATCTCAAGCTTCGCAAAAGGACAAGCCGAGCGGAACCCCTTCGGGCCGGAAGGGGTTTGTGCGGTTTTTTCCGCTTTTGGAGGTTTGGAGTCGTTATCTACTATATTATGGGGAGGTTTTATACTGTGTGGCTGATTCTTGTGTTCATTACCCTTGTTTTTGGCGTCGTGGCAGGCGGCTATGCGTGGATGGTGTTCCAGAAGCTCCGTGAGGGAAAGATCGAGAACGACCGGATCGTCGAGCTCTCGACGATCATCCACAAGGGGGCCATGGCGTTCCTCAAGAAGGAGTACACCTGGCTGGCGCCCTTCGTCGGCGTCGTCGCCCTGTTGTTGTGGTGGATGCTTGGGTTCGGGTCGGCCTTCGCCTTCGTGCTGGGCGCGCTCTGCAGCGCCGCGGCCGGGTACATCGGGATGTACGTCGCGACCAACGCGAACGGACGTACGACCTTCGCCGCGACGAAGGACGCGGGTTCCGCCCTCGAGACGGCGTTTTCCGGCGGAAGCATCGTGGGCATGGTCGTCGTGGGCCTGGGCCTCGTGGGCCTTGCCGTCTCCTACCTCTTCCTCAGCGTCGAGACGCTGACGGCCTTCGGTATGGGGGCCAGCAGCATCGCGCTCTTCGCCCGCGTGGGCGGCGGCATCTACACCAAGGCCGCGGACGTGGGCGCCGACCTGGTGGGTAAGGTCGAGGCCGGCATTCCCGAGGACGACCCCCGCAACCCGGCGGTCATCGCGGACAACGTGGGCGACAACGTTGGCGACATCGCTGGTATGGGCGCGGACCTCTTCGAGTCCTACGTCAACTCGATCCTTGCGGCCATGGCCATCGGCTTTGCCTTTTCCTTCACGGACGGCGGCAGGGCCCTGGGGCTCTGGGGCGTCGGCTTCCCACTCTTCCTGTCGGCGTGGGGTATCGTGGCCTCCATCGTCGGCTGCATGATGATCTCCAGAAAGGCCCCTTATGCCGAGCTCATCATGGGTATCGTCCGCAGGATTCCAGGAATGGACAAGGTTATGGAGCGCATCGACGGCGGCGACGCGGCCTTCGCCCTGAGGGCCGGGACATTCACGGCCGGCGCCATGATGATCGCCGGGACCTTCATCCTGAGCATCCTCTTCTTCTGGTCCAAGTCGATGCACGTCTTCCTGTCCGTGACCTCCGGCGTCCTGGCCGGCGTCCTGATCGGCTACGTCACCGAGGTCTACACCTCGGGCGACTACCGCTTCGTCAAGACCGTCGCGGCCTCCTCCACGACGGGCCCGGCGACCGTCATCCTCTCCGGGCTCTCCCTGGGGATGCAGTCGGTCGGCATCCCCGTCCTCCTGATCTGCCTCTCCACCCTGATCAGCTATTCCCTGGCGGGCATGTTCGGCGTGGCCTGCGCCGCGGTCGGGATGCTCTCCATCACGGGCATCGCCCTGAGCGTCGACGCCTACGGGCCTATCTCCGACAACGCGGGTGGCATCGCCGAGATGAGCGAGCTCCCCGGCGAGGTGCGCAAGATCACCGACAAGCTGGACGCCATCGGGAACACCACCGCCGCCATGGGCAAGGGCCTGGCCATCGGCTCCGCCGCCCTCACCGCTCTGGCCCTCTTCGTCGCCTACTCCCAGGCGGCGCGGATCGAGGCCATCGACATCATGAATCCCAGGGTCATCGTCGGCCTGCTGCTGGGCGGCATGCTGCCCTTCCTGTTCTGCTCGCTCTCCATCGAGGCCGTGAGCCGCGCGGCCCAGGCCATGATCGAGGAGGTCCGCCGCCAGTTCCGCGAGATCGCGGGGATCATGGACGGGACCGGAAAGCCGGAGTACGAGAAGTGCGTGGCCATCTCCACCCACGCCGCCCTCATCGAGATGGTCATCCCCGGACTCCTGGCCGTCCTCTCCCCCGTCGTCGTCGGCGTGATCCTGGGCAAGGAGGCGCTGGGCGGCCTTCTGGGTGGGGCCATCGTGACGGGCGTCATGATGGCGCTCTTCATGGCCAACTCGGGCGGCGCGTGGGACAACGCGAAGAAGTTCATCGAGGAGGGCAACCACGGCGGCAAGGGCTCTGCCAACCACGCGGCAGCGGTCGTCGGCGACACGGTGGGCGATCCCTTCAAGGACACCGCCGGCCCGAGCCTCAACATCCTCATCAAGCTGATGACGGTGGTCGCGCTGGTGCTGGCGCCGCTCTTCAGGTAAGCAGACGGCCAGCGAAGCGGAGTAAGCTGTGTCAGTCGCTTAGGGGTGTCATCACAGTTGTCGCCGTTCGGCGAAGCAGGCAGCGAAATAGGCAACCGACTGCGAAGCATGTGATTATTCACTAAAACAGGCATCCGACGGACGTAAATTGGTCGAGAAAGCGTTATAATGCGGGAGGGCCTTAGGCCCTCCCTTTTTTGCTTCTGTCGATTAAGTTTCTATAGAATTTTAACAAGGAGCTCAGTGCAGCGTGCAGAACGATGACGTCAGGCGGATCAAGGAAAGGCTGGATATCCTGGAGGTCATCGGCGACCGGGTGAGGCTCCACCGTGCGGGCCGCGGGTATCTGGGGCTCTGCCCCTTCCACGACGAGAGGACCCCGTCCTTCCACGTCTCTCAGGAGCGCCAGAACTACCACTGTTTCGGCTGCGGACGCGGCGGGGACGTCTTCACCTTCGTCATGGAGACGGAGGGTCTGGACTTCCGCCAGGCTCTGGAGCTCCTGGCCGACCGTGCCGGCGTCGCGCTGACCCGTTCCGAGTCCAGACGGAGGGCCTCCGGCAACCTGTACGAGGTGCTGGAGCTGGCGGGGAAGTTCTTCAGCTCCCTCCTGACCGCCCCCGAGGGCTCGGCGGCACGGGCCTACCTGGCCCGCCGCAGCCTCACCGCAGAGGACGCCGCTCGGTTCGGCCTGGGCTGGAGCGCCAATTCCTGGGACTCCCTGTCCCGACATCTGAGGGAGGCGGGCGTGACGGACCGCGAGGCGCTCGACGCGGGGCTTGTCCTGGAGAGCCAGCGCGGCGGGGTCTATGACCGTTTCCGGGGGCGTCTGACCTTTCCCATACGCGACGTCGCGGGCCGCATGATCGCCTTCGGCGGCAGGCTCGTGGACGGCGAGGGGGCAAAGTACATCAACAGCCCCGAAGGGGCTGTCTACAGCAAGCGCCGGAACCTCTACCTGCTCCACGAGGCGCGAGGCGCCATCCGAGAGAGGGGACGTTCCATCCTCGTGGAGGGGTACATGGACGCCCTCCGACTTCACCTGAACGGCTATACCGAGGCCGTCGCCTCGTTGGGCACCTCCCTGACGGAGGAACAGGCGCGGCTTCTAAAACGGTTCGGGGACCGCTGCTGTATCTGCTACGACAGCGACACGGCCGGCCAGGAGGCGACCCTGAGGGGCATGTACGTCCTGCAGGGGCTGGGGCTGGACGTCCAAGTGCTCACGCTCCCCTCCGGCAAGGACCCGGACGAGCTGCTCTCCTCCCCCGGCGGCGGGGAGCTCTTCGAGCAGGCCCTCGAAAAGGCCCGTCCCCTGGTGCTCCAACACCTGGCCGCGGTGCAGCCGCTGCTGGACCGGCCCGAGACCCGGCGCAGCGGGGTGGAGTCCCTGTTCGGGGGGCTCGCCCAGCTCCAGCCCTCGGCGCTTGCCCCCAGCGTCCCTCAGCTGGCGGGTGCGTTGGGCCTCTATCCGCACGAGTTCTGGAGCGAGCTGGAGGCGTTTCGGCGTAGGCGTGGGGCGGACAGGCGGGAGGCCCCCGCGGAGGGCGGGGACATCCGTGCCCCTCGCCCTCCTGAGATCGACCCCCTGGAGGCCGCGCTCTGCTCGCTCCTGTGGCGCAGGGAGGATTGCCGCCGCTCGCAACGGCCGGAGAACCTGCTCGCGCTCCTCTCCGACGACCGGGTCAAGGAGGTCGTCTTAGCGGTGCTCATGGAGTCCCCCGCCTCGCTGGAGGCCCGGTGGCTCACCATTGGCGACCGCTTTCCCCCAGCGCTCATCGCCCGGGGGGACGCCTTCTGCGACGAGCTGGAGCACGCCGACGCCGACCTCTGGGACCTCGTCCTCGCGGGCCTGCGACGCCGCCGGGGCGAGGCGCGCCTGAGCCTTCTGGACGCCAAGATGAAGCGCCACATGGCGTCCCTGGAGGAGATGGCCGAGATGCAGCGTCTGGCCGCGGAGCTGAAGCGCCGGCGGTGAGCGGCGGCCTCGGAGCATATTTGGCCGCGGCAAAGGCCAGGAATACTCAGGGGGGATCCGGACGATAAGGAGTCTGAGCATATAATGCCTATAAAAACTCTGCATAAGAGTATTCGTTTCAAATTCGGTATTCTTCTCGGCCTCTTCACCATGGCGACGATTACAGCGATCTATGGAATCATGCGGGACGACGTCATGCGGATGGAGAAGTCCCTGATCGCGAACAGGCTGAACGCGGACATCAACTACATCGAGGACCTGATCGGCAGCGGGGACTGGAACGTCCGGGACAACGCGATCTATAGGGGCCACATCTTGATCGGCGACGGCACAAAGGAAAATGCAAACTTTAAGCCGTTCCTGGATCACGAGCGCAAGACGGAGACGTTCTCCTACGCGTTCATCAAGTGCGGCGACGAGGGGCTCGGCTACGTGAAGGACACGCCGACGCAGAAGGGCTACCGGCAGGGGCATTTCCTGCGCGTCGCGGGAAGCACGAAGGACCCCTACGGTAAATCCATCGTCGGGACCTATATCGACAAGTAGGTGGCGGATTCCCTTGACGCGAAGGGTTTTTATGAGGGCGAGGCCAACGTCGCCGGAAGCATGATCTACTGCCGGTATAACGCGCTAAAGGATGCGGACGGAAACGTCATCGGCGCGATCGTCGTCGGGCGCAACATCTCCGAGCTGCGAAAGCAGGCCGGCGAGGTCGTTCATACGATGGCAGCGGGCATCGTCGTGGCGGTCCTCCTCCTTGGGTGCGTCCTGTTCCTGTTCGTCAACCGCTGGATATCCACCATCCGCAAAATCGTGATCCACCTCAAGCACATTGAAGAGGGCGACCTTCCCGACAAAACGCTCGCGTCCCATACGAAGGATGAGATGGGGCTCCTGGTCACAGGGATCAACCTCATGGTCGACTCCCTCAGGGAAAAGGAGGCCCTGCGCAGGAAGTCCGAGATCGACCAGCTTACGGGAGTATCGAACCGGTTCGGCCTGAACCGCTATTTCGAAGAGGCCTTCGAGGACTGCTACCAAAACAGCAGGCCTCTAGCGGTTGGAATCATAGACATCGACTTCTTCAAGCCCTTCAACGACAACTACGGCCATCAGGCAGGCGACGACTGCATCGTCATGCTGGCCAGTATCCTGAAGGAGATCGAGAGGGAATACGGCGCCTTCTGCGCCCGCTTCGGCGGCGACGAGTTCATCGTCATCGCCTGCGGGCTCGGGCGCGGGGAGATCGAGGCGATCGCCCGAAGGATCAAGGATAAGATCCTCGAGAAGCGTGTTCCTCATGCCCATTCTCAGGTGTCGGACATCGTGACGGTCTCGCAGGGATACTGCTACGGCGTCCCAGTGCAGCATAAGAAGCTGAACGACTACCTCTATGTGGCGGACGGCGCCATGTACGAGGTGAAGGAGAGTTCGAAGAACGGCTTCAAGGTTGTGGAAATGACCCACGATTTCCGTCCGGTGATCGCGGACCGGGACAGCAAACATCGGGATTGACTTGCAGGCTCCAAACTTTGACCTACCATCTTTGGCCCCGAGGGGCAAATAAACGGGAGGTACCGTCATGGATAAAGCGGAACTCAAAAGGCTGATCGACACGGCCGCGGGGCGCGTCCCCCCGGACCTGGTCATCAGGGGCTGCAAGGTGGTCGACGTCTACAGCGGCGCCGTCTCCGAGGGAGACATAGCCGTCTGCGGGGGGATCATCGCCGGCGTGGGGAGCTACCGCGGGAACAACGAGATCGACGGAACGGGGCTGTACGCGACTCCGGGGTTCATCGACAGTCACATCCACATCGAGTCCTCCTACGTCAGCCCGGAGGAGATAGGGCGTCTGCTGGTCCCTCACGGTGCCACCACGATCATCGCGGACCCCCACGAGATCGTGAACGTCTGCGGGCTCGCTGGGCTGGACTACATGCTGGACGCATCCGAGGGGACGAGCCTGGACATCAAGTACATGCTGCCCTCGTGCGTGCCGGCCACCCCGTTCGAGCACGCGGGTGCCGTCATCGACGCGGCGGCGATGGAAAAACCGCTGACCGACGACCGTATCCTCGGCCTTGGAGAATTCATGGACTATCCGGGGGTCATCTCCGCCGCCGACGGTATCCTGGACAAATTGCTCGCCGCAAAATCGGCCGGAAAGCTCATAGACGGTCACAGCCCCGCCATAAAGGACCTCGAGCTCAACGCCTATGCGGCGGCCCAAATTCACACGGACCACGAATGCGGCACGGTCGAGGAGCTGCGGGACCGCATCGCCCGGGGGATCTACATCCTGCTGCGCCAGGGATCGGCGTGCCACGACCTGCGCAACCTCATCAAGGGCGTCACCCCCGAGAACAGCCGGCGGTGCCTGCTCTGCAGCGACGACCGCCAGCCCAAGACCATCCTGGAGCTGGGTCACCTGGACGATCACCTGCGCATCTGTCTGGAGGAGGGGCTGGACGCGATCACCGCCATCCGTATGGCGACCCTGAACGCCGCCGAATGCTACCGCCTGAACGACCGGGGGGCCATCGCGCCCGGACTGCGCGCCGATATCGTGCTGCTGGACGACCTGTCCCATTTCAAGGTGCGCCGGGTCCTCATCGGCGGGGTCGAGGTCGCGCGGGATGGGAAGTATCTTCTCCCCATCGAGCGTCACAGCATAGCTTCGGTCTCCGGGAGCATACGCTTGAAGGATTTCTCGGAAAAAAGGTTGAAGATGCACCTTTCCTCCGGGCGGGTCAACGTCATCGGTATCATCCCGGGCAGCGTGGTCACCCGGAAAAAGGTAGCCGACGTGACACTGAGCGCGGACGGCGATTTCGTCTACGACCCCAAACAGGACATCGTCAAGATGGCGGTGGTGGAGCGCCATAAGAACACGGGGAACGTCGCGCTCGCCCTTCTGGAGGGCTATGGCATCAAGCGGGGGGCCGTAGCTCTGTCCATAGCCCACGACTCCCACAACATCATCGTGGTGGGGACGAACGATTCCGACATGGCCTTCGCCGTGGAGCAGCTAAAGGCCCAAAACGGCGGAGTGGTGCTGGCGCTCGACGGCAAGGTCCTGGAGAACATGCCGATGCCCATCGGCGGCATCATGAGCGACCAGAGCGGCGAATGGGTCGACCGGAGGCTGGACCGGCTCCATAGGGCGGCGCTCCAGGAGCTGGGGGTAAACGCCGACATAGAGCCCGTCATGACCCTGTGCTTCATGTCCCTGCCCGTCATCCCGGAGATCAAGCTGACGGATATGGGGCTGTTCGACGTGACGCGATTCGACTTCATCGATATCGAGGCTGCCCCGCAGGGGGGCCAGGAGCACTAAGCATTTTTTATCGCGAATTGGTATAAATTATCTGAATACGGGAGAGGGAGCGCAGTCCGCAGGGAACGGAAAATTCGCGTGCGAGAATACGCAGAGTCCTCAATAGGGCCCGGGACCTTGACAGTCCGCCTGTTCGGGTCGCTCATTCGGGAAGGGAGGGGATTTATACCAATTCGCTCTTAACAAAGATGTAACGTAGTCTTGCCTCCCCTTTCAGGGGAGGCAATCCACATTAAACGCGATTTGGTATCATACCAATTCGCGTCTAAAGGGCAAGAAAGGCCCCCCTGTAAGGGGGGCTGCCCCGAAGGGGCTGGGGGGTGTTGTCGAGCATGAAGAACAACCCCTCCGCCTCACTCCGTTCGGCACCTCCCCTTACATAAGTGAGGCAGCAAATCTTTGATTTGCGCAGCCGAACTTAGATTTTTCATCAGGGGAGGCAAGACCATGTTACACGCGGTTTTGGTATCGACCGAATTTTTTCAAAAATCCCTCGACTGACAAGCGAAATCCAGAAAAATGGATTCTTTGGCTCTCGTCATCCGCGACGATCTACCCTTGCAGCGATCTACCTTTGCAACGATCCACCTCCCAAACGATCCACCGTGAGCGACCTTCGCCAGGGTTCGGCCCTCCCCCGACGGGGCCGGGGCGAAATACCTTCAGGGCTCAGACTCCATGAAAGGCCTTGAGATACAGCTCCTTGATCTCGCTCATCAGGGGATATCTCGGGTTCGCGCCCGTACACTGGTCATTGAACGCGTTCTCCACCATATCGTCCAGCGTTCTCATAAAATCTGCCTCTGCGACACCATACTCCTTGATGGTCCGCTTGATGCCCACCTTTTCCTTCAGGGCGGCGACACTCTCGACGAATTTCTCGAAGATCTCATCCTCATTTCCGCCCGTAATGCCCACGAACCTGGCCATCTCACAATACCGGGTCTTGGCCTTGGGGTAGGGGTATTGGGGGAACGTGCCCATTTTTGCCGGCGCCTCGTTCGCGTTGTAGCGCATGACGTGCTCGATCAACAAGGCGTTGGCTATGCCGTGAGGCAGGTGATGGTAGGCGCCCAGTTTGTGCGCCATGGAGTGGCAAACGCCCAGAAAAGCGTTCGCAAAAGCCATGCCGGCCAACGTCGAAGCGTTGCCCATTTTTTCCCTCGCAAAGGGGTCCTGGGCCCCCTTCTCATAGGCTCTGGGAAGGTACTCGAAGACGAGTCGGGTCGCCATCAGGGCCACACCATCGGTGAAGTCCGTGGCCATGATGGAGACGTAGGCCTCCAGGGCATGGGTCAGCGCATCGATACCGGAAGAGCTCGTCAACCCTTTGGGCTGATTCATCATGTTGTCGGCGTCGATGATCGCCATATCGGGCAGCAGCTCGTAATCGGCGATGGGCCATTTCGTGCCCGTATCCGCATCCGTGATGATCGCGAACGGCGTTACCTCGGAGCCCGTTCCGGACGAGGTCGGTATGGCGACCATCATCGCCTTGAGCCCCATCTCGGGGAAGGTATACACCCTTTTGCGTATGTCTATGAAGTCCATCGCCAGGTCCTCGAAGTTGCATTCCGGATGTTCGTACATCACCCACATGATCTTGGCGGCGTCCATGGAGGACCCCCCGCCCAGAGCGATGATGACGTCGGGCTCAAAGGCCGTCAGGGCCTGCACTCCCTTCCGTGCACACTGGATGGTGGGATCGGGCGTCACCTCAAAGAAGCACTCGTGGGAGATGCCGAGCTGATCCAGTTTGTCGGTGATGGGTTTCGTATATCCGTTCGAGAATAAAAAGGTGTCCGTGACGATAAACGCCTTCTTCTTCCCGTAGACGTTCTTCAACTCGTCCAGGGCGACGGGCAGGCAGCCCTTTTTGAAATAGACCTTCTGGGGCGCTCTGAACCACAGCATATTTTCTCTCCTTTCGGCAACCGTTTTGATGTTCAGCAGATGCTTGATCCCCACGTTTTCGGACACGGAGTTGCCTCCATAGGAACCGCATCCCAGCGTCAGCGAAGGCGTGAGCTTGAAGTTGTAGAGATCGCCGATCCCCCCCTGCGACGAGGGCGTATTCACCAATATCCGGCAGGTCTTCATGCGGCTCGCGAAGCGTTCCAGCTTCTCGGTCTCCAGGGGGTTGATGTAGAGGGATGCCGTATGGCCGTACCCGCCGTCCTTGACCAGTCTGTCCGCCATGTCCAAAGCGGTGTCGAAGTCCTCGGCCTTGTACAACGCCAGGACGGGAGACAGCTTTTCGTGGGCAAACGGCTCCGACAGGTCGACCGAGGTCACCTCTCCGATCAGGATTTTCGTCCCCTCCGGCACGCTGACCCCCGCCATTTCAGCTATCTTGCAGGCGGGCTGCCCGACGATCTTCGGGGAGACCGTTCCCGCCTCGGTCAGAAGGATTTTCCCCACCTTTTCCCGCTCGTCGTCCCGAAGCAGGTAACACCCCCGTTTGACGAATTCCTGCCGCACGGCGTCGTAGATATCGGCCATCGCGGTGACCGATTGCTCCGAAGAACAGATCATCCCATTGTCGAACGTCTTGGAGTGGATGACCGAATAAACCGCGGTGGGGATATCGCACGAACTGTCCATGATGACCGGATCGTTCCCGGGACCTACGCCGATGGCCGGCTTGCCCGACGAGTAGGCGGCCCGGACCATGCCGGGGCCTCCCGTCGCCAAAATGACGTCGGCCGATTTCATCAATTCGTTCGACAATTCGATGGAGGGCTCCTCGATCCAATCGATGATCCCCTCCGGCGCCCCCGCCTTCACGGCCGCCTCCAGCACGATCTTCGCCGCCGCAATGGTGCACGCCTTGGCCCGCGGGTGCGGACTCAGCAAGATGGCGTTTCTCGTCTTCAGACAGATCAGGCACTTGAAAATCGCCGTGGAGGTAGGATTTGTCGTGGGGACGACGGCCCCGACCACGCCCACCGGCTCGGCGATCCTTTTCACGCCATAAGCCGTATCGTGCTCGATGACGCCACACGTTTTCACTCTCTTGTAGGCGTTATAGATATACTCCGCCGCATAGTGATTTTTGATCACCTTGTCCTCCACGACGCCCATGCCGGTCTCCTCGCACGCGAGTTTCGCCAAGGGGATTCGCTCCTTGTTCGCCGCCATCGCCGACTCGAAAAAAATGCGATCGACCTGCTCCTGCGTATAAGAGGCGAATTTCTTCTGCGCCTTCCTCATGGCGGCAATCTTTGCCTGCAACACCTCCACGCTGTTGTCCACGCTGTTGACGGATTCCACAACCACAGGCTCTGACTTTTTGGACATACTCATTCTCCTTTCATGATGAAGTCATGATGAAGCTCCCTCGATACCGCACCATAGACGACCTCGAGCATGGGGCCGACTCAGCCATTCACACCGCCCGACAAAGAGACAAAGACAACAGAAACGACAAGCCGTACCAGGCTTGGCCGTACGACAATGGAGCGCCTTATATTCCGAGCATTGGCCACTCCCATCAGGAAGGGACCGGAGAGGAACCGTCCCGAACGAATCTGCGCATACAATGGACTTCCCCACAGCGGGAGAAGTTTCTTCGGCGGCACACACAGAACACACCCAGGCAACCGTTCCTGCCGCAGAACGCCGCGTTTCCGCAGCCTGCCGTTGGGCGGGAAGCGTCTGTCGGACAGAGGACACAACCCGCAGCCGCCAAGGTGTCGGCCACACAGGGACACCGGAAGGGGCCGGACAAACCGGTCCCCCGGCAACGCTGCCCGCAGCTGTCGGCAACTTCGTCCGAAAGCCTTGTGCAGTCAAGGGGTTGAATAAGATGGACGCTTCTCCCGCACGTTTTCCGGAGCTGGAGCAATGCGCCTACAGAATTGCAATCACCTGCATGGACGACGACAAGAAGGAGCAGGATACCTCAAGCCGTCATATTTTGCCGGATTTTACCGGCTTTTAGCGGGTTGTGCTTGAAGCGGAGTATCGATTCGGAGGTTCACGCACATCCAACCTCACCCAAGACCAATGGCCTGCAAAAACACGTCATCTGCATCATGAAGGAGATGTGGTGCACATCATTGTCCCTTCCACGGAATACCGGACCTGGCGGGAAGGGGGAGAGACACGACGAAAACAACGGATCGCCATTACATGGCCCGCTTATGCAACCATCGCGACGTAACGTTACCGTCCTTAAATTGTGCCATATTTATTTTTTTGTCAATATTTATTCCAAAATCGATGGCCGTCGGGAGAGGACGAGGAACACGGAGCTCCGGCCCGGTGTTTTTCTTTGGGGTGTCGGATTTCGGGGACCGCCCGCCCGTTCGGGCCGCTCATTCGGGAAGGGAGGAGATTATCCGGGAAAAAGCGGAGGCAACCGTTCGTTCGCTCCGCAGCAGCTTCCGGGTAGAGGGGTGGCGCGCCTCATCCAGCCGGGACGGGGGAAGGTCCTCGACGAAACGCCCGCCGTCCATCACCACGACGCGGTGGCAGCAGCGCTTCAATATTCCGACGTCGTGGGAGATCAGCAGGATGGAGATCCCATCCCGGCCGTTGATCTCCATCAAAAACTCCAGAACCTGATTCCGGGTGGCCGCGTCCAGCGCGGAGGTCGCCTCGTCCGCGATCAGCACACAGGGACGCAGGCACAGCGCCAGCGCGATGCACACCCTCTGACACATTCCTCCGCTGAGCTGGAAGGGGTAGGAGTCCAGGACCGCATCCGCATCCCCGAAGTTCAGAAATTCGAGGATACGTCTTGCGGTCGGGAGCACTTCGTCACGGGGGACGGCATGGTGAAAGAGGAGCATCTCCCTGAAATGAGCCTCGACCCTCCGCACAGGATTCAGCGCCTGCTGGGCGTCCTGGAGGACGAGGCCGATCCTCGAACCCCGGATTCCCGGCCAGTCCGTCCCGCCGGACGAGAGGTCGAGCTCCGTCCCGTCCAGGTGCATTCGCCCAAGGGCCCTGGCCGACGGGGGAAGCAGGCCGGTCATGACCCTCGCCAGGGTCGATTTCCCCGCCCCGCTCTCGCCAAGGACGCTCAGACACTCCCCGGCCGCCAGAGAAAAATCGACGCCCTTCAGCGTCGCAGTCCCCCCGTCGTCGCTCCGATGGTACACCCACAGGTCCCGGACCCTCAGGACCTCCCTTTCCATCCCGGCTTCCCCCCCGTTCCTTCCGTTCGATTCTTCCTTGAGTTTTTTCCGCGGTATTTTCCGTCGGCGCCGCCCGTCAGAATCCGGGGATCTCGAACGGGTCCAGTCGGTCCCTCAGTCCTTCCCCCATAAGGTTCAGGGACAGCACCGTCAGAAAGATGAAGAGCGCCGGCCCCAGCAGGAGGTGAGGGGCCCTGAAGAAGTGTACCTTGGCGTCCGCCAGCATCGTTCCCCACTCCGGGGAAGGGGGTTTCGCCCCGAGGCCGAAGAAGGACAGGGCCGAAAGGGAAAGGATGAGCTTCCCCAGCTCGAACGTCGCGAGGACCCATGCGGGTCCGGTCACCTTCGGCAAAATCTC
The DNA here is from genome assembly GCA_963514535.1 of uncultured Fretibacterium sp. Lineage (GTDB taxonomy): Bacteria > Synergistota > Synergistia > Synergistales > Aminobacteriaceae > CAJPSE01. Next base: position 24,575 of record CAUPUB010000016.1, read on the forward strand.
GTGGACGGCAATGGTGAGGCCGCTTGCCCCGAGGACACGGGCCGCCGCGACCTCGGTATCGTTCCCGGAGCTCAGCGTGATGCTCCGGGCAAGCCGGGCGAAGGGCACCCACCACACGGCGGCAACGGCAAAGAGCAGATGGAGGAACCCCGTCCCGAAGAGCGCCGTGACGACGAGGGCCAGCACGGTGAACGGAAAGGCCATCAGCACGTCGACGATCCGCATGAGCACCGCGTCGCAGAGGCCGCCCAGGATCCCGGCGGCCATCCCCGCGCAGACGCCGAGGCAGAGCGCGGCGGACAGCGCCGCGAAGGAGGCCGTCAGGGTGAAGCGCCCGCCGTACAGGACGCGGGAGAGGATGTCCCTCCCAAAGGCGTCGGTCCCAAGAGGGTGTTCCATGGAGGGAGGGGACAGGCGGACCGTAGGGCTCTGTTCCAGAGGGTCGAAGGGAGCGACGAGGTCCGCACAGACGACGGCCAGGACGAGAAGCGCGAGCAGCGCAACCCCGGCCCTGAGCGAATCAGGCATGGGCTTCGCCCTCCGCATTTCCGTATCCCGAGCGTCCCCGCAGCCTCGGGTCGAGACAGATGTAAACGATGTCCACCCCCAGATTGATCAGGAGGATCATCACGATGGTGACGAACCCGTAGCCCTGGATCACCGGATAGTCGTGAAGCAGAATGCTGTCCAGGGCGTACTTGCCGATGCCCGGCCAGGAGAACACGCTCTCCACCACGACGGCGCCCCCCACCAGCGAGGCAGCGGAGAGGGCCGTCATCGTGACGACGGGGAGCAGGACGTTCCGGAACGCGCCCCGGACGATCTGCCGCCTTCGCAGCCCCCGGGACAGGGCCGCCAGGATATACGGCCTTCCGAACTCCTGCAGAAGATTCGTGCGAATCATGCGGGCCAGCGGGGGCGCGGCGATGAGCCCCAGGGTCGTCGCGGGAAGGGGCAGGGAACCCCCAGACGCTGCGCCGTCTGACGCACCGTCTCGACGTAGTAGTCGCAGACCGTCAGGACCCCGTCGAACGACCGGCCGCCCAGCGCCTCCAGCATCGGCTCGAGCTCGTTCGTCTCCGCCACGACGACCTCGTCCGCGTACTCCAGCACCGGATGCCCGTCCCGGCCACAGGACGATCGATAACGCCCGGGGTCTCGCGTGACCAGCGTGTAGGAATGTCCGAGCTCCGGAATCTTGGGCGGCAGCAGCCTTCCCGTCGCTCCCACCCAGCTCTCCACCATCAGCAGACGGCCCATGGGTCACCTCCGAAGTATTAAGAGTGCGGAAAAACGATATAATCTCCCTGATCGCCGAATGAGGTTGACTCGACAAACTTGAGACAGGATACCCCAGGGCGTCCCCGCCGTAAAACGGGATTTTTCGATGGGCTCCATCGGTTTTTTCGGATCTGGATTTTCGATTCTGGATTTTCGATAGGGAAGGGGATGCGTGACATGAACACGGAATTTCTCAGGTCGTTTCTGGACGTCGTCGAGACGGGGAGCTTCACGAGGTCCGCGTGCAGGCTCCACGTCTCCCAGTCCACGATCAGCGGGCGCGTGCAGGAGCTGGAGCGTGAGGTTGGGCAGACGCTGCTTACGCGGCTCCGAGGGCGCGTGGAGCCCACCGCGGCGGGAAACGAACTGGTCGGCTACGCGAAGAGAATTCTGTCACTGGAAAAGAGCGCCCTCGAGCGCATCGGAACGATGGGACGGGACCCCGGGCGTCTGCTGGTTGGCTGCGTCCACGCTTTTTTCGATTGTTTTCCGGAGGAGGTTCACAGGCTTCGGAACGCACTGCCCCGCAGCGCGTTCCGTCTGGTCCTGAGACATTCGAGCGAGGGCATCGACAGGGTCCTGAGCGGAGCCTTCGACGTCGGCTACACCCATCATCCCTGCAATCGGAAGGGGTATGTCTGCGACCTGCTGTACCGCGACGCGATGCTGCTGGTGACCCGCGGCGCCAACCCCAGGCGCCGCGAGGGCGTCCGCCTGCGGGACCTGCCCGGCCTTCCCATCCTGTACTCCAGCTTCCTGGACACGCATACGGTCAGGCAGCTGTTCGGCCGGCTCCCCAGCTTCGAGCTGGACATCGACGTCGGTAGCAAAATCATCCCCTACGTCCTAAAGGAGGACAAGTACAGCTTCCTGCCCCGCAGATTGATTGGGGGACATCTGGACTCGGGCGCTCTCGCGGCGGTCCCGCTGCTGGACTTCGAGCTCCCTCCCCTGGAGTACTTCGTCCTGTACTCCCTGACGCACCCGCACGCCGAGGCCATTCGGACGGACCGGCGGGCGATCGGGAAGTCAACGGAGGCCGTGTCTCAGCATCAGTAACGCAGGCTGAAAAGCAACCCCATCAATGCCAGCAAAACGAAAAGGCCGATTGCATCTGCCTGAATCAATCGATGAAGGATCTCGTCGGTCACCTCGAGCAGCCAGACCCCCTCCTCCCTCGAGAACCGAACGGACGGGCATTTTTTGACCTCCCAGGTATAGGCCCATGATGCCAATCCATGATTGAAAGCAAGAAGAACTAAGACGAAAAAACCTAAAAATACAAGTCCCTGATTAAGCTCTTTAACTCGTGTTCCGTCAATAAATAGGCCTAAATATTTTGCGGTGAGAGTCCATACTGCAATATTAAACCCAACAAACCAATTACGCCGAGTCTCCAGAATCGATAAGACCGACGCGACCCAGCAGGAATCCTTGGATGGTGTTTCCTCTACGGATACGTCGGATTTTGAAGGAAAAGGCTTGTAAAGAAAATAATACCCTCCCGTCCCCACGGTTACAAAGAGCCCCCCTATCAAATAAAGGAAAGCCAATATATCGATAAATACTCGGCATCCACAATATGCCATCAACTCCGCCAAACAAATTGGCACCACCACGACAATATAAATCAACATACCTTTACGCTTTCCGTCCATCTTCTTCCGCACCTCCCAAACCGTACATTCGTATCAAACGCATTGTCTTGCTCCGCGTTCCGGTCCGCTCCACCTCGCGTCCAGAAAAGTCTCTCCTATGTTATAGTCCGGCTTCTCCCGTCCGCCGGTCACCACATAGCTGCATATTGAACTCCATGCAGATCGCACGTCTGCCGTTTCTGGTGCTCTGATCCAGGACGACCAAGGACGCGCCCGACCCCTTGGCTATCCTGTCAAGCGTCTCCAGGGTCAATTCGTCCTCGTCAGTCAGGTCGAAGCCCACCAACACCCGGCCATCCTCGAGGACGTAGAAATGATAGGCTTCATCGAAGGTCAGGGGGGAGTCCTGCATGCAGTTTAGGGATTCGCCCAGCAAGTTCCTGACGGCCAGGGGGTCGCGGTTGACCTTCTCCCGAAAGCGTGCGGGGTTCTCCTCGATGGAAGCCAGATTTTCGACGCAACATATGATCACGGCGGCTTTCATGTCGCGCAGGAAGGAGAGGATCCGGTGGGCCCTCTCGGCGGACTGCATTTCGTGCAGCATGGCCGCGTTGTCGGCAGTTGGTTTCTGCGTACCTTTAATGACATCGTGTAAAAGAAGCAGGCTGAACAGAAGGAAGCAAAGCAAAAAAACGAGCCTGGCCGTTTTGGTTCTCTTGATCGAATCCATCCTTCAAATCCCTCCCTGGTCATGTTTTGTCTTTTCCCTCAACGGGTCTCACACCGTGTCCAGCATAGCACAACCCGTCGCTGCCGAGGACAAAATTTTTGCTCAGCAAAATATCGCCGAGGGGCATTCTTTTGCTTCGTATAGATCAATTTAGATCAATATCTTTAGCGCCTTTTTAGCGACGAATTTTCCAGCCTTTTTCCTCCAGCGGCAGCATCACCGTGAAGCGGCTGCCCTCCCCCGATCCTGCTGCTGAGCTCTATGTTCCCACCGTGGGCCTCGCCCCCCGGTCGCGCGGGCACGCGTCGCTCAGCCTCGGCAGCATGGGGGCCAGGAGGCCGGCCCCCTGTTTCTCCCCCATAAACATAAAGTAAGAATATGGCCGCCTCGCCGTCGGCGGCCCAGAAGGTATCAGCCCCAAATAGCAGGGCGATAGAGCGCATAGAGTAATAGACCTTAACTGACCTTTATACCCCTCATTCACCCCCTCTCCCCTACCTCCCTTTAATGCCTTTGGCGTCTTTACCTTTAATGAAGGGGCGAGCCCGCCGTAGAACATCAATTTGCCCTCTGGAACCTAATTCCTCTTTGGAGAAGGACCTTCTTCGTAAAGAAGGGCAAAAGGTCGGACCTTCGTAAATTACGGTGCGCTGCCCTGAAAGTGCACATTAAAGTATGTTAAGTATGTTAAAATGTCCCTGATAAATTTAATGTTTTAGGTATGGTATAAAAAACAAATCTTGTTGAGTTCCCGGGAGGGTCCGTATGTTTCCCTTGCTTTCGGCGCCGATGAACACAAAGTTGAAGGTCTTGAAATCGGGGAGCGGCCCCAGGATGTCCAAGCACCTCGAAAGTTTGGGTCTGGGGGAAGGGAGCGTTCTCACCCTCCTGCAGGAGCGGGACGGCGACGTCATCGTCCGGGTGATGGAGGGCGAGAGCTGCCTGGCCCTGGATCAGGAGGTCGCCATGAGTCTGATGGTGGCCGAGGCATGAGGCGAGGTGAGGGACGATGAGCGAGATGACGCTGGCGGACCTGACTCCGGGAGAGTCAGGGATGGTCGTGGGAATCGAGGGCAGGGGGATGCTCGCCCAGAGGCTGGTGGACATGGGGCTCTATCCCGGCGTCCTGGCGAAACTCGTCCGAAGGGCGCCCCTTGGAGACCCCATCGAGGTGGATGCCGAGGGGGCGCTCGTCAACCTGCGCCGGGAGGAAGCCCGTTTCGTTAAGGTAAAAAAGTCCTGAGAATGAGAAATGGAGAAAACTCCAGAAGGGAAAAGTAGAAGGGGAAAAGTCCTGGATGGGAAAAAAGATCGTAGCCCTGGCGGGCCAACCGAACTGCGGCAAATCGACCGTCTTCAACAGCCTGACGGGCGCAAGGCAATTTGTGGCCAACTATCCCGGTGTGACCGTCGACAAGATGATGGGCTGGTACAAGCGGGACGGCGAGACCGTGGAGGTCGTCGACCTCCCCGGAACCTACAGCCTGACGTCCTACTCGCCCGAGGAGCGCGTCTCCCGCGACGTGCTCCTGGAGGAGCCTCTGTCGGCGGTCGTCAACGTCGTAGACGCCGCCAACCTCAAGCGTAGCCTGTACCTGACGCTCCAGCTTCTGGAGATGGAGATTCCCCTCGTCCTCGACCTCAATATGATGGACGTGGCCGAGGGCCTCGATATCTCCGTGGACGTCCCTGGGCTCTCACGGGAGCTGGGCGTCCCCGTCGTCGCGACGGCCATCACCCACGGGCGCGGGCGTGAGGAGCTTTTCGGGGCGATCGCCGACATGTCCCGGTCGAACGCGCGGACGAGCGTTGCCGTGTCCGAGCTCTATCCCGACCTGCAGGGCGCTCTGGAGGAGCTGGAGTCGTTGCTGACCAATTCGCTCCCGTCCAACAGGACGTCTTCCTCTTCCTCTCAGAGGACGTTCCCCCTTCCCTGGATCGCCGTCAAGCTGATGGAGGGCGACCCCGAGGTCGCGGCCCTGGTGCACGAAAGGGCCGGGGACGCGGCCCAGGACATTTTGTCCAGGGCGGAGGCCCTGAGGGAGGCGTTCGAGCGCGAGAAGGGCATGAGCGCCGACCTCTACGTCTCCGGCCAGCGCAGCCGAAGGGCCGCGGCCATCGCAAAACGCTGTGTGTCCCGAAAGAACACGGAGAAGGTCCACGTCTCCGAGCGCATAGACCGGCTGGTCTGCAACAGGTTTTTCGGCCCCGTCTTCCTTCTTTTCGTCATCTACGGATTCTACTATCTTTCCTTCATACAGGGCTACAACCTCACCCACTACACCTGGCCCGTCCTCGCCGGGTTCCGTAGCCTCGCCGAGAGCATCCTCCCCCAGCCCGGAATCATCGAGCTGCCCCTGCTGCGGGAGTTCGTGCTGTGGGTCATCGACAACCTGAACGCGCTCCTCAACTACATTCCTATCTTCTTCATCCTCTTCGCGCTGATCGCCGTTCTGGAGGACAGCGGCTACATGCCGCGCATCGCGTTCGTCCTGGACCGGATACTGAGCCGCTTTGGGCTTCACGGCCAGTCCACGCTGCCGATGATCCTGGGCGGCGTCGTCCTGGGCGGATGTTCCGTCCCGGCGGTCATGGCCACCAAGGGCATCCCGGACGAGAAGTCGAAGCTGGCGACGATTCTGACACTTCCCATGCTCAACTGCCAGGCCAAGCTTCCGCTGTACTTCCTGCTCATCGGCATCTACTTCAACGAGACGGTGCGCCTGCCCCTCCTGGGCGAGGTCAACCAGCAGAGCATCGTCATCGTCTTCATCCAGACGATCAGCCTGCTCTTCGTGCTCCCCCTGGCGAAGATCCTCTCCATGACGGTGCTGAGGCACAAGGAGACGGCCCCCTTCATCATGGAGATGCCGCCCTATCATATCCCCTCCGTGCGGGGGGTCCTGGGCCGTGCGATCGAGCGGATATGGCTCTACATCCGAAAGATCACGACCGTCGTCGCGGCCGTGGCCGTCGTCCTCTTCGTCCTGCTCCAGTTCCCCGGTCTGACCCCGGAGCGGAGGGCCCACTACGAGGCGGAGAAGGACCGGGCCGTCCGGGCCTTCCTCGGCAAGGCCGAGGGCAAGAGGCTGGGCGCGGGGCTCAGGACAGAAAAGGATGTGCTGGACCTGATTCTGTTCCAGCAGGGGTACCGGGAACTGCTCAAGTCCGGGGCGTCGGCCGAGTCCAGAAAGGCCTACGGGGCCCGAAATCCCGATTTCTTCGAGATCGTCCAGAACAAGAAGGACCCCGAGGCGAAGGAGCTCGAGAGGGCGCTCAAGAAGCTCCTGACCTTCCGGACCAATACGTTGACGGCCATCCGCAGGGAACGCATCGACAACAGCCTTCTGGGCAAGATTGGCCGGGCCCTCGAGCCGGCGTCTCGGTACGCGGGGTTCAACTGGCGCGTCAACGTCGCCGTGCTCAGCACGTTGGCGGCCAAGGAGAACAGCGTCTCCACCCTGGGCGCCCTCTACATCAAGGAACCGGGCGAGGGTGAGGGCGAGGGCGGAGAGAGGAACATGGACACGCTGGAACAGCGCATGAAACGGCAGGAGGGGGACCTTACGCCCCTGCACGCCATGGCCCTGATGCTCTTCATGGTCCTCTGTCCGCCCTGCCTGCCCACGATCATGGCCATCCGGGTCCAGACCGGCTCCACGGGGTGGATGCTCTTCGCCTTCTTCGTGCCTCTGATCCTGGGGCTGCTCGCGGCCGTACTGGTGTTCTCCGGTGGCTCGGCGCTTGGGCTGAGCGGTTTCGAGGCGATGTGGATGTTCTACCTGATTCCCCTGACCCTGACGGTCCTTCTGGGGTTGATCCGGACGAAGCGGACCTACAGCTGATATTCGAGGAACGCTCCCGCCTTTGGCAGGCTTTTTCACTTTCGGCAGCCTGCGGTCCAGCGCGGACCGCGTGACTGACATACAAATCAATTGGAGGTTTTCGAGATGAACAGGTTGAACGGTTTGAACAGAAAGTTGTTGTTCTGTGTCGCTGCGGTGTTCGTCATGGCTTTAGCCGGCGCGGCCCTTGCCCACACCCCGCTCTTCTCCTGCTGGGACAATGGCGACGGGACGCTCTCGTGCGAGGGCGGGTTCTCCGACGGCTCCTCGGCCGCCAACATGCCCATCCGGGTGACCAACGAGAAGGATGAGGTCATCTTCGAGGGCAAGCTGGACGAGGGCGGGGAGCTGACCTTCAATAAGCCGGAGGGCGTCTTCTCCGTCACCTTCGACGGCGGCCCCGGACACATGCTCACCGTCAAGAGCAGCGAGATCAAGTAGG
>CAUPUB010000017.1:0-32174 GCA_963514535.1 uncultured Fretibacterium sp.
CCCCGCTGACCGTCACACCGAGGCCCGACAGCGTCCTCCGCGTCTTCATGGCTTACCGGCCCTTGGCCGCGCCCATCGTCGTCCCCCCACAGGAGTTGACCCCCTTCGTCCGCAAGGGCTTCACCCTCGTCGAGTGGGGTGGCCAGGGGCCGGATGGGGCGGTTCAATAAATAAGAAAGGGAGTCCGAGATTTGGAATAATACGGGGAATGAAATAAAATAGAGGGACATCGTGAAGGGACGGCGCTTTTGGCCCCTGTCGCCGCATCCCTTTCGGGAGGCGGTCGGTGTTGTCGTTCGTTCCCTCTCTTCGGAGGAAAGGCGTTTTTCTCTTACTTTTGCTCTTCCTCGCACTGGCGGGGGGGCTGGTGTTTTTCTGCACTTGCCCGCCCAGGCCTGTGGAGCCCATCGTGCTCACGATCTGGCACAATCCCACCGGACATCGGGAGGACGCCCTTTCCCTGGCCGTCGATCGCTTCAATCGTTCCGTCGGCCGGGAGAGGGGCGTCGTCATCATCGTCACGGCCATCGCCAAGTCCGAGATCATGCACGAGAAGCTCATGTCCATCGCCCAGGGGGACCCCGGCGCCCCACAGCCGCCGGACATCGTGATCGCCTACCCCAAGTCCGCGATGCCGCTTATCGCAAAGGGGGCGCTGGTTCCCCTCGACGACTATTTTTCACCCGAGGAGCTGAGCGCCTATATCCCCGAGTTCATCGAGGCCGGCCGGCTCGGGGACGGACGACTGCTGTACGTGTTTCCCATTGGCAGGTCCACCGAGGGGCTGCTCGTAAACAGGACGTTCTGGGACCGCTTCTCCCGCGAGACCGGGACCCCCGTGACGGAGCTCGCGACCTTCGAGGGGATCGTCCGCGCCGCAGCGCGCTACCACGAGTGGACCGACGCGAAGACCCCCGATATCGAGGGCGATGGGGATATATTCTTTATGGTAGACAATCCCTTCAACCTGGCCCAGGCCGCGTTTGCCCAGTTGGACGACGACCTGTTCGACGGGGGGCGCCTGAACGTGCATTCTCCCGTCTACGAAAGGGTCTGGAGGCTGTTCTTCGAGCCTACCGTGAGGGGATACGAATCCGTCTACAAGGGCTACGGGACGGACCTGGCGAAGACGGGCAGGATGCTGTGCTGGACCAGCTCCACCGCGGGCATCACCTTCATGCCCAAGAACGTGGTCTACGACGACAACACGTCCGAGCCCGTGGAGTTCGAACTGCTGCCCTTCCCGGTCATGGAGGGAGGGCGGAAGGTCGCCATCCAGCGCGCCGGGGGCTTCTGCCTCTTCCGCTCGACTCCCGACCGGCAGCAGGCGGCCGTCGATTTCCTGAAGTGGCTGACCCGTCCGGAGGAGAACCTTCGGTACGTCGAGGGCACCGGCTACCTGCCCGTAACCCGCAACGCGCTCGAGACGGCGCAGGAGCGTTGGGGAAAGGACGCCACCGGCATCTGGAGGAGCTATGTCGAGGCCATCGGCGTGATGAACCGCGAGTACCGTTTCCTGCCCCAAAGGTCGATCGCGAACTATGGAGAGCTGGAGATCCTGTACGAGGGACGGATGCGCCGCCTCGCGGAGGAGGCCCGGGAGCGGTACCGGGAGCTTTTGCCCGCCGTCGGGGCGGAACGGGCCTGGCGTGAGGCCACGGAAGGGGCGTACACGAAGTTTGTCGAGCCGGAATAAGCTCTCCCCGTTCGCGTTCTTCTCCAGGCTGAGGGGCCTCGGAGCTCTGGGGCGTCTTGGGCGGACGCTGCGCCTGAGGCTCTGGATGTTCTTCGCGTTCGTCGTGCTCACAATGGCTGCGATCGTCTCGGCGGTGCTGTTCCTGACCGGCACGCTGAGCCTCCGCGACTCCGGGGGCCGCCTCGTGTTCGATAACGAGCTGAGACATCTCGCAGTGTCGACGGAGAGGCGAATGGGGCATCTCTCCGCGATGGCGATACGGATGGGCCGCCACCTGTCGCGCAGCATCGAACACTTTCTGGAGGAGCGGGAGCTGACGACGGACGACCTGCGACGGCATCCCGAGCTCCTGAGGCCGCTCCTGGCCAACCAGTTCGACAACCTGATGCTCTCGCTCGAGCAGGCCAAGACGACCGGGGCCTTCCTGATCCTGGACGCCACCGCCAGCCGAAGGATGCGCGAGGCCCGGACCTCCCGGGCGGGGCTGTACCTCGTCGACTGGGAGCCGGAGCTGGTCAGCGGCAGCATGTTGCAGTTCCAGCTTCTGCGAGGTCCCTCGCAGATTGCGCTGGAGCGGGGATTGGTGATGGAGAAGTATTGGGCCATGGAGTTCGACATCGAGGACGCGGACTACTTCGCTCACCCGCAGCGGTGCGCCATGGAGCATCCCGAGAGCGCTCACCGCGTGGGATTCTGGTATCCGACGACGACGATTCGGGGGACTGCCCGCAAGGCGATGCTGTGCAGCGTCCCCCTGATCGATTCGCGCGGCGGTGTATTCGGGGTCTGCGGCTTCGACATCAGCGACCTCCAGTTCAAGCGTACCACCATGCCGGCCGCCAACATTTACGGCGGCATCTTCTGCACCCTGGCCCCGGCAACAAAATCAGGGCTCGATGTCTCCTCGGCGTTGGTCTCGTGGCGCTATTTCGCGGAGGAGGAGCCGGGGGGCGCGAACCGCCTGTCGCCGGCGGGCGGACGCGACGGGTTCACCCTCTACAGGACCGACGGAGGAGAATCCCTGATCGGCGGAGCGCGCCCCATGAGGATACAGCCGTCAGGGCTGTCCTGCTCCGCCCCGGAGTTCACGTTCGCGCTGCTCGTCCCCGAGAGGGAATACGACGCGGTCCGGTCCGCCCGAAACGGAAGGTTCGTCCTCATCCTCGCCGTGATATCCCTTGCCGGCATCCTGGTCTCGTTTTTCTTCAGCAGGTGGTACGTCCGCCCCATCCTGAGGGCGATTGCCGCGGTGAAGGAGGGCGCCGACGAGCCACCCGTGACGCGGATCGCGGAGATCGACGACCTGATCGAGTTCCTGACGGCACGTGCATCCGTCGGACGGGCGGAGCCATCCGAGGGGATGGGTCCCGACACCGGCCCCACGGACGACGAGGTCGAGAGGGAGTTCAACGAGCGGGTGAGGACCCTGTCGCGCGCCGAGCACAACGTGTTCGATCTCTACGTTCGGGGCTGCTCCGCCGCGGAGATCGCCGCGACCCTGGGCATCAGCCCCAATACGGTCAAGACCCACAACCGAAACATCTTCGCCAAGATGCAGGTCTCCTCACAGCGCGAGCTGCTGATGATCTACATCGATATTCTGAAAAAACGCCGGGACCGATAAGGCCCCCCGCACCTCATCCCCCCTTCAAACCCTATACCCCTCTTCAAATTCGGAGGATCCCTGACCGGAAAATCCTTGTCCGAAAGGGGCGCAAATCATCCTTTTCGCCCTCATCCTTTGGGGTGATTTTAGCATCTGGATCCTTTGAACATCAGCATCGAGCGTCAATCCCCCGCCAACTTTCCCCGAACATGAGAATCCCCCCTGTGGGTGAAGATTTTTGCCGGTCCAGAAGGATAATTGTGGACGTATCAACCTGAGGATCGACAGACCGAAGGGTCCAGTGGAACGGACGGAGTGGCGGATGAGACGGATGGGACCGAATGGATGAGACCGAATGGAGGGGACCGAATGGAAAGGATTATTGGCGTGTTTTTTCTTGCGGCGCTGCTGCTGACGGCCCTTGTCCTTTCGGTCAAAACCTATAACGGCCTCATCGTACTGAGGAGCTTTTCTGCGGAGGGATGGAGCGGGGTCCTGGCGGCGGTGCGGCGGAGACGGGCGGCCATCGCCCAGGTATTGAGGGCGATGGCGTCGAGCAGTCCCGAGGAGAGGGCGCCCTTGGAGATGATGAGGTCGGCCTGTGCGCGGGATGCCTCCCAATGGGATGTCGGCGAGTTGATGCGAGCCGAGGCGGAACTGTCGGCAAGTCTGCCCTCCTTTCTGGCCCTCTGCGAACGAAGCCCGGAGACATCGGAAGGATCGGAGAAGAACGAGGATCGGACGAGTATTCGAGTTCTCCTTCCGGAGCTGAGCACGGAGGTGGAGATGGCAAGGAGCTACTACAACGCGACCGCCCGCGACTACAACACGCGCCTCGGGCAGTTTCCGGCGAACCTGATCGGCCGGGTGTTTCGTTTCAGAGAGGCCGAGTACCTCGAATCAGATATGTGGAACCAGACCTGTTGGATGAGGCGGCCCCCAGCAGCAGCCGGGCGATTCGATTGTGAAGGGGAGGGCCCGCCACCTGGCGTGGGGATGGCGTAAGATTTTCCGTTCGGATGCGAAAGTAGGATGCGAAAGTAGGATGTGAAAGGAGCCATTTTAATGACGGAGCAGCGAAAGGGCAATTCTTGCATTTTGTCGTTTCCCCTCGCCCGCTTCCGGGGCTGTGGGGACGAGAGGGAACGTCTGCTGAAGTGCGGGTTCGAGGAAATGGGCCTGACCCGCCAGGAGTGCCGCATCGCGCTCCTGATTCTGGACGGCGATGGAAACGGGGACATCTGCAGCGAGCTCTATATCACCCGAAACACCCTGAAGTTCCACATCCGCAACATCAACCGCAAGCTGGGCATTCACAGCCGGCGCGAGCTTATTGGCATCGCAATGCGCATGCTGCCGCGGCCGGGAGGGACGCCCGACGGCTTGGGTGCGCGGGGACGGATCATCGACTTCACGGAGGCAGCGGCTTTTTACAGACAAGGGTGCCAGGAGAAGTTATGAAGTTATAAGGAAGGTCGATGGGCCATGAGATCCGTGATTAATGCTCGAAGCGGGGACTCTGCCGTTCCTCGTAATCCAATTCGGGCTTGGGGAGGAGCAGTTCGTAGAGTTTCGACGCACGGAACTCCGCAGCGGCGGTCAGCTTTCCAATGGGGTCCTTGACCGCGGCGAGGCGCGTCACGATGGGGATGTCGGAGTATCGCGCCCTGTCGCGCAGCAGTTTTTTTCCACGTTCGCTGCCGCCCAACAGGCGGGCGTAGGGCACCCCGGCCCTGGACGCGGCCACCGCGGACCAGCGGTCCACCCCCGCCAGGAGCCGGACGATCTGGCGCTGGATCCGGGAACGCGTATAACGCGCACAGACGCAGCTTCCTACGAAATCGTCGTAGGAAGCTGCGTTTTTATAGCGCTTGAGGAAGAGATTTTCCAGCCCTTCATCCATCCCCGCACATCCTCGCAGTTCCTCGGGGGAGCTGCGAAGCAGGAGGGCCTGGATCAGGGGCCAGAGGGGTTGGGGCCCAGGGCAAAAGCGTCCCTTCGTTCGTGCTTCCCCCAGAAGACGGAGCGTCGAGGGGGGCATGACGTCTCGGACCCACAGAGGCCACCGAGAAGCCTGTGCGTCCCGCAGCGCGGAGCGGATGGCCACGGCGCTCGGCAGGGGGCCGTGCTCGAGGTCATGATATCCCGCCCCCGCCCGTTGTACGGGAAGCGGAATCAAGGGGTAGCCCCGTCTCCCGATCCTCAGCAGATAGGACAGGGCCAGGGAGTTGTTGGGTTTCGAGAGAAAATCCCTGGCCCCGGGAAGCTCCTCCTCCAGCGCTTCGCCGACGGCCCTGGTGTAGGAGAGTCCCCCGTCGAGTTTTTTCCTCAGGCTCCGCTTGAAAGAGGCCGGCTCCTGGATTAGAATATTAAAGATTGGACTCGTATCGTAGTGGGCATCCTCCATGCCGAAGGAGATGTGAGTCGCGATTTTTGTGCGCGCAAGCAGGTCCGCTGCCCCGGACCCGAATTCCGGCGCCGCGTTGCATGCGAAGAGAAAGGGCAGTTCCAGAACCAGGTCAGCCCCACCGCGCAGGGCCATTTGCGCGCGTGACCATTTGTCGGTGATCCCGGGGATGCCCCTTTGTGTGAAGTTCGACGACAGCACGACGACGAACAAAGCACCGGGCAGGCGCTCCCGCGCCGACGCCATTTGCAGGAGATGTCCGTTGTGAAAGGGGTTATACTCGGCAGCGATGCCGACAACAGGTGTCCGATTGTCCATATCGGCAAGTATAACGCCGTTCGAGGTCCCTGGCGACCTCTTTCAACGAATGGCAGGATAAAAATCGAGAGGCGGCGGTTCCAGGATCCCGCCGTCCGCGAAGGGCAGGTATGTGAACAATGAAGGTCTTAGTCATCAACTGCGGCAGCTCGTCCCTGAAGTATCAGCTTTTCGACATGGATACGGAGAGCGTCCTCGCGAAGGGGCTGGTGGAGCGTATCGGTATCGACGGGTCGCAGATCAAGCACACCAAGACAGGTATGGAAGCGGTGGTCAAGGTAACCCCCATCCCGGATCACAAGGTGGGCATCCAGCTTGTCCTCGACGCCCTTCTGGACAAGGGGCACGGGGTACTGTCCTCGCTGGGTGAGTTGAGCGCCATCGGACACCGGGTCGTCCACGCGGGGGAAAAGTTCTCGACCTCCGTAAAGCTGGATCCTCAGGTGATGGCAGCCCTCAGGGAGTGCATTCCCCTCGCGCCGCTTCACAACCCCGCCAATATCATGGGAATCGAGGCCGTCACCGAGGTCCTTCCCTCCGTGCCGCAGGTCGCGGTATTCGATACGGCTTTCCATCAGACCATGCCGGAGCACGCCTACATCTACGGTCTTCCCTACGGCTATTACGAGAAGTACAAGGTTCGGCGCTACGGGTTCCACGGAACGAGCCATTACTATGTCTCGCGCCGGGCGGCCGAGATCCTGGACAAGCCCGTCGAGAGGCTGAAGATCGTGACGTGCCACCTGGGCAACGGCAGCTCCATAACCGCGGTCCAGGGCGGACGGTCCATCGACACCTCGATGGGGTTCACGCCGCTTGCAGGGGTCTTGATGGGAACGCGCTGCGGCGATATCGACCCCGCCCTGGTCCCCTTCATCGCTCAGACGGAGAAGCTGGACGCCAAGGACCTGGATGCGCTTTTGAACAAGAAGAGCGGTCTCCTCGGGGTCTCGGGGCTCAGCAGCGACCTCCGTGACATTGAGGAAGCCGCCGCCAGGGGGGAGCCCCGTTCCAAGCTGGCCCTTGCGGTCCTGACCTATGGAATTCGGAAATACATTGGCGCCTACGCGGCCGCCATGGGGGGGATCGACGCGCTGGTCTTCACCGCGGGGGTGGGGGAGAACAGCATTCTCGTCCGATCCAGAGTGTGCGAGGGGCTGGAATTTCTGGGTATCTCCATCGATCAGGAGAAGAACAAGGTTCGGGGTAAGGAGGCGGATATCGGCGCTTCCGACTCCCGGGTCCGGGTGTTGGTCGTCCCCACGAACGAGGAACTCGTCATCGCCCGCGACACGAAGCGTCTGGTCGCCGCTAATTAGCCGTCATCCTGACGACGTGTCCCCTCGGCCAGCTGATTACGGTTTGGGGGGATAAGTGGGATAAGGAGGATACATGGCCGGAGCTGGACTTGGGGACTGGAACTGTATTATCGCCCTGCCTCAGCGCAACGATACGGAGACCCACGTTGAAGGGGCCTGGGACATTGTGGTCCCCGACGGTGTGGACTTCGAGGGACAGCATTTCGGGCTCCCCGACGGATGCCAGGTCCAGGCCGAGGCCCATTGGCTGGAGCCCTCGCTCCTCTCCGTAAGGCTCTCCCTGACCCTCCGGGCTGAGGGCGTCTGTGCGCGCTGTTTGAGGGGGACATCCCTTGCAATATCGGATGATTTGTTGTATCTTTACCTTCCGTCCGGGCTGGATTTGGGGGAGGATACCCGTCTGGAGTCCGACGAGGGATTCATGCCGGTCGAGGTGGAATTCTTCGGTCGGACGCTGGATATCTCCGACCAGGTGAGGGAAAGTATTTTGCTCCTCCTGCCGCGAAAGCCCCTGTGCAGGGAGGACTGTCTTGGCCTGTGTCCTGTCTGTGGCGCCGACCTCAACGAGGGAAAATGTGGGTGTTCCCGCTTGGAGGGCGACCCCCGTCTGGAGGTCCTCCGTAAGTTCCAGAGGGTTTGAAATCCAGGCAGCCAGCCCCCGAATTATCGGGCTCGCTCCTTGAGATAATGTTCTTATGTAGTTTATTTATGCTTTTGTGCAGTTTTTTTATAAGGAGGAAATGGAAATGGCAACACCCAAGAGAAAGACCTCCCATGCCCGTACGGCGCAGCGAAAGGCGCAGTGGCTGGGATCGCTCGCCGCGCCTTCCACTTTGGCCTGCCCACACTGTGGAGAGATAGCCATGGCCTATCGTGCGTGTCCCTCCTGCGGTTACTACAAGGGGCGTAAGGTCGTGGACGCTGGATCCGAGGAGTAGCGTTCGATTCATTTAAGGCAACTCCGAGGGCCGAGGACGACAGTCGTCCTCGGCCCTTTGGGCTTTTTTGCACCCCCTCGCTTCCTCTGCGTCAGCTGGGATTTTCCTTGAACTCTTCCTTGCGTTCGGGCCGCGCAAGACGCTATAATCAAAAGGATTCGGCCCTCGCAGTCCAGGGCGGTTTTATCGTTCTCCGTGAGTCTCGGAGAGCGGCAGGAAAGGGGATTTTGCCTGATGGCTGAGGAGAAGTTTCATTTCCAGTCGGAGGCCTCCGAGCTTCTGAGGATGATGATACACTCGGTGTACTCGAACCGGGACATTTTTTTGCGCGAGCTGATCTCGAACGCGTCGGATGCTCTGGATAAGCGGCGTATCGAGGCTCTCTTCAACTCCGAGTTGGCGGACTTCACCCCCGAAATTCGCATCGTCCGCGACAGAGAGGCCCATACCCTGACCATCTCCGACAACGGAATAGGCATGACGCGCGAGGAGATCGTGCAGTACCTGGGGACCATCGCCAAGTCCGGAACCCGGGAGTTTCTGGAGGCAGGGAGGTCCGACGATGCCGGCGAGAGGCTGATCGGCCAGTTTGGCGTGGGCTTTTACTCGGTGTTCATGGTCTCGGAACGGGTTTCCCTCGTCTCGCGCAAGCTGGGGACCAACGATGCCTTCCGCTTCGATTCGGACGGGGAGGGGACCTATACCCTGGCCGACGCCGAGAGGGGAGAATGCGGGACGACGGTCACCCTTTACCTTCGCCCTGCCGGCGAGGACGGGAAGGACTACACCGACGAATGGACGATCCGCGACATCGTAAAGAAATACTCGGACTTCATCGCCTGGCCCATCATCCTGGACGTCTCGAAACGGCAGGACGGCAGGGAGACCTTTGAGGACCAGACCATCAATTCCCAAAAGGCCATCTGGTGCCGTCCGGAAGCCGAGGTCACGGCGGAGGAGTATCGCGAGTTCTACCGCCACCTGACCCATGACTGGAAGGAACCTTTGAGCCGCGTCGCCCTGGACGCCGAGGGGGCCGTCAGCTTCAAGGGGCTGCTGTTCATCCCCTCCGAAGCGCCCTTCGATCTCTTCATGAACCCAAAAGCCGGCGGTATCGAGCTCTACGTCAAGCGGGTCTTCATCATGAACGACTGCCACGACCTTATCCCAGAATACATGCGTTTCGTGAGAGGGGTCGTGGATTCTGAGGACCTCTCCCTGAACATCTCCCGCGAGATTCTCCAGGACAACCCCATCATCCGGGTCATTCGACGGAGCACGCAGCGTAAGGTGTTCGCCCACCTCCGCAAATTGCTGGAGACGGACAGGACGGCCTACGAAAAATTTTGGACCGCCTTCGGCAGGGTCCTGAAGGAGGGGATTGTCCAGGATCGGGAGCATGCGGCCGCAATCCTCGAGCTGGCCCTGTTCCGTTCGACGGCACAGGAGGGATGGACCACCCTCTCCGCCTACAGGGAGCGCATGAAACCGGATCAGGAGGGGATCCTTTGCCTTGCCGGACGGGACATCGACGCGCTCAGGGCCTCCCCGAAACTGGAGCGTCTCCTGGAGAAGGGATTTGAGGTCCTTTTGATGACGGACCCGGTGGACGAGGTGATCCTTGCGGAGGGTCTGGAGTTCGAGTCCGTCAAGCTCGTCAATGCGGCGGGGGATTCCGCCCCTGCGGAGACGGAGGCGGAGCGCAAGTTGGAGGAGGAGAAGCTCAGGAAGCTGGAGCCCACGTTCGAACCGCTGAAAAAAAGGACCCTGGAGCTCCTGGGGAACGTCCTGGAGGACGTTCGCCCCTCGCTGCGGATGGTCTCCTCCCCGGCGTGTCTGGTGGACGCCACGAACGGGATGTCCTTCCAGATGGAGCAGCTGATGCGCGCCATGGGACAGGAGGTACGGCAGCAGAAGCGCGTCCTGGAGCTGAATGCGGATCATCCGCTTGTCCTTCGCCTCATGAAGATGGCCGAGGATGGAGACGCCCGGATCGAGGACTTCCTTGCGGTCCTGTACGATCAGGCTCTGATCCTCGAGGGGGGGACCATCACCGATCCCGCATCCTTTGTCCGGAGGTTGAGCGCCGTCATGGCCCTGGCCCTGCAGTAGGGGAAGGGCGATATGGAGGTCCGTCGGCTTCATAATAAAATGAGCTGCGTGTTTGCGTGTTCTCGATAGGAGGTCAGCACGATGGCGGTCGGAAAAAAGACAGAAAAAACGGATCTGGAGCCCGTCGATGAGGTGAAGGTTGCTGAGGAGAAGGCCGATAAGGCAACGGCAGGAGTCCAGGAAGCGGCCCTGCCTTCCGAGCCGGATTCGACTGTGAAAGGGGAAGAACTGCAGAGGGGATCGGATTTCACCCTGAAGTATGATATGAACTCGAATCAGCGCTACGTGGACTCCACGTCGCAGAAGAGCGAGTTCGACAGGGTACTGGACGAGCTCGCCTCCATCAGCCGGGACATGCTCGACTGGGATCTGGAGAAATTCACGAAAAAGCACGGGGGGGACACGGAGGACGCCTTATCAAAAAAATGGGAGGCTTTTTTGGGGGGCTTCATCGTCAATGCTGCGGTGGAACTCTATAACCGCGGATATTCCGAAGCCGCATTTAAACGGCTGGAGCAGGCGCGAATCGTTCTGGAGGCCAAGCAGAAGCTTGAGGTCGAGGTGGAGGCCATCAAGGCCAAACAGGATGGATCCTTCGATTTGTCGGATATGCTGGGGCTCTCCGAAGAAGAATAAGGAACCTCAAGGTCTCATTACGGTTACGGCGACGAAGGGCGTCATCGTTTCTGCCAGGCAGCTTCCTCCCGACAAACAACACTACCGAAAGAATCGACAGACCTGTCCCCGACGAGAGATGCGTACACCGGGGACAGGTTTTGTTTGTTCTCCCAAGTTGCCGCAGTTTAGAAGATGCTCTTGGGGATGCCCAGAAGCCCCTCCTTACTTGGCCGTCCCCGTGTCTCCAGCGGGGGCCTCCGGGGCCGCCGAATGTTTTTTTCTCTCCCTGGAGACCGGCGGCTCCGCCAGCAGTGCGGCCTCGCCGCTGCCCATGAGTACGGCGATGGGTCTCAGGGGCTGTATGTTCTCACAGACGATCTTGATGATGGAGGCGATGGGGACGGACAACAGGGCTCCCGGTATTCCCCAGATGGTTCCCCAGAGCAGCAGGGACAGGAGGATAACGACGGGGCTGAGCCCCAGACGGTCTCCCACAACCTTGGGTGTGATGACGTTGCCGATGGTGATCTGGATGGCTGTCAGGGACATCAATACGACCAGGGGTTTGAACAGGCTGGGGGAGAATTGCAGGACGGCCATCAGGACGGGGGGGATCGTGGCGATAATGGAGCCTACGGTTGGAATGAAGTTCAGGAGAAAGGTCAGGACGCCCCAGCCGGACGCCAGTTCCACGTCGAGTGCGACGAGCACCATCCAGGCAGAGAAGGCCGTGGCCAGGCTGATGAGGCTCAAAGTTCCAAGGTAGCGGCTGATCTGCCGGGAGATCGTGTCGAGGATGTTCTTGATCCTGGAGGCGCTTGTGCCCGAGAAGGATTTGTCGATCTTCTCGTTGACATAAGGGGCCTCCAGAAGCATGAACATCAAAAACACCAGGGTCAGGACGAATTTGCTTGAGAATGCCACGACCAGCTCCGAGATGTTGCGCACATAGCGTCCCAGAAGGTCGAGCCAGTTGAAGTTGGATATGGTCGACGGGGGGATGCTCAGGGCGCTCAGGATGCTGTTGAACATCGTGTTGAGCTTGGAATAGTACAGGCTGTACGCGCGATTGAACTCCACGGCCTGCAGCGTGCAGAAGTAGATCCCAAGGACGCAGACGCTGAAAAATATGGCGAAGACCAGGGTGATGTTCAGGATGGGGGGCAGGTGGATCCTCCAGCCCAGCCTGATGATGGGGCGGAAGACCTGGAGGATGAACCACGCGACGACCAGGGGAATGAACACCCCGCTGGCCAGGTTCAGAATCGTGCAAAGAGCGATGGCAGACAGCAAGGCCACGAGCCCCACCAAAACCTTCATGTTCATTCGGCATCCCCCTCGTCCTCGATTTTTCGCGGCTGCAGCCTTCCGTTACGGATTTTCATCTTTGGATATCGCCCCTCCCGTTCGGTGGTTACTTTAGCACAGATACCGCCTCCTGACGATACTATCACAGAAGTTTTTCAAAAACTTGCCCCAAATTTTCACTTGATTTGTTAAAAAAATCTGCTTTTACCCCTTGCCAAACCCCGGTAGGCTTGCTAGAATACCTTTTGTTTTCAAGCCCGGGTGGCGGAATTGGTAGACGCGCTAGATTCAGGTTCTAGTAGTCGCAAGGCTGTGGAGGTTCGAGTCCTCTCTCGGGCACCATCGTTATAGTGAAAGGATATAGTCGTGTCGGTTGACAGGGCTATATCCTTTTGTTATCATTGGAGTTCGGCATAAATTTCCCCCATTTGGCAAGGGAGGTCCTTCAGTCCATGCCCGAGTTTGTTCCGGTAAGCAAAAAACGGCAGCGCTACACCTTCGGACGTGCGTACGATCTCGTCGAGATGCCCGATATGATCGAGGTGCAGCGGGATTCCTATCGATGGTTTTATCAGGATGATGTGGCTCCAGAGGCTCGTTCGATGCAGGGGTTGCAGGAACTGCTTCATGAGGTCTTCCCTATTGAGAGTTATGACGGTCAATTTGTCCTCGAATTTGTCCGTTATCATATCGACAGCCCCGACCTTCTCGAGGAGGAGGCGCGACAGAGGGATATGACCTGGGCGCGTCCTATCCGGGCCACAATCCGCCTTGCCAACACGAAGACACAGGAGGTCAAGGAGGAAAAGATCTTCCTCGGCAATTTTCCCGTGATGACGGACAGGGGAACCTTCATCATCAACGGAACCGAGCGCGTCGTCATCAACCAGCTGGCGCGCTCCGCGGGCGTTTACTTCGGCAGGGGCGAGGGGTCAAACCACGATGCCTGCCTGGCGAAAGTGATCCCGGACCGAGGGGCCTGGCTGGATTTCTCTTTGGCCCCGGGCGAGATCGTGTCGGTCAACATCGACAACCGAAAGAAGCTTCCGGTCACGCTCCTGTTCAAGGCATTTGGGGCGGAGAACAACGACGCCATCATCTCCCTTTTCGGAGCGGAACCGACCTTCCTGGAGTTTGGGGACGAGATGCGGGGGAGGCTCTCCGCCGCGGATGTCCTGGACCCGGAGGGTAACGTCGTCGTGGCCCGCGGGCGCCCCGTCACGCGCGAGGCCCTGGAAACCCTCTCCCGGCTCAACCCCGAAGGCCGGGGCGGCATCGATGTGCTGGGGCTGGACCCCTCCCTGGCCTTGACTCTGGAGCGGGACGTCACCCAGAGCTCGGATGAGGCGATGCAGGAGATATTCCGCCGGCTACGCCCCAACGAGCCGGCCCGCGTCGAAAACGCACGGGAGTATCTGAAATCCCTTTTCTTCGACCCCCGACGTTACACTTTGGGGCGGGTCGGGCGTTACAAGCTGAACCGCCGCCTGGGGCTCGATATCGAGGCGAATACGCGCCTTCTCACCCTGCAGGATCTGGTCGCAATCGTTCGGGAGATGTTCGCGATGAAGGCCCTGGATAAGAAGAGCGACGATATCGACCACCTGGGCAATCGGCGGGTGCGCTCCATCGGTGAGCTGCTGCAGAACCAGATTCGCATCGGGCTCCTGCGCATGGAGCGCATCGCCCGCGAGCGCATGACCACGATGCCGAACCTCAGCACAGCGATGGGAGGCGAGCTGATCAACGTCCGGCCAATCTCCGCCGCGCTTCGGGAGTTCTATGGCTCCGGACAGCTGTCCCAGTTCATGGACCAGACCAATCCGCTTGCCGAGGTGACGCATCGCCGCCGCCTCTCCGCCCTCGGGCCTGGGGGGCTCAGCAGGGAGCGGGCCGGTTTCGAGGCGCGCGACGTGCACTACACGCATTACGGCCGCGTCTGTCCCATCGAGACCCCTGAGGGGCCGAACATCGGGTTGGTCTCGTCCCTGACCACCTATGCCCGCCTGAACGAGCACGGTTTTCTCATCACCCCGCGCCGCAGGGTGAAGGACGGCAAGCTGACGGAGGACATCGAGTTTTTGTCCGCGGACGACGAGGACAATTATCACATCGCCATGGCCAATACTCCTCTGGAGGAGGATGGGGTGACGATCGCGGGCACGGATTGCCCCACCCGCCACCAGGACGACATCGACACGATCCCCACCGACCAGGTGGACTACATGGACGTCTCGCCCAAGCAGATCGTCTCCTCCTCGACGGCGCTGATTCCATTCCTGGAACATGACGACGCCAACCGGGCCCTCATGGGGTCCAACATGCAGCGTCAGGCCGTGCCCCTGCTCCTGCCCGAGGCCCCCGTCGTGGGGACCGGGATAGAGCATCGCATCGCCAAGGACTCGGGGTCCTGCGTCGTGGCTGCGGAGGCAGGGGAGGTGCGCTGGGTGGACTCCGAGCGCATCGAGATTCGCTCCAGAAAGGGCAACGTGCGCGTCTACAACCTCATCAAATTCCGTCGCTCCAACCAGTGCACGGTGATCCACCAACGGCCTCTGGTCTCGAAAGGAGATACCGTTGAGAAGGGGGAGATCATCGCCGACGGTCAGGCCGTGGATAACGGCGAGCTGGCGCTGGGGCAGAACGTCCTCGTCGCCTTCGTCCCCTGGGAGGGCTACAACTTCGAGGATGCGATCCTGCTGAGCGAGAACCTGGTCAAGGAGGACAAGTTCTCCTCGATGCACATCGAGGAATACGAGATCGACGCCCGGGAGACGAAGTTGGGGCCTGAGGAGATCACCCGCGACATCCCGAACGTCGGCGAGGACATGCTTCGCAACCTCGACGATACGGGGATCATTCGAATCGGGGCCGAGGTGAACTCGGGCGACATCCTGGTGGGGAAGGTGACGCCCAAGGGAGAGTCGGACCAGACCCCCGAGGAGAAGCTGCTGCGTGCCATCTTTGGAGAGAAGGCACGGGAGGTCCGGGACAACTCCTTGAAGCTGCCCCACGGTTCCCGTGGCAAGGTCGTCGCCGTCAAGCAGATGGAGCGTAAGGACAACAACTCCGATGCGCTCGGCCCCGGAGTCAACCGCACCGTCAAGGTCTATGTGGCGCAGTGGCGCAAGATAACGGTGGGGGACAAGATGGCGGGGCGGCACGGTAACAAGGGCGTGGTGAGCCGCATCCTGCCCGTCGAGGATATGCCCTATCTTCCCGATGGGACGCCCGTCGACGTGGTCCTGAACCCGCTGGGCGTCCCCAGCCGCATGAACCTGGGGCAGGTGCTCGAGACCATTATGGGCTTCGTCGCCGTGCACAACGGCTGGCACGTCGCCACGCCGGTCTTTGAGGGGGCCCAGGAGCAGGAGATCTTCGAGAACATGAAGGAGCTGGCGGCGCGGAAATACCCCGACCTGACCGAGGACGGCATGATCGCGCTCCGGGATGGGCGCACGGGTGAGCTCATGGAGAAGAAGGTCACGATCGGCTGCATGTACATGCTGAAGCTGATTCACCTTGTGGACGACAAGATCCACGCCCGATCCACGGGGCCCTACAGCTTGATCACTCAGCAGCCCCTGGGCGGCAAGGCCCAGTTCGGTGGCCAGCGGTTTGGGGAGATGGAGGTCTGGGCGCTCGAGGGATACGGTGCGGCCAACGTGCTGCAGGAGATGTTGACCGTGAAGTCGGACGATATCCGGGGCCGGGACAAGACCTACGAACGCATCGTCAAGGGGCAGAGCCTCGTCAAGCCCGGCGTCCCCGAGAGCTTCCGGGTCCTGGTCAAGGAGCTGCAGGGGTTGGGGCTGGATGTCGAGGTCCAGTACGACGACGGATCGGTCGGCGGAATGACGCTGGATGACGAGGAGGAGGAGCGGGGCGCGTATCTGGCCGCTCAATCCGAGTCCCCGTCGGTATTCGGCGAGGATTCCCCGACGCCGGGCGACGTGCGCGTGGATGACTCCGAGGATCAGGGTGATGTTTTCGACGTACCGGATATATTCACGGAGGAGAAGGAAGCGCTCTCGGAGGGGCTGTCGTTGGTAGGGGATGTAGCTGGGGATGAAGAAGGAGACTGACGGGATATGGCGCGAAAAGAGATAGTCGGCGTCAGGATCAAGCTGGCGACGCCGGAGCGTATCCGCGAGATATCGAGCGGCGAGGTCAAGAAGCCCGAGACCATCAACTATCGCACACTGCGTCCGGAAAAGGACGGGCTTTTCTGTGAGCGCATCTTCGGGCCGACGCGCAGCTACGAGTGCGCCTGCGGCAAATACAAGCGCAGCGGCCCCAAGTTCCGGGGTATCATCTGCGATCGCTGCGGGGTGGAGGTCACGGACAACCGTGTCCGCCGCGAGCGGATGGGGCATATTGAGCTGGCGGTCCCCGTCGTTCATATCTGGTATCTGAGAGGAATTCCAAGCCGGCTCAGCCTGTTGCTCGGCACCAGCGCGAAGGAGCTGGAGAAGGTCGTCTACTTCGCCCCGACGCGTAAGAAAGAGGGCGCCTGGAAGGTCGTTACCGAGGGACGCCGAACGGACCTCGTCCGCAAGGAGGCCATCATCTCCGAGAGCGAGATGAAGGTCCATGCCCATTATGACCCTAAATTTCGGGCGGAGGAGGCATTCTCCCTCGAGAACGTCGACAACATTCCCGTCAGCGAGGGAGACATCCTGACGGCGCAGCAGGTGGCGCGCTTCAAGACGGACTACGGGGACGAGATCTTCAAGGTTGAGCCGGCCTTCGAGCTGAAGGAGGAAATCGAGGGCCTGCCTTTGCGGGTGGGGGACATCATCCCCCTGTCGCAGGCCGAGGAGCACCGGGAGGCGGCCGGGACGTCGGAGGCATTTCGCAGGGCCTATCTCTCAAACAGCGAGGCATTCGTCGTCACCGCCGCCCTGAAGCTTCCTTTCATGAAGGGGAGCATCGTCTCCAAGACCGAGCTCGAGCTTTTCCAGCAGAAATATCCCGGCCGGTTCACCTCCGTCCGTTGGGGGATCACGATAGACGATCCCTGTTACCTCGTAATCGAACCCGGGACCTCTCCTTTCGTGTGGGCCGAGGTCATCTACGACCGCCAGCAGGCGCTGTGCCATGCCTACGACAAGAAATTCGAGGCCGGGATCGGGGCGGACGGGATCCAGACCATCATAGACCGCCTGGACCTCGACCTCCTGGCCGCCTCGCTGCGCGAGGAGATCTCCGAGACCAGCGGGCAGAAGAAACGCAAGCTGGTCAAACGCTTACAGGTGGCGGAGGACTTCAGAAAGAGCACCTCCTCGGCGCAGTCGATGATCCTGAAAGTCCTTCCCGTCATCCCGCCGGACCTGCGTCCTCTGGTGCAGCTGGACGGAGGACGTTTTGCGACGTCCGACCTGAACGACCTCTATCGGCGCGTCATCAACCGTAACAATCGCCTGAAGAAACTCCAGGAGCTCCGGGCTCCGGAGATCATCATCCGAAACGAGAAGCGCATGCTCCAGGAGTGCGTGGACGCCCTCATCGACAACGGGCGCATGGGCAAGGCGGTGCTGGGCGCGGGGAACCGTCCCCTGAAGAGCCTCACCGACCTCCTGCGCGGCAAGAAGGGGCGCTTCCGTCAGAATCTGCTGGGCAAGCGCGTGGACTACTCCGGGCGTTCCGTCATCGTCATCGGACCGCAGCTCAAGATCTATCAGTGCGGGCTCCCGAAGCAGATGGCGCTCGAGCTGTTCAAGCCCTTCGTCGTCCGCCAGCTCGTGGACCGCGGCCTGGCCCCTAACGTCAAGAGCGCCAAGCGCATCATCGAGCGAGGACGCGAGGAGATCTGGGGGATCCTTGAGGAGATCATCCGGGACCATCCCGTCATGCTGAACCGCGCCCCCACCCTCCACCGTCTGGGCATCCAGGCCTTCGAGCCGGTGCTGATGGAGGGCAAGGCCATCCGCCTCCACCCCATGGTCTGCACAGCGTTCAACGCGGATTTCGACGGCGATCAGATGGCCGTCCACGTTCCGTTGTCCCTGGAGGCCCAGGCCGAGGCACGGCTCTTGATGCTCTCGGCGAACAACCTCCTCTCCCCGGCCAGCGGACGCCCTGTCGTCACACCGACGCAGGACATCGTGCTGGGGATCTATTACCTTACGGATATGCGCCCTGGGGTCCAGGGTGAGGGAATGCACTTCTCGGACATCGGAGACCTCCTCTCGGCCTTCGACCATGGGGTGGTGCACGTCAATGCCCCCGTATGGCTCAAGGAGGACCCCTCCTGGGGCACGCGTCCCAAGGGACGCCGCAAGTACAGGGGGGAGAACGGAGAGGCCGAGATCGTCGAGGACGCGAGGGACGTCAGGGCTCCGGAGGGAGCGACGGTGTTCTTCGAGACCTCGCCGGGCCGGGCTTTGTTCAACAGCATCATTGCGTCTCCCCTGTGCTACGTCAACCACCAGCTGGACAAAAAAAGCATCGGACGCCTTCTGGACGACGCGTACGACAGGATCGATCGCGCGGCCGTCGTGGAGATGCTGGATGCCGTCAAATCACTTGGCTACCACTGGGCCGCCAGGAGCGGGATCAGCTTCGGGGTCAAGTCCATCATCATCCCCCCGGAGAAGGCCGAGATCACGGAGGCCACAAGGAAGGAGGACGACGTGGCCAAGGAGAACTACGAGATGGGACTCCTGACCCGCGACGAGTACCTCGCCCAGAAGGGAAAGCTCTGGTCCCGTGCGACGCGGCAGATCGCCGACAAGATCACGGAACACATGATGCCCGGAAACTCCGTCCTGATGATGGTGGAGAGCGGAGCCCGCGGAAGCCTGGGGCAGATGGGGCAGATGGCGGGAATCCGTGGTCTGATGTCGGACCCCACGGGCCGCACCATCGACTATCCCATCACGGCCAACTTCCGGGAGGGCATGAATATGCTGGAGTACTTCATCTCCACGCATGGCGCCCGGAAGGGGCTTGCGGACACGGCGCTGCGCACGGCCAAGTCCGGCTATCTGACCCGTCGTCTGGTCGATGTGGCTCAGGACCTTATCATCACCGAGCACGACTGTGGCACGGAAAAGGGCGTCTGCATCCGTCCCCTGACGAGCGAGCAGAAGGTCATGATCCCCCTGGCCGATCGTATAGCCGGTCGGACCGCACTGGACGACATCGCCTCGCCCGAGACGGGGGAGATCCTTGTCCAGAAGGGACAGCTCATCTCCTACAACGACGCCGCGGCTATCGAGCGGAGCGGCATCGAGGAGGTCTGGGTACGCAGTCCGCTTGCCTGCGCCCTCAAGAAGGGGCTCTGCCAGAAATGCTATGGCATGGACCTCTCCTCCCGTCACCTCATTCCCATCGGCGAGGCCGTGGGGGTCGTGGCGGCGCAATCTATCGGGGAGCCCGGAACGCAGCTGACGATGCGCACGTTCCACACGGGGGGCGTGCATCAGGCCGAGGACATCACCCAGGGTCTGCCGCGCATCGAGCAGCTTTTCGAGGTTCGCCGGCCCCGGAAGGTCGCCTTTTTGGCCGGCCTGGACGGCGTTATCGAGGAGATTCGGAGCTCGGACGGAAAACGCAAGGTCATCGTCGCCTCGGAGGACGGAACGGAGCGAATTGTCCACACCATCCCCGCCTCTCAGGAGCTCAGGGAGGATATCGAGGAGGGCATGGAGGTCGGGACGACGACCCGCTTGACCGAAGGAAGCATCGACCCGCAGCAGCTGCTGGAGGTCAGTGGGATCGACGCGGTCCAGAGGATGCTGGTGGACGAGATCCAGTACGTCTATCACTCTCAGGGCGTCTCCATCAATAATAAGCACATCGAGGTCATCCTGCGCAAGGTCGCCCCCCTCAACCGGGTGCGCGTCATCGAGGAGGGTGACACCTCCTTCGTTGCCGGCGACCTGGTCTGGATCGGGGATATCGAGGAGGCGGAAAAGAGCATTCGGGAGGACAACGAGCGCTATGTCGCCGAGGCGGTCCGAATTTTCGTTGGGGACATCTTGAAATCCGCGGAGAAGGCGCACGAGGAGATCCAGCCTCTGCTGGGCAGGCCCCTGGACGAGGAGGCCTTACGCCTGCTGCTCAAACCGGGAATGATGCTCTCCGTGCTGACCCTGGAGCATGGAGGACGCGACGTCGAGGTCGTGATCGGCGAGGCCGCCTTCCGTAAGCAGATGGAGGGGCTGGAACTGGTTGAGGACTTCACGGACGATGAAAGGCACGTGGTGAAGGGGGAGCGCCTGAGCGCGGGGCACCTGCGCCTGATCACCTCGGGGGATCCCTGCCCGATCCTCGTCCGGAACCGGGATATGCTGGACAAGATGGTGGGGTCCATGTGGCTGGCCGAGGACGTCACCGTCGATGGAGAGGTTCTGGTGCCGATGGACACCCTCATGACCCGAGAGACGGTGGATCTGATCGCCTCTCACGATGTGCGAGAGCTTAAGGTCTGGCATAACGTCGAGCACGTCAGCGTCGTCGATATGTTCCGGAACGACCTGATGAACGATGACGAGATCTGGGGGAAGACGCTCTTGAAGGCCGTGGACCGTGAGGGGAATCCCCTGTCGGACGTGTCCCAGTTTGTGGACGCCCGAGTGGTCCAGGGGCTGGCCCTGGGGGAGATCGCCGCCATCGAGACCCAGGAGGGGATCATCGTGCGCGCCAACCTCTTTGCGCACTTCCTGTCCACGAAGATCTACGGGAAGGTCCTGTTGGACATGACCTTGGCGGAGGGCACTGCCGCCGACTCGCTGGCCTCGGGGCAGGAGATCGGCAAGAACGTCCTGGACGCCATCGTCGATAGGGAGCCCGTGGAGATATTCGTCCGTCCCCTCTCCGCAAAGGTCGATTCCCATGTGCTGATCCGCGACGTCACCTTTGTCCGGAAGCTGAGGGAGAGCCCCGAGTGCAAGCCCTTCATCCATGGCATCACCAAGGCAGCGCTGGCGACGGACAGCTTCCTGAGCGCCGCATCCTTCCAGCAGACGGCTCAGATCCTCGCGGGGGCCGCTGTAAAGGGACAGGTCGATCCGTTGCATGGGCTCAAGGAAAACGTCATCATCGGGCATCTGGTCCCAGCCGGAACAGGGTCGAGCGTCTTTCGCCCCATCGCTCTCTCCTGCGAAAAGAAGGATGAGAAGAAGGATGAGGCGCAGCCCGTCCTGCCCGAGCCGGAGGGGGAAACGTCGCTGCTGGCCAAGGAGGACGCAATTTTGGAGGCATTAGCCGAGGCCACGGTCGCGGAATCCACGGGCACGGGGGAAGCGTAACCGCTCCCGGCAAATAAAAAGCAATACCAATTCGCGTTAAAAGAGAAAAGTAGTTTTTCGGCCCCCTTGCATAAACAGACTGTCATAAGCAGGCGACCAACGAGCAACGCAAGTTGAGTCGATCACTCAGTTTCTTCACCAGGGGGCCTTTCTTGTTTTTCTTTAAACGCGAATAGGATTATCTGCTCCTCACCCTTTTTCCTTGGATTAAATCCTCTTTAAGGGCAGGTTGGTAATAGATGGATCACTCGATGCTTCGTCGTTTGTTGGATTTGGTGGACGCGGGAGAGGAGGCGGTGCTCTGCACCGTGGTGGACGACCAGGGGTCCACGCCGCGGGGTCGAGGCGCGGCGATGCTGGTGCGCCCCAACGGGACCTCGGAGGGCACGATCGGCGGTGGCGTCACGGAACATCACGTGATCGAGCGGGCCCGTGCGATGATGCGCGAGGGGACGGACACGGAACTTTATACCGAAAGCCTTTCAGCCACGGAAGCCGCTCTGGAGGGGGCGGCCTGCGGCGGTGATGTCACGGTGTATCTGGAGCGTTACGGGCGGTCGCCCGAGGTCGTGATCTTCGGGGCCGGACATGTGGGCCGGGCGTTGGCTCGGTTGGCTTACGACACGGGGATGCCCGTGCTAACCTGGGACGAGCGTGCGGAGTTCGCCAACGGGGAGAGCATTCCCTGGGGCAGGACGCTGGCCTGTCCACTGGAAGAGGTGTTTGACCGCGGCCTGACCCTGCATTCAGCGAGCTTTGTCGTGATCGTGACGCGCGGACACGCGCTGGACGCCGAGGTGGTGAAGCTGCTGGAGGGGAGGACATGCGCCTACATCGGGATGATCGGGTCGCGCCGCAAGATCGCCTTCGTGCGCGAGCGGCTGATCGGGGAGGGGCTTGCGCCCGATCAGATCGACCGCATCCGTCAGCCCATCGGCCTGCCGATCCGGGCGGAGACGCCGGAGGAGATCGCGGTCTCCATCCTGGCGGAGATCATCGCGGCGCGCCGGGGCGCCGACCTGGACCAGCTGCGCTCCGTGCTCTGACCCCTCCGACTCCTTGGATAGAGGTATCCAGGGCTCGTGCTCTTTGCTGTTATGGGAGGAGGATGAGTATGAAAAAATGGTTCGAGAATGACGAGGTGGAGTTTTTCCTCAGTGCGATGACGTGGCTTTCGGGCTTTGGAATCCCGCTTCTCCTGCCTGAATTTCGTCAATACACGCTCCTGGGGGAGACGCCCTATGCCAATATCGTTCGGATCATTCTCACGGTATTCATCGAGGTTGTCATGCTGCAGGTCTGCTCACGCCGAAAGGCCGGTTGGGCGCGCGGTACGCTGTGCTTCTTTCTCGTCGTTGCCTGTCCTGTAATGATCACCGCGATTCTCGTCCAGAGGGGCGAAAGGGACATGAGACCCTTTCCCTTGATTCTTTTATACCTTCTCCTGGATGCTGCGATCCTGTACCATGCCAGCGTCAGGCTGGATTCCCGTATCGGTGTGGGTACGTTGAACCCCAAAAGCCCCCTCAGAATATTGTTTGAAAGATATGAGGTCGAATTTTTCCTCGTGTTTCTGATCTATTTTTGTGAAGGGATTAGGGGGATAAAGATCACCAGAATCAGGGAAGGACTTCTGGGGTATGGTTTTGTCAGCCTCCTGAGTCTCTTCTTCGTCTACAGGGTCGTACTTTGTCGTAGTCTCGGTGCGGCTAAGGCGGCTTTCCTTATGCTCCTCTATCCTGGGTGGGGAGTGGGAAAGCCTCCAATGGTTTCCATGACGCATCTTGCCGGTCTCTTTCTTTTGCCTTGGTCCATCATCTATCGAACTTGTCTCGACCTGAAGGCTATGCAGTCTTCCGATGACATCAAAATTTGAGGATCGTGTTGTGTGCCTCATTACACTGACTGTTTGCCAAAACAGTGCTAGACTTCACTTGATTAACCTGATTGGCCAGAGATATTCTCTGCAGGGTGCATAGGAGGATTTGTCCATGACTATCCAGGAGGAGAAGCGGCTTTTACGGAAGGATATCCGTGAGGCCGAGAAAGAATTGTCCGATGCCTATTGGGAACAGGCCAGTGGGGCGATCTGCGCCCGACTGGCGGCTATGCCGGAATACCTGTCCGCGCGGACGGTATTCTGTTTCGTCGGGACCGGCCGGGAGATCGACACCCGTGCGTTTCTGGAGAATGCGCTGCATGGCGGAAAACGGCTCTGCGTGCCCCTGTGCATTCGCATGGGGGTAATGGAGCTGCGGCAGATCGATGCCATGAGCCGGTTGGTGCCCGGGGCCTACGGCATTCCGGAACCCACGAGGGAGACGCCTTTGATCGGCACGGACGAGGTGGACTTTGCCGTCGTCCCCTGCCTGAGCTGCAGCCGTTCCGGCCTCAGGCTGGGGAAGGGGGGCGGCTTTTATGACCGTTTCCTCTCGGAGTACCGCGGCACGGCGGTACTGGTCTGCCCGGAGCGCCTCGTTCGGGACTTCATTCCGATGGAGCCCCACGACAGGACCGTCCCCCGGGTGCTGACGGAGGCGGGGCTCTACGAAAACGGACTTCCGGTCGTTTGAGGCCGTTTCAGACCTGGGGCCTTTGTCGGCCTCTATTGTTTATGGAGAACCTGTGTTCATGGAGAACCTGCAATCGTGGGGTACTTCATATTACCTTATCTGATATGATGGTGCCGGCGCGGGATCCGATGTCTTTGCGCCGGTTGCACAGTGCGCCCATTTGGCTGTTACTGTTAGTTATTAGTGTTGAAGGGGAGGTTCTTGATGCTGCGAGCGTTTTCCTTGTCATTGCTGCTGTTCCTGTTTTGTCTCGGCGGGGTTTCCTTTGCGTCATCCTCGGTCCAGGAGGTGAGGGGGGACTTCAAGGCCACCACAGACCAGGCGAAGTTCGTCAAGGCTCTGGCGAAGGCCCTGGATCCCGAGTCGATGACCGTCACGTTTGTGGATGGCCCCAAGGAGAACGGGGAGATATCCGGGCTGTACCTTGATGTCGTAGGCCTCTCCGCAGGGACCGACTACCGCCTGGACCGCTTCTCGCTCTCCGGGGCCCTGGTCCGCCTGACGCCGCCCGCGCAGTGGGATGTGGAGGATCTCGAGACCTTTCGTCCATCGAAGTGGGAGGGGCTGTTCAACGCGGAGCTGCTCCTGAGGGAAAGCACGGCGCAGGAAGCCCTCGCCCTCTTCTCCCGGACCCAGGGGGACGATCAATGGAGGGACTTGTCCGTGGATTTCAGGCCAGGAAAGATCCTGCTCGAGGGGACTTACCGGGTCAATGGGGGGATGCGGGCCGTCTTTAAAATCACGACGGGCCTCGAGCTGCGCCGCGGCAAACAGATCTGGCTGGCGAACCCGGAGGTCCAGATCAACAACGACGAACAGACTCAGGCCATTCGGAGTAAAATACAGGAGATCAACCCCCCGGCGGACTTCGATAAGCTGGGAGTTCCCCTCGTCCTCCGAACTATAAAGATTACGGATAAGGAGCTTCGCATCGCGACCGGAAAGTCCCCCCGTTCCCTGGACGGGGATACTTGGAAATACGTTCGGTGACCCGAGCCCCCCGAATACCAGTCCAGGTGCCGGAGGACCGTCTCCCCCCGGAAGGCCGGGAGGCGCTTTGCGGCCGGCTGTTGTCGGACTGGTTTTCGGTTCACGCCCGCAGGCTGCCCTGGCGCGAGGATTACGACCCCTATAAGGTGCTGGTCTCGGAGTTCATGCTCCAGCAGACTCGGGTCGAGACGGTGCTTCCCTACTTCGAGCGGTGGATGGCGGCCTATCCGGATCTCGCGTCTCTGGCGGGCGCAGACGAATCGGAGGTCCTCAAGCTCTGGGAGGGGCTCGGTTACTATTCCCGCTGCCGTAACCTGCTGAGCGCGGCAAGGGCGATGGTGAAGGAGGGGCTCCAGCTTCCTCCCGCAGATGTGGGACGGCTACGCTCCTATCCAGGGATAGGGCCCTATACCGCCGGGGCCATCGCGAGCGTGGCCTATAACCTTCCCGTCCCGGCGGTGGATGGGAATGCCGAGCGCGTGGTCGCACGCCTGTGCAACATCCCCCTGCCTGCAGGGAGCGGAGCGCTCAGGAGACGTACCGCAGAGGCCGTTACCCGCATGGTCCCGAAGGGGCGCGCCAGGGACCTGAGTCAGGGGCTGATGGACCTGGGGGCGACCGTCTGTATGCCCCATGCCGCGGACTGCCCGCTGTGCCCCCTGGAAGCACATTGCCTTTCGTTGGAGCAGGGTGCTCCCCTCGGCCGGCCGCTTCCCAGGTTGCGCGCCGAGATTCGCAGGATCGAGGCCTGGGGCCTGGTGGGGTTCCGCGAAGGAGCTTGCCTGATGCGCCGCCGTCCTGACCGGGGGCTTTGGGCCTCCATGTGGGAACTGCCCTGGTTCGAGCGGGAGACCGAGGATTTCTATTCCGATTTTCGAGGATGGGCGCAGCCCTGGGGATTCTCCTGCGTCTCGCACCGGGACGTCGGGCAGGTCGCCTTCTCCTTTACGACTCACCGGGTGAGGGCCTGGGTCGTGGCCGCCGAGGTCTTCGCCCCGCCGGGGAGTGCGGATGATGGGTGGAGTTTCGTCCCGTTCGAGGAGCTTCCCAGACTCATCCTGACGGCTCCGGCCCGTAAATTTTGGACGGCGTTTGCGGAATCTCAGAGAACGCTGTTTTAACCCATGCTCCCCCAAATCCGTAGGTTGCGATAGCTTTATGAAGCTTGGATTTACAATCTAGCAAGAATAAAGCGCGTTGTTGTATGGATTGAGCCCGCTCTCACCGATGTCGGAGTCGTACACCGCGATCTCGTTCAAAGCCTCGGTCTCTCCTATCGTGCCCATGTACACCAACATCCTCTTTGTCTTCACATCATCCCTCATAATTTCCTCTCCCCATAGGCTCCAGGTAGCTTTACTATGAAAGCGCTGATTAAATCATTTTCTTAATAACGTGCCTTCCCCGTTGCCTGTAGGGTTCACATCACCCCGTCTTACCGGCATTCTATCTTACGGCAGGAATGCCGGCAAATGCGTCTGATCCATATCTCAATCAAACGCAATCTCAATCAAACGCATTTGTGCTGGAGGAGCTTTCGGGGTAAAGTATTCGCGTGGATGGCAGGGGCCGTCCAGCACCGTTTATTGTGAACCTCAGAACAAAGGAGTGGTTGATGATGAAGTGGTTGATGGTGAAGGGGAGGAAATGGCTTTTGTCTGCGGGGTTGTTCTGTGTGGGGCTGGCAGGGTTGCCGTCGCTGGGATACGCCGCAGCGGCCCTGACCGCCGACGATTTTCTGCCGATCGTGCAGGCGCCGGAGGAACAGCGCGCCGAGCTGAGCGCCGTTCGGCAGCCGGAGTCCGTCAAGGTCGAGGCCGACGCCGTTCTGGAGCAGCCCGTCACCTCCGCGGCGACGGTGCAGGACGCCATCAACGCCATTGTCGCCGAGCGCAAGCAGGGGTGCACCATGATCGCCGTTCCCTCCGGCGGCTATGGGTTCGTCGCCACGGGCATCGGCACCTACAGAAAGAATATGGACAACGTCACGGCGGAACGCATCGCCCAGCGCAACGCCTACGTCGAGGCGTACATGCAGGCCAAGAGCCAGATGGCC
This sequence comes from uncultured Fretibacterium sp., assembly GCA_963514535.1. GTDB lineage: Bacteria > Synergistota > Synergistia > Synergistales > Aminobacteriaceae > CAJPSE01. The sequence continues at coordinate 27,199 of CAUPUB010000017.1, forward strand.
TCGCTGCTTGGGGATATGGCGGTCAGGGGGGTCACGACCTTCGACAAGAAGACGGAGACGCTGGACACGGACAGCAAGGCCCTGCGCAATCAGACCCGGGAGCTGGACGAGCACCAGAAGGCCGTCGTATACGCCGTCCTGAAGGGGTACGTCACCTACGAGGTCCACGACGACATCGACAAGGGGATCGTGTACGTGACGCTGGTCAGTACGCCTAAGACGCGCGGCCGGTATGCGCGGCCCGATTCCGACACGCTGATCGCGGAGACGCTCAACGAGGGGCTGGACGCGATGCTCTCGGAGATCCAGAACAACCTGGTGCCCCCCGTCGGAGGACGCATCGTCGACGTGCCGACGACGGGCGAGGTCGCTTTTGTGGGGTTCGGTAGCGCCGTCGTCCGCAAGGACGACGATCCGGCCCTCCAGAGGGATCTTACCCTGACCGCGGAGAGGGCTGCGGAGCTGCGAGCCTCCGATGCACTCTGCGGCATCATAACGGGAGAGAGGATATCCTCGGCCAGCGCCCTTGACGAGAGCACGCGGACAGCGATCAAGGACTTCGAGACAATCGCGCAGAGGGACCCTGCCACCGGGGTCGTCTCTCAGAAGGACAGGGCTCTTGCCGACGGGCGAAAGAAGGAGTTCCGCAGCAAGCAGACGTTCCAGCAGACGATCGAGAGCGCCCGAAAGGGAATCCTGCCTCCGGGGGTACAGCGCCGGACCTGGACGGACAAGGACGGAGCCTTCGCATGGGGAATCGCCGTCTATGCTCCCTCTCTTACCGACGCCGCAGCGGCCGGAGCCCAGGACATGGAGAACGCTCAAATCGTCAAGCCCGTCCAGCCCAAGCAGGCTCCGAAACCCAAGAGCTCGGATAAACTGGAGCAGGGCGTCTCGGGAACTGTAACGCAGGAACTGTGACGCAGAATCTTCGATGCAGGAATTTTGCAGGAATTTTGAATGTGGGAATCTTGACATGAAAGGCTTATACAAAACCCTGTTTCTTTTATTCCTTACTGCGGCGTTTCTCTGCACCTCAATGCCTGATGTGGGTGAGGCCGCGGGCGCAAAGAAGGGGGACGTCTCCGGATGGCTTCGCTCTCTGGCGCTTCCCGACGCGGTGAGGAACGAGTTTGGGGAGGCGCTGAACAAGGCGTCCCCCGATAAGGCCCAGGGGTGGGTCCTCTCCGACGCCGGAGCTGTCTACGTGCTTGGGGCCGTGCCCGTGCCCCAGGACGACGAGCCGGAGCTCCAGGTGTCGCTGGAGGCCGAGGCCCTGAACCGGTCGGCCCTGGAGGCGGTGACCCTGATGGCCCGGCACATGGCCGAAGGGCGTCTCGACAAACGGAAGTTCGAGGATGAGGATGCTGTCGACTACGCTTTGGGCAGCTACTACAGGGAGGCCTGGAAGGGTGGCGCGCAGTCTCAGTCGAACGTCTTTGGAAAGATGGCCGTGACGCTGCTTTGGGTGGACGCCGCGTTGCGGAACCGGCTGTTGGCGGAGGCGCTGCCGGAGAAACGCCTGACGGTCAGTTATTGTGAGCGGCTCTACCAGAGAGGGTCGGAACTGATGCAGTCCGGAGACTACGAAGGGGCCTTGAGTGTCTTTCACAAAATACACTATCTGGAGTGGGCAAACGTCGGGGCCTACCTCGATGCAGCCGAATGTTTCCTCAAGGGGAAAAAGAACGGAGACGCCGTGCTGCTGCTCCAGGAACTGCTGAGGACGCTCGAGGCGAAGATGACGCCGGGGGAGATGGCCCGTGCGGGCAGGCTCCTGTTCCGGGGAGGAAACACGGAAGAGGGGTTTGCGGCCCTGGAGAGGGCCTGCATCATGGCAGGCATCCTGGTCCCCTGACCTTGCCGGCGTCGTGAAACGACGGCGGCGACGGCCTGGCCCGGCGCCATGGAGAAGTGGGAGACGGGCCAACGCCTCCCGCTTTCTCATCCCCTCGATACCTGTCATGATTGCTGGAATTGTACGGGGCGAACACACTCGCCTGTATCGTCATCGGTCGCGAGAAGAATGCGAATCTGTTCATGCTGTTCATCGGCGTATCGTTTATCTCGATCTTCGTCGTCCTCGGTCTGTTCGGTGCGGTGTTCTCGTTCTTCGCGAGGCAGGCGACGACGCCGTATCGCAGAAAAGATAATGACTGGTGAACGCAGGCGGCAACACGGTGCAACAAAACTGGAAGGGAGAGGAGCACGTTGGGGAAGAAGTCTACTTTATACACTCGCAGCGTTTCAGGGTTCGTCTTGTTGTTTCTGTTGCTGTCGTTGATGGCTGCAGCTGGGAAGGACTCAAACCTGGAAGTCCTGACTGTGCTGCTGTAGGCGGGAGCGGACATGAAGGCAAAGGATGACGAGGGTAAAACAGCCCTCGACTACGTGAGAATGAATATAAAACGCATGGGCGCACAGGCGTCGAAGCTGCTGGCGGAAAAGACGGGGCTATCTCCGACAGAAGAGTTGCTGGTGATAATCGGCAAAGCGAAGCCTGATAAGGTACGGCAGCTGATTCAAGACGGCGCGGACGTCAAGGCGCAAAGCAAAGAAGGGCTGACGCTGTTGATAGCTGCGGCCCTACAGGATACAAACCCGGAAGTCCTGGGGGTCTTGCTGGAGGCCGGCGCGGATGTTAACGCCAAAAACAAAGATGGGTTGACGCCGTTGATGATTGCGATAGGCAACAATTCCAATCTGGAAGCCCTGGGGGTCTTGATAGAGGCTGGAGCGGATGTCAACGCCAAAAACAAAGATGGGGCGACACCGTTGATGTTTGCGATGATTGAGAGCACCCCAGAAGTCCTGACTGTGTTGCTGGAGGCTGGAGCAGATGTCAACGCCAAAAACAAAGATGGGGTGACGCCGTTGATGCTTGCGGTCGAACGTAACACAAACCCAGAAGTCCCGATAGTCTTGATAGCGGTCGGCGCGGATGTCGACGCCCAACAGAAAGATGGGTTAACACCGTTGATGGTTGCTGCCGCTTTAAACACAAACCCGGAAGTCCTGGGGGTCTTGCTGGAGGCCGGAGCGGACCTCAACGCCAAGAACAAGGATGGGGAGACGCCGCTGATGCTTGCGGCCCGAGACAACACAACCCCAGAGGTCCTGGGGGTCTTGCTAAGGGCCGGCGCGGATGTCAACGCTAAGAACAAAGATGGGTGGACGCCGTTGATGATTGCGGCCCAAGACAGCTCAAACCCGGAAGTCCTGGGGGTCTTGCTAAAGGCCGGCGCGGACGTCAACGCAAAAGACAAAGATGGGTGGACACCGTTGATGATTGCGACAAGCAAGAACACCCCAGAAGCTCTAACTGCACTACTGGAGGCTGGCGCAGACGTCGATGCTCAAAACAAAGATGGGTTGACGCCGTTGATGATTGCAGTAGGCAACAATTCCAGCCTGGAAGCCCTGGGGGTCTTGATAGAGGCTGGAGCGAATGTCAACGCCAAAAACAAAGATGGGGTGACACCGTTGATGATTGCGACAAGCAAGAACACCCCAGAAGCACTAACTGCACTACTGGAGGCCGGAGCGGACGTCAACGCCAAAAACAAAGAGGGGGAGACTCCGTTGATGATTGCGGCCCAAGACAGCTCAAACCCGGAAGTCCTGAGGGTCTTGATAAGGGCCGGCGCGGACCTCAACGCGAAAAACACAGATGGCTGGACGCCGTTGATGTCTGTGGCAGCCAACAATCCTGACCCGGAAGTCGTAAGGGTCTTGATAGATGCTGGCGCGGACGTCAACGCGAAAGACGAAGATGGGTGGACACCGTTGATGATTGCAACAAGTGAGGACACCCCAGAAGCACTAATTGCGCTGCTGGAGGCTGGTGCGGACGTCAACGCCAAAAACAAAGATGGGTGGACACCGTTGATGGCTGTTGCACAACATAGCTCAAACCCAGAAGTCCTGACGACTTTGATAAAGGCTGGTGCGGACGTCAACGCAAAAGACACACTGGGGGCGACGCCATTGATGTTTGCGGCCATACATAACTCAAACCCGGAAATCCTGGGGGTCTTGATAGATGCTGGCGCGGACGTCAACGCCAAAGACGAAGATGGATGGACGCCGTTGATGTTTGTGGCAACCAATAATCCCAACCCGGAAGTCTTGAAGGTCTTGCTGGAGGCTGGCACGGACGTCAACGCCAAAAACAAAGATGAGTGGACGCCATTGATGTCTGCAGCAAAAAACAACTCAAATCCGGAAGTCTTGAAGGTCTTGCTAAAAGCCAGTGCGGACATCAACGCGAGGAACAAAGATGGGCTGACGCCGTTGATGTCTGCGGCAGCCAACAATCCTACCCCGGAAGTCCTGGGGGTCTTGATTGAGGCTGGCACAGACGTCAATGCCAAAGACAAATATGGATCGACGCCGTTGATACTAGCGGCCCTACGGAACACAAACCCGGAAGTCCTGACGGCATTGCTGGAGGCCGGCGCGGACCTCAACGCCAAAAACAAAGATGGGTTGACGCCGTTGGTGGCTGCGGCCGCTTTTAGCACAAACCCGGAAGTCCTGGGGGTCTTGATTGAGGCTGGCGCGGAAGTCAACGCCAAAGACACAAGTGGGGGGACGCCGTTAATGGCTGCGGCTGCTTTAAACACAAACCCGGAGGTCCTGACGGCATTGCTGGAGGCCGGCGCGGACGCGAAAGTAAAAGACGACGAAGGCAAAAGGGCCCTCGACTACGCGATGGAGAATGAAAAACTCGAGGGCACAGGGGTGCTGGAGCTGCTGGAGGAAAAGACCGGACAAAATTGAAGAAAATGAAGGGTAAACGAAGGGCCGGCGCAGGCCCTTCGTTCACGAGTTTGCTGAGGCTGCTGGATTGAAAACGCAGGCAGCGGCACGGTGCAAGAAAAACGGAGACGGTTCGCGCCGTCTCCCTTTATCCCGCAGAATCGCAGGATACGCTGGACGAGGCATCCGACGCCTACAAGCGGATGGAGGACATC
>CAUPUB010000018.1:0-30401 GCA_963514535.1 uncultured Fretibacterium sp.
ACCTGATCAAGGACACCACCCCCATTCCTCACAACGGCTGCCGCCCGCCCAAAAGGCGCAGGGTCTAAACGTCCTCCGTGCTTTTGGCAGCTTTGGCGGCGAGAGCGTTTCATGGGTGTGTCGAAGCCCGACCTTTCGGCGTCTGTGAAGAATAGGAGCATAAACAATGTCGGAAACCTTGGAAATCTTACGGCCCGTCCTTAAGCTGGAGGAGAACACTCCCACTTACGGGCGTCTGGCTTTAGAGCCTCTGGAACGGGGCTACGGCATGACGTTGGGCAATGCGCTGCGTCGAGTGCTGCTCTCCTCGATCCGAGGCGCCGCCATTACGTCGGTCCGCATCGAGGGAGTACTGCACGAATTTAGCACCGTCCCGGGCGTGCGCGAGGATGTTATCGAGATCATGATGAACCTGAAGCATGTCCCCGTCCGCTCCAGGAGCAAAGAGGTGCGCGTGATCTCCGTAGAGCTCGAAAAAGCGGGACTCGTGACGGCCAGGGACATCCAGGTGGACAGCGAGGTCGATTTCGTCGATCCCGATGCGAAGATCTGCACGCTGGAGAAGGGGACGCGCCTTGTCATGGAGCTCTACGTCGAGCAGGGGACGGGCTATCTCTCCGCCGAGCGGCCCCGTCCCTCCTATCTTCCGGTGGATGCCCTGCTCACCGACGCCATCTTCTCCCCCGTCCTTCGCGTGAACTACCGGGTGGAGGCGGCGCGGGTCGGACAGAGGACGGACTACGAGCGCCTGATTCTGGACGTCTGGACGAACGGCATCGTCACCCCGGATATGGCGGTCGGCGAGGCGGCGGAGATCGTCCGGACCTATTTCGGCAATGTCGTCTCGGCCCTCGAGCAGTGCCGTGAGGAGGGGCTCCAGGCGGGACCCTATGACGAAAAGGGCAGGGGCGCCAAGATCGCCGATGGGGACGCGGAGCTCTTTTCACGCCCGGTTCGGGACCTCGAGCTCTCGATCCGGAGCGAGAATTGTCTCCTGCGCGGCGGCATCCAGACGATCGGGGACCTCCTGCAGAAGTCGCGGGAGGACCTTCTGAAGATCCGCAACCTGGGGAAGATATCCCTGAACGAGATCTGGGAGAAATTGGAGAGCGCCGGCTTGAAGCTGCGCGAGAAGAAAGATATAAAAGCAACCAAGGAGGATTAAGGCTATGAGACACCGTGTGGATCATAGAACGCTTGGCCGCTACGGCAGCCACAGAAGGGCGATGCTGGCCAACATGGCCGCCAGCCTGTTCCTGAACGGGCAGATCCAGACCACCGTCACCCGTGCCAAGGAGCTGCGTCGCGTCGCCGAGAAACTCATCACCCGGGCCCGCGGCGGTTCCGTTCACGACATCCGCCTCGTGTTCTCCCGGATGCCTCACAAGGAGGCCGCGACGAAGCTGTTCCAGGAACTGGCCCCCCGCTATGCCTCTTTCGACAAGGGCGGGTACACGCGCATCGTCAAGCTGGGGAACCGCTCGGGCGACGGCGCGCCGATGGCCGTGATCCAGCTTATCGAGAGATAGCCCAGGGCTTTTTCCAGTGCCTTGAGCTCTCCGAAAGACGCACCCCTCCTCTCCCTGCGGTCGGTCGTCTTTTCCTACGACGGGACGCGGCGGGTCCTGGACGGAATATCCCTGGATGTCCGTCCCGGGGAGCGGGTTGCCGTTCTGGGGCACAACGGCTCCGGAAAATCGACGCTCGTCAGGATTCTGGGCGCTCTGCAAGCTCCTTTGCAGGGTGCCTGTTTCATTTCCGGCCGGGATGTCCGGGAGATCCCCTTCTCGGAGCTGCACGCGAAGGTGGGGGTCGTCTTCCAGAACCCGGAAAGCCAGATCGTGGCCGCCGTCGTGGAGGACGACGTCGCCTTCGCCCCCGAGAATCAGGGGCTGCCCCCCTCGGAGATCGAGGAGCGGGTGGTATGGGCCCTGGAATGCGTGGGGATGGCGCACAAACGTTCCAACCCGGTCTCGGCCCTCTCGGGCGGCGAGAAGCAGAGGGTGGCCCTGGCGGGGGCGCTGGCCTCGAGGGCCGAGTGCCTCATCCTGGACGAGCCCACCGCGATGCTGGACCCCGAAGGGCGCCTCGAGGTCGCCGGGGTGCTGCGCGCCATCCATGCGTCCGGGATGGCCCTGGTGCAGGTGACGCACCAGTTGGAGTGCCTCGAGGACGCCGATCGGATCCTTGTCCTCTCGAAGGGGCGCTGGCTCTGGCAGGGGGATGCGCGCGATTTCTGGCCGAACGCGGAGCGGCTTGGCTTCGAGCTTCCTCCGCTGCGCCGCCTAGCCGCCCGTCTGGGGGCGAGGGGGCTATCGGTTCCCTCCCCTACGGTCGAGGGCGTCGTTTCTGCGGTTGCCGCACGTCTTCCGGCCCGCTCCGCTCCGTCCCCCCTTCCGGCCGATCGGCCCTCCATCCCCGTGCCCCCGGCCCTTCTGGAGGTTCGGGACCTGTCCTTCCGCTTCGACGGCCCCTCGTCCGAGATGTCCCTCATCTTGGACGGCGTCGATGCGCTCTTCGCTCGAGGGGCGTGGACCGCGGTGGTCGGACGCACCGGGAGCGGAAAATCGACGCTGGTCCAGCACCTGAACGGCCTCTACAAGGTGCAGTCGGGGCGGATACTCCTCGAGGGCTCGCCACTTCCTCGGACGGGCGAGGACCTGCATCGGCTTCGCAGGAGGGTGGGGCTCGTCTTCCAGAACCCGGAGGATCAGCTCTTCTGTCCGACGGTGCGGGAGGAGCTCTCCTTCGCCCCGGCCAACGCCGGTTTTGAGGATGAGCGCCTGGAGCGGGCGGTCCGTTCTGCCCTCTCCGATGTGGGGCTGGACGACGATTTTCTCCTCCGCAACCCTCTGGCCCTGTCGGGGGGGGAGCGCCGTCTGGTGGCCATCGCCTCCGTGCTCGCCGCGGAGCCGGAGTGCCTTATCCTCGACGAGCCGACGGCCGGGCTCGACGCGGCCTACCGGAGGAGGATCCTCTGCCTTCTATCGGACCTGAGGCGATGCGGGCGGACGGTCATCACCATCACCCATGATCTCGAGATGGCCTTCGGGTGCTGCGACCGGCTGCTCGTCATGGATTCCGGAAGGACGGTGGGGGAGGGCGGGGTGGAGACGGCGCTGCCGTCCCTGATGCGGGCGTTGAGTTCCCCGGTGTGGCCGGAGGTGCTCCAGGTCTCCGACCGGCTGCGTGCGCGCTGTGGCAGCATCCCCCTGACCTGGGATCCCGACGTGCTGCTTCGGGCGATCGAGACGGCGATCGAACATTGAAACGTCGCTTCGATTTTGATTCTTTGATTGGGATAAGGAGTCTTTAAGTGCAGCTTTCCGCCTCCCCCATGGGGCAGTACGTCCCCATCGATTCCCCGGTCCACCGGCTGGACCCGCGAGCCAAACTTTTCATGCTCGTGCTTCTGGTGTCGGCCGTGTTCGTCTCGGACGATCCCCTGTCGCTGGGACTCTGTACCCTGGCCTTCTTCGGGGCGATGGCTCTGTCCCGCCTATCCTGGCGGGCGGTGCTGCGTTCCTCCCGTCCCATCCTGTTCCTGGTCGCCTTCACCTTCGTCTTCAACGTCGTCTCCGAGCTCTGGATGGGGCGTCCGACGGGCCTTGCCCTGGTCAGGGGAGGATTCACGGCGCTTCGTCTGACGGTGCTGATGCTCTTCGCCCTGCTGCTGCCCCTGACGACGGCCCCGCTCGAGCTGGCCGACGGACTGGAGCGTCTGCTCCATCCCCTCGCCCGCTTCGGCTTCCCCGCCCACGAGTGCGCGATGATGGTCGGGGTGGCGTTGCGCTTCATCCCCCTGCTGATGGAGGAGACGGACCGGATCATCCGGGCGCAGCTCTCCCGGGGGGCCCGTCTGGACCAGGGGGGGCTCGTCCGTCGCGTCATGGCCTTCTTCCCCGTCCTGATCCCCCTCTTCGTCATCGTCTTCCGCCGTGCGGACGAGATGGCTCTGGCCATGGAGGCCAGGGGATACCGCGGGGGCGAGGGAAGGACGAGGCGGCGCCCCCTGGCCTGGAAGACGAGCGATACCTGCGCCGCCGCCCTGACGGCTTGTGCCGTCGCCCTCCTTCTTGTCGCGAGGAGGTTTTGGCTGTGAGCTCTTGGAAATACGCCGCGCGGATCGCTTACAGGGGGGGCGCCTATTCGGGCTGGCAGCGCCAGCGGGAAGGGCTGGGTGTCCAGGAGGTTCTGGAGGAGGCTCTATCCCGGTTGGCGTCCGGTCCGGTCCGGGTGATCGGGGCGGGCCGGACCGACAAGGGGGTCCATGCCGTGGGGCAGGTGGCCTCCTTCCGAATGGACCGCGACTGGGCGCCGGAGCGTCTGCAGCTGGCCGCCAACTTTCACCTGCCCGAGGACGTTCGGGTCATGGGCGTCTACCCGGTCTCCGAGCACTTCAATGCGCGGCGCAGCGCCCTGTGGCGGGAGTACCGTTACTTTATCTGGCACGGCTGGGTCTGCCCCCCGCACCTGGATGGGCTTGTCTGGTGGCGGAAGGTCCCCTGGGCGATCGACCGGGCCCGGGCCGCCTGCCGCCTCCTGGAGGGCGAGCACGATTTCAGGGCCTTCTGCAAGACGGGCGAGTGCCCGGAGCGGAGCGTGCGGACCCTGGAGCACGTCCGCTGCCGGCGCTGGGGGCCGATGACCGTGCTCTCGGTTCGCGCGCCCTCGTTTCTGATGAACATGGTGCGCATCATCGTGGGCAACGTCGATGCCGTGGCGCGGGGCAAGGAGCCCCTGGACTGGCTGGAGGCCCTTTTGGCGGGGGACGAACGTTCCCGTTCCGCCGTGACGGCCCCGGCCTGCGGGCTTTACTTCTGGAGGGCCGGGTATCGGGAGCTTCCGGATGGGGGGACCTTGGGGCGCGGCGGGTTCTGGGGCGGGACCGTGGAGGTCCTCGACGGCAGGGACTTGTCCGGACTCGGGCGAGCCGACCCGCTTTGAAAGGCGTGGGGGGAACTGTTATAATTCCTTATTGTGTGTGCGAACAGGCGGCCTCCGAAGGGGCGGCCGCGGTTTTTCCTTACCGAAAGGAAGTGCGGCAATGAAACTGAGCAACGACGAGGTGCGCGAGATCGCCCTGGAGGCAAGGCTGACGCTGGACGACGCCGAGCTGGAGAAGGCGGCTCGCTACATCAACAACTTCCTCTCCATGCTGGATCGCTTCAAGGAGCTGGACCTCGAGGAGGTGGAGCCCTTCTGCTTCGCGGAGAAGACGGAGTGCCCGCTTCGCGAGGACGTCCTTACCCCCTTCGGCGACGTGAGGGCGATCCTGGACGAGGGGCCGCATCGAGTTGGGGATTACTTCAAGGTCCCCCGCATCATGGAGGAATAGGCGATGGAGCTTTACGAGTTGAACCTGCGGTCGGCGGCCGAGGGGGTCCGTACAAAAAATTTTTCCGCTCTGGAGCTCTTCGACTCCTGTCTTGCCCGTGCCGTGGTCTGCGAGCCGAACCTCTCCGCCCTCATCACGACGACGGTCGAGGCCGGCCGCGAGATGGCGCGGAGGGCGGACGAGCGTCTGGCGAAGGGGGAGGAGCCAGGGCCCCTGTTCGGGGTTCCCGTCGTCCTGAAGGACAACCTCTGCACCAGGGGGGTGCGAACCACGGCGGGGAGCGCCATCCTGGGCGACTGGAATCCCCCTTACGACGCGACCGTCTGGGAGCTCCTGAGGGATGCCGGGGCCGTCCTGCTGGGCAAGTCCAATCTGGACGAGTTCGCGATGGGCAACACCTGCGGCAGCTCGGCCTTCGGTCCGACGCGGAACCCCTGGGACGTGACGCGCGTTCCGGGCGGCAGCTCGGGCGGGAGCGCGGCAGCGGTCTCGGCGGGCTATGTCCCGTTCTCGCTCGGCAGCGACACGGGGGGGTCCATCCGTCAGCCCGCCTCCTATTGCGGCGTCTATGGGCTGAAACCGACCTACGGCCTGGTCAGCCGCTACGGCGTCATCTCCTACGGCTCCTCCCTCGACCAGGTCGGCCCCTTCGCCCGGACGGTCGGGGACCTGCATGCCGTCATGGGCGTCCTGGCCCGCCACGACCCCCGGGACTCCAGCAGCGTCCGGGGCAAGGGCCTCGACTTTTCCCCCGTTCCGGAGGACCTGAAGGGCAAACGCGTCGGGTTGGTCCGGGAGTTCCAGGGCTTTACCCTGGAGGCCCCCATCGCCGACGCCATGGCGCGCGTCCGCAGGCTTCTCGAGGATGCCGGGGCGGAGCTCGTCGAGGTCGAGCTCCCGATCGTGGCGCGCTATGCGGTATCCTGCTACTACGCCATCGCCATGTCCGAGGCCCATACCAACCTTGAGCGGTACGACGGCGTGCGGTACGGCCGCACCGTGGACGACGCCGAGGGGATCAAGGAGATGTTCGAGAGGGTCCGTTCCCAGGGGTTCGGCATAGAGGTCAAGTCGCGCATCATCGCGGGCACCTGCCTGACGGAGCCGGTCCGGAGCGAGGAGTACTACGTCGCGGCGACGAAGGTGCGGACCCTCATCGCCCAGGAGTTCGCCAAGGCTTTCGACGCGGCCGACTTCATCCTCCAGCCCGTCACTCCCGCCCTGCCCGCACCTGTCGGAGGGGCGGACGAGGATGCGATGAAGGGATACGAGTCGGACCTCTACACTCTGCCCGTGAACATGGCCGGGCTGCCCGGGCTGTCCTTCTTCGCGGGGTATTCGCCCTCGGGGCTGCCCGTGGGGCTGCAGCTCGTCGGGCCCCGCTGGAGCGACGGCCGTCTTCTGGACGTGGGACTGACCCTGGAGAGCCTGCTGGGCTCGCCCCGGATCGCGAAGGGAGGTCTTTGATTATCATGCCCGAGGAGAGGGAGAAAATGGACAAGGAACTGACCTTCACGCCCGTCATCGGGATCGAGATTCACATCCAGCTCAAGACGGACACCAAGATTTTCTGCGGCTGCTCCACGGACACGGGCGGAGAGCCGAACACGCACATCTGTCCCGTCTGCATGGGGCTGCCCGGCGCGCTTCCCGTCCTCAACGAGAAGGTCGTCGAGCAGGGGCTGCTTGCGGGCATGGCCCTGAACTGCTCCGTGCAGCCGGCGTCCCTGTTCTTCCGCAAGTCCTATTTCTATCCAGACCTGCCGAAGGGGTACCAGACCAGCCAGTGTGACCTCCCGATCGTCGCGGACGGCTATATCGAGGTTCACGACGACCAGGGAAGGCTCAAGAAGATCCGGGTCCACCATCTGCACCTCGAGGAGGACGTCGGGAAGCTCCATCACAGCGCCTCGGACGGCCGACTGGAGGGGGCGGAGACCTCCTACGTCGACTACAACCGGTCCGGGCTTCCCTTGGCGGAGATCGTGTCGGAGCCGGATGTCTCGTCGGCCCGGGAGGCGGTGGAGTACGTGACGACGCTGAGGCGCCGCGTGCGCTACGCCGGGGCCTCCGACGTGGACCTGGAGAAGGGGATGATGCGCTTCGACGCCAACGTCTCCATGAAGTGCTCGGACGGCCGGTGGGGCCGTAAGGTCGAGGTCAAGAACATGAACTCGTTTCGGGCGCTGGAGCGCGCGATAGAGTACGAGATCAAGCGCCAGAGGAAGATCATGATGCAGGGCGGGGAGGTGCTGCCCGAGACCCGTCACTGGAACGACGCCAAGGGCGTGACGACGGGGTCGAGGCTCAAGGAGTTCTACCGCAAGTTCATCGTCGACCCCGACCTCCCGCCCCTGCACGTCTCGAGGGAATGGGAGGAACGGGTGCGCGCCCTGATGCCGGAGATGCCCGACGTGAAGGCCGAACGCTACGTGCGGGAGATGAAGCTCTCCGAGGATGCCGCCCAGGTCCTGACCGAATCGCGCGATATGGCCGAGTACTTCGAGGCCTGCGTCGCCGCCGGGGCGGCCCCTCAGCGTGCGGCGAACTGGGTCCGCACGGAGGTCCTGCGCGTGCTCAACGACCGGCAGATTTCGCTCTCGGAGTTCTCCGTCCGCCCCGAGGCGCTCGCCGAGCTCGTCGGGCGCGTCGATGCCGGCCGCCTGTCGACCACTCAGGCCAAGGCCGTGTTCGACAGGATGGTCGAGTCGAGCCTGGTGCTGGACGAGGCGGTGAAGGCCTGCGGCGTGACGGAGGGCGGCGTCGTCGGGGACGCCCTGTCCGGGACGATCCGAAGCGTCCTGGAGGCCAACGCCGACGTCGTGGCGGAGATAAGGTCCGGAGGGGACCCCAAGGGCAAAAAGATGAAGTTCCTGCAAGGACTTGTGATGAAGGAGACGAAGGGTCAGGCCCGTCCGCCCGAGGTGGCGGCGGCGCTCGAATCGGCCCTTCAGTGCGATCCGAAATGATGTTTTCCCGTCCTTTCCTCCGAATCGTTCGCGAGGAACAGGGCGGGTTTTCAGTATTTAGGACTTCATACTCCATTCGATGACGGCGGCGAAAGCGCTGCGGGGAGTCTGCGGTCGGGCAATTTTTTGGGGCAATCTTTTAGAGGAGGGTGTTGGAGGATGGGAGCACGTCAACCTGAGAACACGAGAAGTTTTGCGCTTGTCGCCCACGGTGGGGCTGGAAAGACGACCCTGGCCGAGGCCATGCTTTTCTGCAACGGGCAGATCGGGCGTATGGGCAGGACGGATGCGGGCAACACCGTCAGCGACTTCCAGACCGAGGAGCAGAAACGGCAGATCTCTATTGGCGCCTCCCTCCTCACGATGGAGCGGGGGGGGAAGACCCTGTTTGCCCTGGATGCCCCCGGTTTTGCGGACTTCGCGGGCGAGATGAGCGCTGCCATCCGCGTCTCGGACGCGTCGCTGTTGCTGGTCAGCGCCGTGGGTGGGGTGGAGGTCCAGACCGGCCGCGCCTGGGAGTACGCCTCGGACAACCATAAGCCCGTCGTCTTCTGCATCTCGAAGATGGACCGCGAGAACGCCGACTTCGACAAGGTGCTGGCGGACATACGGGAGCAGTTCTCGGAAAACGCGCTCCCCGTGTTCCTGCCCATCGGATCGGCGGAGCATTTCAAGGGAATCGTAGACGTCCTCAGGGGGAAGTCCTATACCTACGTCGCGGACGGCAGCGGAAAATTCACGGAGGGCGATGTCCCCGCCGACATGGCGGATGCGGCGGCATCGGCAAGGGAGGCCCTGGTGGAGGCGGCGGTTGAGATGGACGACGCTCTGATGGAGCGCTATCTCGAGGGCGAAGCCGTCTCCGACGCCGACCTTGCCCGGACGCTCCGCGCGGCCATCGTCGCCAGGCGCGTCATGCCGGTACTGGCGGGCTCCGCAGCCTTGAACATCGGCGTCCATCAGCTTCTGGATTTCATCGTCGATTATTTCCCGTCCCCCCTGGACGTCGGGCCGGTCAAGGCGTTGGATGGGGAGGAGACCGTCGAGGTCGCCCCGGATGCGGCCGCTCCGTTCTCGGCCCTCTGCTTCAAGGTGATGGTCGACCCCTATGTGGGCAAGCTCTCGTTCATCCGTGTCTATTCGGGGACCCTCTCCTCGGAGGGGAACAACATCTTCAACGTCAAGAAGGGCGAGGACGAACGCATCAGCTCCTTCAAACTGATGTGCGGCAAGGAGGGGAAGGACGTCAAGGAGGTCGTCGCCGGCGACATCGTCGCGATCCCCAAGCTCCAGAGCACGAAGGTGGGGCACACCCTGGCCGTCAAGGGCGGTTCCTCCTGCCAGTTCGAGAAGATCGAGTATCCCAGCCCCGTCTACAGCGTGGCGGTCGTCGCTAAGAGCCGTGCGGACGAGGATAAGCTGGGCAACGCCATATCCAAGACCCTGGACGAGGACCGCGGACTCACCTTCGAGAAGAACCCGGAGACGCACGACAACGTGCTGTCCGGGATGGGGGACCTGCACATCGACATCGTCCTGGCCCGCATGAAGGAGCGTTATGGGATCGAGCTGGAGACGCGGACGCCGCAGGTCCCCTACCGCGAGACCATCCGAAAGACCGCGGAGGCTCAGGGCAAGCACAAGAAGCAGAGCGGAGGGCACGGACAGTACGGCGACGTCCACATCCGCTACAGCCCGCTCGAGCGGGGGGCCGGGTTCGAGTTCGTGGACAGCGTCGTGGGCGGCGCGGTGCCGCGCAACTTCATCCCCGCGGTCGAGAAAGGGCTGCGCGAGTACATGGTCAAGGGGCCCCTGGCGGGCTTTCCGGTGGTCGACTTCCGCGCGGAGCTCTACTTTGGCTCGTATCACGACGTCGACAGCTCCGAGATGTCCTTCAAGCTGGCGACGCGTCTTTCCTTCAAAAAGGGGATCATGGACGCCTCTCCCGTGTTGCTGGAGCCTATCATGAACGTCGAGGTCACCGTCCCGGATCAGTACATGGGCGACGTGATGGGGGACTTCAACAGCCGCCGTGGCCGCATCATGGGCATGGAGGCCCATGGCCGGCTCCAGGTCGTCAAGGCCCAGGCCCCGCTTGCGGAGATGTTCCGCTACGCGATCGTGCTGCGCTCCATGACCTCGGGACAGGGCAGCTTCTCCATGGAGTACTCCCACTACGAGGAGGTCCCGGCCGAGATATCCAAGAAGGTCATCGCGGCCCACAAGGAGGAGGAAGAGGAGGAGTAGAGCGTACTTTCCCCGGGAGCATGGCCGACGGCCATGCTCCCTTATTCCGATTCTAAATCGTTCGTATGCTGCGTTGTTTTTGCTCACCTTGCTCGACGTACTTCTTTGTACGCCTTCGCTGCGGTTCGCAAAAGCCGCCTGGTGAAGAATCTAAGCGATTCGCACGGCTCATTCTTCGCCGGCTCTCTGCTTATTGCCTACTAACGATTTAGAATCGGAATCGTCCCACATCCGTCATTGAGCGGACTGGAGAAGAAGGCTGTTTTTCGCGCTTCATGCCTGTCCATGTCGCCTGCTTTTATTCCTCCCCTTCTGTAAATTGTCCCGGCTGTGCCTCCGGCAATGCTATACTGACGTCGTCGCGGTGAAATTGCCCCTGCTCGAATGGAGGTCTCCCTCCGGGCAGGGAAACTTATGGTGGGATTGAATTATGATGGGATTGAGGAGAGAGATGCCGACCGTTCCCCTGGCTGTGATCATCGCCACGAAGAACCGCAGTGAAGCGATCGAGCGATATGCGCTCGCCAGCCTGGAGCGCTCGGCGTTTCGGGATTTTGTCTGCGTGGTCTGGGATGCCAGTGACGACGAACGGACCCGAAAGGTGGTGGAGGGCGCTTGGACTTTTCCCCTTCGGTATTTCAAAGCGCCTCGCTCCGGATTGACCTCACAGCGCAACGATGCGGTGGATTATGTTCTGGAGCATATCCCCTCCGCGCGCTATGTGCTCTTTATCGATGACGACAGCAAGTTGTCGCAGGACGCTCTGGAGGGAATTCTCCAGACCTTTGGGGACGAGGAGGTTTGGGGCGTCAATGTCCCGCATGCTCCGATCCTGGAGGAGGACGGCAACAGGGAAAAGGAAATTCGGAATAAGGTTCTCGCTTCGTCCAGGTCGCGTGTCATGACCTCTTATCTCCACAATAGGGGGACCTGTCCCGAACCGAACGGCATCGACGTGGATTGGTTGAGCGGATGTGGAATGGCCTTTCGGAGGGAGGTTTTCGAGGAGCTGGGGCTTCGTTTCCCCGAGGCGTTCCAGCGCTTTGGAGGGTATGCTCTGGGTGAGGATTTGGCTTTGTCCTTTTACCTGCACAAAAAAAAAGGCAGGAAACTGAAGAATGCCGTTTCGGGGACCCTGAGACATTATGCGGCCGGCGGCGCCCGCTTGAACGTCGCCAACATGGCGGCCTCCAAGTGGTACAATTTTCATCTACTGTTCGAGTGTCTCTACGACGACGTACGGGGCCCAAGGCTTTTGTGGCTGAAGATCAAGTTCAAGCTGTTCATGCTCGCGGCGGCGCTTAAGCTTCTGAAAAGAGCCCGCAGTTTTGATGTGGCCTCCGTACTTCGTGGAATTGCCGCGGCAAAACGTGCGTTGTATGAATTTCATGCGAACCGGGATATTCGGACGTTGATTTGCCGGCCTGGAGAAAACGCAGTTGAGGAAAATGATTGAGGAAAGCAATTTTATGAATCATTGGAGAGGAGCGATCGGCCAATAACCCCAGTATGTGAAAGGTATTTTTGAACACACGTCGGGAGGAGCCCGTTCCATGAAGAAAAATTTTGTCTTGTGCTTCTTGCTTTGCGTTTTAAGTGCCTTGATTGATTTTTGCTACTTTCATCAAGCATATGCCGACCAGTTGATTCTTTACGTTCAGTATCATTCCTGGGCTCTGGGGAGCTTACGCCTGGCCGTTCATGCCTTGATTCTGCTGAGCGTCTCCGCGGCATTTCTGGTCCTTCTGGGCAGCGTTCCCAAAGTGGGGAGCGTTCTTCAATGGGGCGCCTGGTTTCTGTTGAATGTCTCGTATCATGTTTTTTATGAGGTCATGCACCGATTTCCGGGTGCACAAGACATACACAGCCTTTTGACGACACCTTGGGGTATGGCTTCGGGGACAATACTTGCCGTCTTGTCGCTGGAAAGTTTGTTGAAGGGGGTGATGCCCGCAATCTTGGTTGTGGTGCTCCTGGTATGTTTTCATGGTCTGAAGAGGTCGTCTGGAATCCCCTCGAAAAAGACGGTCTCTTTACGTCGTCGATGGGTTGAAGCTACAGCTGCATTGATCGTTTTCCTCTTTTATCTTCTGTACCCTACCAGCCGTCACGTTTTCTTTGATTCCCTTTCCAACAGCATGCATATTTTTATGCAGTATTACGACGAGACTCAATATTATGGAATCCCGAGGCAAGAATATGTTCCCGCCATGCTGCGAGGCCAACCAAACGATAACGTTCTTTTGGTGATTGACGAGTCCATTCGAGGGGATTACCTCTCGATCAACAATCCTTCGGTGGATACAACTCCTATTTTGGCGGAGTATCTCCGTTCCTTGCCGGAAAATATGTGGAACTATGGGATAGCCCTTTCGGCGGGAACCAATTCTTTCCTTTCTCAGGGGGCCATATTTACTGGAGTAACCGAATTACCGGACAAAGAATTGCTTTCTTTACGATATCCTACCCTCTTTCAGGTTGCCAAGGGCAATCGCTATAAAACGGTTCTGATCGACTTGCAGAAGAATTTCCCAAATGTCGTTATTCGAAGGAGCGATATGCAGTATATTGATGAGATTCATTTGAAGTGGTCGGATTTTTCCAACGACCCAAAAATGGCGGACATCAATGCTGCAGAGATTCTTCATGAGCGACTGAAAAACGAGAAGGGCTTGTTCGTCGTTTTGATAAAGTGGGGGGCCCATGTTCATTACGAAGGCCGTTACCCCGGTGAGAAGGAGGAACATCAGCACTATCTGCCGAAATTGAGAGAGGGAGAACGGCATACGTTGGGCAAACGCAGGGAGATTGTGAACAGCTTCAAAAATGCCGTTCGTTTTAACGTGGATGGGTTTGTTGCCGCTCTTTTGGGGGACGAACCGCTCTCTTTGCCGGACACCACAATTTTATGGGTGTCGGATCATGGCCAAAGTTTCCAGGAGGATGGGCAGATTGAACCTCACAGCACCGGTTATCTGGAACAGGCTCTGGTTCCCTTCATGCTTTTCAGCACAGAGCCTTGGGTTTCGGAGCATGTGCGACGTCCGGAGGCTATAGGGGGAACTTTGAGCCAGCTGAACATTTATCCAACCTTGATGTCTGTTTTTGAACGTCGTCAAAATGTCCGTAGAGGTGATTTCCTATCGCTCTTCTGGAGCGGAGAATGGCGTTCCCCTCCACTGTTCTATATAAGCGGCGGTTCACTTTGGAATTCGGCCCTGTCAGCCCCATCGGTCAGTAATGATAGGGTTGTTCTCCGGTCCGAAAAATATATGTATTGAATCGCATGACGATGAATCGTGATGCAACAGATGAGGAAGATTAGGATGAAGACAGCGCTGATCTCGGGAATCACCGGCCAGGACGGGGCCTATCTCGCCTCGTTTCTGCTGAGGAAGGGGTATGCCGTCCATGGCGTCAAGCGGCGCAGCTCGCTCTTCAACACCGCCCGCATCGACGGGCTCTACGAGGACCTGCACGAGGAGGACCCGCACTTTTTTCTGCATTATGGAGACCTGACGGACGCCAGCAACCTGATCCGCATTATCCAGCAGGTCAGGCCCGACGAGATCTACAACCTCGCCGCGCAGAGCCACGTCAAGGTCTCGTTCGAGACCCCGGAGTACACGGCCAATTCCGACGCGCTGGGGACCCTGCGCCTCCTGGAGGCCATACGTATCCTGGGGCTGGAGGACCATACGCGCTTCTACCAGGCATCGACCAGCGAGCTTTTCGGCAAGGTCCGGGAGACGCCTCAGAGCGAGACGACGCCGTTCTATCCCCGCAGCCCCTATGCTGCGGCCAAGCTCTACGCCTACTGGATCACCGTCAACTACCGGGAGGCCTACGGCATCTTCGCCTCGAACGGCATCCTGTTCAACCACGAGTCGGAGCTCCGCGGCGAGACGTTCGTGACGCGCAAGATCACGCGTGCGGCGGCCCGCATCGCGCTGGGGCTCCAGGACAGGACATGGCTGGGCAACCTGGACGCCAAGCGCGACTGGGGACATGCCGAGGACTATGTCGAGGCTATGTGGCGCATCCTCCAGCACGACAGGCCGGACGACTTCGTCATCGCGACGGGGGAGACCCATTCGGTGCGAGAGTTCGCCTCGCTGGCATTCAAAGAGGCGGGGCTGGAGCTGGAATGGCAGGGGACGGGGCTGGATGAGAAGGGGGTGGAGGCCGGGACCGGACGCGTCCTGGTGGAGGTGGATCCTCGCTACTTCCGCCCGACGGAGGTAGAGCTTCTGCTGGGCGATCCCTCGAAGGCGGAACGGGAACTGGGCTGGAAGCGGCGGGTATCGTTCGAGGACCTGGTGCGCCGCATGGTGCGTTACGACCTGGAGCTCTTCCGCAAGGATATCTTGGTGAAGGGCGCAGGCTACGAGGTCCGCAGCGCGCTGGAGGAACTGTGATGCGGAGGATGACGCCGGGCGCCAGGATCTATGTCGCCGGCCACCGGGGGCTGGTGGGGTCGGCCCTGGTGCGTCGTCTGGAGCGGGACGGCCTCCATGACCTGATCCTCAGGACGCGCTCCGAGCTGGACCTGTGTTCCCAGGCGGAGGTCCGTTCTTTTTTCGAGGCCGAGAGGCCGGAGTTCGTATTCCTGGCTGCGGCGAAGGTCGGGGGCATCCATGCCAACAGCGCGTTTCCGGCGGACTTCATCTACGAGAACCTGATCGTCGAGGCCAACGTGATCCACGAGAGCTGGAGAAACGGGGTCAAGAAACTCCTTTTTCTGGGCAGCTCCTGTATCTATCCTAAGCTTGCGCCCCAGCCGATGCGCGAGGACGCCCTGCTGACGAGCGCGCTCGAGCCGACGAACGAGCCCTACGCCATCGCCAAGATCGCCGGAATCAAGCTCTGTCAGGCCTACAACCGGCAGTATGGGACGGACTTCATCTCCGTGATGCCCACCAATCTCTATGGTCCCGGGGACAACTTCGGGCTCGAGAACTCCCACGTCCTCCCCGCGATGATCCGCAGGATGCACGACGCCAGGGTTTCGGGCGCGCCGTCCGTTACCCTGTGGGGTACGGGGACGCCCAGGCGCGAGTTCCTTTACGTCGACGATCTGGCGGATGCCTGCCTTTTCCTTATGGAACGCTACGACGGACCGGACATCGTGAATATCGGCACGGGCGAGGACCTGACGATCCGGGAGCTCGCGGAGCGGGTGCGCGGTGCGGTAGGCTACGGCGGAGAGCTGGCCTGGGACGCCGCCCGGCCTGACGGGACGCCGCGCAAACTTCTGGACGTCTCCTTTCTGCATGGTCTGGGCTGGCGGCACACGGTGGAACTGGACGAGGGGCTGCGCCGGACGTACGCCGCCTTTCTCTCGGGAAGACAAAGGGATTTTTAGGCGGATGACCGCTTGCTGCCGTGCCCGCCGCTTGTAAATTGCGGGGAAATGAAATGGCCGGAGGTTGCGCTATAATAAAATATCCGGGGACTGTTGCCCTCTTTGGGAGGTCTGAGGTTTGACGTACATTCGCGACGCCGCGAAGGTGGCCGGATTTATCGAGAGATGGCTGAGGGAGCGGGCGGCCGAGGCCGGTGCGGTGGGGATTGCCGTTGGACTGTCCGGCGGCATCGACTCCGCGGTCGTTGCGGCACTGGCCCGGCGCACGTTTGGACGAGACATGGCGGCGCTCGTCATGCCCTGCCACAGCGATCCGTCGGATGAGGTGGATGCCCGGCTGGTCGCGGACGCGCTGGACATTCCCTGCGAGAGGGTGGACCTTACCGCGGCTTACGACGCCCTTGTCCTGGAGCTGAGGAAAATCGGCGTACTCCAGGGGCCGGCCCTGTCCAACCTCAAGGCCCGTCTGCGGATGGCGTCCCTTTACGCCGTCGCCCAAGCCCGTTCTCTGCTCGTCTGCGGGACGAGCAACAGGGCGGAGATCGCGACGGGCTACTTCACGAAGTTCGGGGACTCCGCCGCGGACCTCCTGCCTCTCGCGGACCTTCTAAAGGGCGAGGTGCGGGCCGTGGCGGCCCATCTCGGGGTGCCGGAGCGCATCGTCCGGAAGGCGCCGACCGCCGGCTTCTGGGCGGGGCAGACGGACGAGGGAGAGATGGGGCTCACCTACGACGACCTGGACCGTTACCTGGCGACCGGAGACGCGGAGCCCGAGGTCAGGGAGCGCATCGAGGCAAGACGGCGAAACAGCGAACACAAACGTCGTCCCGTTCCGATCTGCGTCCCTGAGGTCTAGGGTCGGGCGCGGACGTTCCGCGTCGTGAGGGTGGATTTTTGTCCAAAACGGGCGCCGCGCGTTTTCCGGTCGGCGCTTCATTTATGCTTATGAGGTGATTTTTTTGTCGGGACATTCCAAATGGGCTAACATCAAACATCGCAAGGCCGCTCAGGATGCGAAGCGGGGCAACCTCTTCCAGAAACTTGTGCGCGCGATCATCATCGCGGCCAAGGAGGGCGGCGGGGATCCGGCGATGAACATGCGCCTGAAGACGGCGATCGAGAGGGCCAAGGCCGTCAGCGTCCCCATGGACAACATCATTCGGGGTATCAAGCGGGGGACGGGCGAGATCGACGGTGCCTCCTACGAGGAGCTGACCTACGAGGCGTATGGCCCGAACGGCATTGCGGTGCTGGTCGAGGTGCTCACGGACAACCGGAACCGCACGACGCCGGAGATCCGAGCCCTTCTGACGCGCAATGGCGGGCAGATGGGGGAGTCCGGGAGCGTATCCTGGATGTTCGAGCGCAAGGGGGTTCTCGAGGTCAAGGGCAAGGGGCTGGACGAGGATGCCCTGATGTCCTGCGGGCTCGAGGCCGGGATGACGGATATGGAGTCCTCCGACGAGGGGTATACGCTTTATTGCGAGCCGGGTGACCTGGGGACCCTCCAGGAGGCATTGGAGAAGGCGAAATATGTTGTGGAGAGCGCCGAGACCCCCATGGTCCCCAAGACGCCCGTCGAGATAACGGACGTTGAGGCGGCGCGGAAGATCATGCGCCTGATCGAGGTTCTTGAGGAGCACGATGACACTCAGAACGTCTATTCCAACTTCGATCTTTCCGACGAGGCTGCCGCCGGGCTCGAGGAGTGATGGGCGGCGGGCGGCTGTGCCTGGGGATCGATCCAGGCCTTGCCCGGGTTGGCTATGGGCTCGTGGAGCGACAGGGGAGCCGCTTGCGGGCCCTGACGTACGGGTGCGTCGAGACGAGCCCGAAGCTGCCCTTTACGCAGAGGCTCCTGCATATTTATGAGGCTTTGGGGGAGCAGCTCGAGCACTGCGCCCCCGATTTCATGTCCGTGGAGCGACTTTTTTTCGGGCGGAACATCACGACGGCGGAGTTCGTCTGGCAGGCCCGGGGGGTCGTGATGCTCCTGGCGGCCCGGAAGGGCCTTCCGGTCCTGGAGCCCAAGCCGAATCAGATAAAGTTGGCCGTGTGCGGGACCGGGGGGGCCGATAAGACCCAGGTGCAGCGGATGGTCCAGCGCCTTCTGGGGCTCGACGTCATACCCTCTCCCGACGATGCAGCGGACGCCCTGGCCGCGGCGCTGGCCGGGCTCGCCTACTACGACTCGGCCTCCAGGTCGGAGGCCGAGCTTGCGGCGGCGTCCGGTGGAGACCTGCCATGATCCGCTGCCTGACGGGAGAGGTCTTGAACGTCAATGAGAACGCCGTGCTGTTGGATGTCCACGGCATGGGGTTCGACGTGCTGTGTTCCCGGGGGGCCCTGGCGCTCTGCCGTGAGGGGGAGCGGGTGCGCCTGACGGTCTTCATGCAGGTGTCGGAGGCCGGGGCCTCGCTCTTCGGGTTCGCCGACGAGCGGGAGCGGGAGCTCTTCCTCAAAATCACGACGATCAAGGGGATCGGCGGCCGAACGGGAATGGCGATTCTGTCCGTTTTCTCCGTGGACGATATCCTTCGGGCCGTGTCCCTGGCCGACGTCGCCGCCTTTACGCGGGTCCCCGGCGTGGGACGCAAGACGGCAGAGCGGCTGTGTTTCGAGCTTCGGAACCTTCTCCCCGAGGCATTGGCGGACTCCATCCCGACGGCCGGTGCGGGCCTTGCCGCGCCGTCGCGGACGGCGGATACGGTGGGGGAGGCCCTGCGCTCCCTCGGCTTCGCGCAGACGGATATCGGGCCGGTCCTGTCCTTTATTCGGGCCGCGCGCGGCGAGGATTTTGAACGCATGGACGAGGAGTCCCTTCTGAAGGCCGCCTTGAAGGAACTCCAGCAGGGGCGCCGCTAGGGAAGCCGATACACGGAGGAACCCGGTACGATGCAGGACGATCGGTACGAAAACGAGCCCCGTTTTTTCTCGGCTCCCCGTTCTCAGGAGGACGTGACCGTCAGGCCCCGTTCCCTCGACGATTTTATCGGGCAGGAACGGGTGCGCGAGAAGCTGAGGATCTACATGGAGGCGGCCCGCGGGCGCGGGGAGCCCCTGGACCATATCCTCTTCTACGGACCTCCGGGGCTGGGCAAGACGACGCTGGCGGGCATCATCGCCCAGGAGATGGGGGGACAGTTGCGCACGACGACGGGTCCCGCGCTTGAGCGCGCCGGGGACCTCGCGGCGATCGTCTCGAACGTGGAGCCGGGCGATGTGCTGTTCATCGACGAGATTCACCGCATGCCGGTCCAGGTCGAGGAGATCCTCTACCCCGCAATGGAGGACTTCGCCCTGCACATCGTGGTGGGCAAGGGCCCCCTGGCGAAGACGATCGGGCTCTCCCTGCCGCGTTTTACGCTCTGCGGGGCGACGACCCGGCTGGGGCTCCTGACCTCGCCCCTGCGTGCCCGCTTCGGAATCGTCGAGCAGCTCGCCCTTTATACGGAGGAGGAATTGACCCGTATTGTCCTCAGGGCTGGCGGTGTTATGGAAATTCAAATCCTCGGCGAGGCGGCGCGGGAGATTGCCCGGCGTGCGCGCGGTACGCCCCGTGTGGCCCTGAGGCTCCTGCGCCGCGTTCGGGACGTCGCTGCGGTCAGGGGAGCGGGGAGCATCGACGCGGAGGTCGCCGCCCGCGCCATGGACATGCTCGATGTCGACGCCGAGGGGCTGGACGAGGGGGACCGCCGCATCCTGCGGACGATCGTCGAGCTGTTCGACGGTGGCCCTGTCGGCCTCGGGACGATGGCGGCGGCCCTGAACGAGGACATGCAGACGATCGAGGACATCTACGAGCCCTACCTGATCCAGAAGGGCTTTCTGGAGCGGACCCCGCGTGGGCGCAGGGTGACGGGCAGTGCCTATGCCTATCTCGGGAAGCCGACTCCGGGAGGGCGGGAGGGGCTCCTGCTGCCCTTTGGTGGGGAGGATGGGGAGGCGTAGGACGCTCCGTCCAGGATAATGTATCGTTGCCGGGAGGTATCCGAGTTGCTTTTCGATAGGGGAAAATTACGGAAGCTCTTGGGGATGCTTTTGACCGCAGTGGGGCTTCTGAGCTGTTCCATGTGCTCCGAGGCCCGTGACGCCTATGTGCGCCTGGCGGTGGGGGGAACGTTTGTCGTCGAGGGAGAGCGGGGGCTCAGCCTGTTGGTCGGGGGCAATCAGGAGCGGGGACTCGGCAGATCGGCCACCATAACCCTCCGGGGTGGGAAGGCGGTGGTGGGAAAACATGCTTTTCCGCTTCCGGCCCGCATCCTCAGTTCGGGGCTCCTGCGCTTCAACAAGCGGAGCTACCGCGGGGATTTTCTGCTGACGCGGAGCGGATTGCTGAACGTGCTGGATCTGGAGGATTACCTCCGTGGGGTGCTCCCCGCCGAGGTGGGGGCGAAATGGCCCATGGAGGCCCTTCGGGCCCAGGCCATCATCTCCCGCACCTATGTTCTGAGGCAGAGCCTCAATCGTTCGACCCGTGGCTATGACGTCACGGACTCGGTGTCCGACCAGGTCTATCGTGGGGCCGGGGTGGAGACCGCTCGGACGAATCAGGCCGTGCAGAGCACACGGGGTGAGGTCCTGATTTACGGCAAGGATCTCGCCTTCACGCCGTTTCACTCGGACAGTGGGGGGCATACGGCGAACAACGCCGACGTTTGGGGCAGGGTCTTGCCCTATCTGGGAGGGGTTCCGGAGCCCAGGGACTACCAGTCCCCGAACGCGTCCTGGATGGCCAGGATTCCCAGGGCCCGTGTCGAGTCCGCGCTGGCGAAGATTGGCGGGGGCGTCGGTACTCTGTCCGAGATCCGGATCGCCGGGGTCGACAAGGGGGGCCGGGCAACGGCGCTGACCTTCATCGGGCCCGGCGGGAGCAAGACGGTCAAGTCCAGTCTTTTTCGCATGGCCGTAGGACCGAACCTGTTGAAGAGCACCATGCTGACGGCGGGCTCCGGGCCCATATCGAGCCCGGCCCCGAAGCGGCCGTCGCCTTCTGTCCCCTCCTTAGTCGACAGCGTTGCCCTGCCCGAGGTCAAGGAATCCGATTGGGTTCCCGATGCGTCCGGTTCCACAGACGGCGGTTTGCCCCGCGTTCCGGTGCCGACCTCGAACGAGCCCCTGTCCCTTGCGCAGGAGAAGCGCCTGACGAGCATGACCGCGGACGGCGTTTTTACGACGGCGGAGCTTATCGACATGCTGACGAACCCCAACAAGAAAAAGGGCTATCTCTATCTCGGCTTCCAGAGGAAAGGGAAGGGGAAGCCCGCTCCGCAGCCAGCGGCGAATCCTCCCCGTAAGGCGGTTGTTCCGCCTGCTCCTGTCCCCGCTCGCCCTTCTCCACCGCCCCTTTCCGGAGGGGGGGCCATCGCGCGGGAGGGGGATGTCTTTATCTTCCGGGGGAGGGGATGGGGACATGGGGTCGGCCTCTCTCAGTGGGGGGCCTTGACCCTGGCCGGAGAGGGCTGGACCGCGGAGCGCATTCTGGAGCACTATTATCCGGGGACCCACGTGAAGAGCTCCCGATGAGTACCGTCACGATGAACGCCATCGAGCGACGGGCCTTTGCGCACGAGGATCTCTTCGACCTGAGTGTCTACGACTACTCCCTGCCCGAGGAGCGGATCGCCCAGGCGCCAGCGGAGCCGCGGGACTCGTCCCGTCTCCTGAGTTGGAGTGTCGGGAGCGGAGCGGTCGAACATCGCCGGTTCCGTGATATTCTTGAGTACCTGAGGCCGGACGACCTCCTGGTCCTGAACGATACGCGCGTGCTGCCCGCCCGGCTGCTGGGAAAACGCCTGCCCGGCGGGGGCGCCGCGGAGGTGCTCCTTCTGAGCCCCTGTTCCCCGGACTTCCAGGTATGGAGGGCCCTGGTCAGGCCGGGGCGCAAGCTGCGGCCGGGGACGCAGGTTTTGGTAGGGGACAGGGTCCTCGGGATCGAGGCACAGGAGGACGATGGGGTCCGCATCGTCCGGGTCGGAACAGGACGTCAGGATGTCCTGGCCTTCCTGGACGCCTTCGGGCGCGTTCCCCTGCCTCCCTACATCGGCGGCGATCGGGACTGGCGAGAGGAGTATCAGACGGTCTTCGCCCTCAGGGAGGGGTCGGTGGCGGCCCCGACGGCAAGCCTGCATTTCACTCGGGAGCTCCTGCAGAACATCGACGCCATGGGGGTCCACAGGGCATGGGTGACCCTTCATGTTGGCCTCGGGACCTTTCGTCCCGTGAAGGCCCCGGATATCCGGCAGCACGTCATCCACGACGAGTACTGCGAGGTTCCCCGGGATACGGCCTGTGCCGTGGAGGAATGCCGCCGGCGCGGAGGGCGGGTCGTCGCCGCGGGGACCACCGTGGCCCGTACCCTGGAGTCCATGGCTGTCGAAGGGGGCGGGGTCCGTCCCGGTTGTTTGGATACCGACCTCTTTATCTATCCGGGCTTCGACTTTCGCGTCGTCGATGCCCTGATCACGAATTTTCATCTGCCGAGGAGCTCGCTCCTGATGCTTGTGGCGGCGTTCGTCGCGGGGCTGGGAGGCTGGAAGGGCGAGGAGGAAAGGGCTCTGTCCGCCCTGCACGAGGTCTACGCCTCGGCTGTCGCCGAGGGGTATCGATTCTTCTCGTTCGGCGACGCCATGTTCCTCTATCGATGAAAAATAGGTATCGATGAAGGAAGAAAATTATGGGCGATTGCGAAGAAAAGGAGAGAAAACGGATGGGCGGGGAGTGCCTGAGACGATGAGACGAAGCCTGTTCTGTCTGTCGATGTTCCTGATGCTGGGCCTTCTGCTGGGGGGCGCATCCTTCTATCTGAAGCGCCCCAGTTCCTTTTGGGAGGGGGTGCTGCCCATCCCCGTGGGGGAGACGCACCTTGTCCTCGTTCATCCGAGGATGAACGCCCGGCAGATCGCTCAGGCCTTTTTCGACCAGGGGGCCCTGACGGAACCCTCCGCAAAACTGGCCCGTTGGATGGCGCGTTTCGGGCTGGACCGCAGCTTTCAGCCCGGGAGCTACCGTGTCGTGCGTTCCGATGCCTGGAACCTGGCGCGCCAGCTTCGAACGGTGCGCCCGTTGCTGGCGAAGGTGACCATTCTCCCGGGGGCGGATGTCTTTTCCCTGAGGGACCTCTTCCGTCCCGAACAAAACCCCGATTCTCCGGGGAGCGGCGACCTCCTGAGGCGTTCCATCCTGGACGGCCGCAGCTACCCCGAGGCGATGCGCGCGGTACTGCCCGACGAGGAGGAATCTAGGATCGCGTGGCTTCTCCCGGATACCTATCTTCTCGTCGAGGAGTCCCCGGAGGAGCTGGTGCGTACGGCGGCGCGCGCTTGGTGGGATCGGTACGGAGCTTCGGTCCGGTCCATGGCCTCATCGGACCTTCTGGATGCGGCGAAGATTGCCTCGATGGTGCAGCGCGAGGCCCTGTGGGACGCGGAGGGCCCCGCGATCGCGGAGGTTATCCGAAACCGGCTGGAAAAGAACATGCCGCTGCAGATCGACGCGACGGTGGTCTATGCCTGGAAGCGCCTGGGACGAAAGGTGACGCGGGTGCTTCACAGTGACCTGAGCATCGATTCGCCCTACAATACCTATCGTTTTGTGGGGCTCCCCCGGCACCCCATCTGCGTTCCATCCTCCTCCGCCTGGGATGCCGCACTTGGCTCCGAGGAGAACCCGTATTATTATTATGTTGCCCGGAAGAACGGGTACCATTATTTTTCATCGACCTACGAGGGGCATCTCCAAAACATCAAAAAGGCCCGCTCCGAATAGGCGTCGGCGAAGAGCGAAATGGAGGCGCTACCGAATTTGAACTGGGAAGGCAGGACTTCGCAATGCCCATAATACGCGACGGCGGCAATGCATCCCGAAGACCCAGGCGCAGTGCGGCGACACCGCACTCTGCCCGGAGAAGCTGGTTCGAGCTGGTCCTTTTCTTTTTTGCGGCCGCCGGAATGTACCTGATCGCGGCCCTTTTCGACAGCGCCTGGACGGGGGCGTCGGGACGCCAGATCGGGGCGTATCTGCGCGCTGCCTGGGGCGGGGCGCTTCTTGTCCCGCTGTTGTTCTGGCTGTACCTTTGCTTCGCCTGGTTTATCCGCCTCCGGATACCCCGGCCTCTGGGACAGATCCTGGGGACGTGCCAGCTCTACCTCTCCATCGCCTTCATGCTGGGCTTGTTTCGGAGGGTCGGGTGGCATTCAAGCTGGCTCCTGGCCGAACCAGGCCGAGTGGGGGATGGCCTGGCGCATTTCTTCGTCCTGAACCTGGGGGTCCTGGGGACGGTCTTGGTGTCCTTCGCCTCCCTCTTCCTGGCCGGTCTGTTCTTCGGCTCGCGTTTCCTCTCTCTTTTATCGCTGTTGCCCGTAGCCCGTCCGTCGGATAAAGAGGGGCCGAGGCGCCCCTCGGCGTCGGAGCCCAAGGGGGAGGGACGGAAGGAACCCTGGGAGCCCCGTGCCGCCAGGCGCAGGGAGGAGAGCAGGAGTGCTCGCCTTGTGAGGAACGCTTCGCCGGGAGGTGTTCCCTTCGATCCCCTCCGGCCCGTGGGGACGCTGATCGCGTTTGACCGGGCGGAGGAATCCGAGACTGCGGAACCTCCGGACAGACGGGACCTGGAGCCTGGAGAGGAAGTGGGGGCTCCCTCCCCAGCCGAGGGGGTGCCCGTTTCCTCCGATATGGAGGAATGGCCGGAGTCCGACGCCCCTCGTCCCGAGCCCTCGTCTGAGGCCCCCGCCGGACCGGAGCTGCACCGCGCCGATGGAGCGGGCGAGTCGGATGAGGTCGAGTCAGATGAAGGAGAGTCGGGGAAGGAGGACGTGGACGAGGCTGTTGAGGTTGCCGGGGCCAAAGAACCCTTGTCCGCTGTCGGTCTCGATGACGCCGGGGCTGTCATGAGAGCGTCGATGCAAGCGCCAATGCAAGCGCTAATGGAAGCGCCGATGAAAGTGCCGACGGAAACTCTGATGGAAGCTCTGACTGAAGTGCCGACGGAAGTGCCGACGGATGCGTCTCAGCAGACGGCGGTCGAGATCCTGGATCAGCTGCTGGAGTCCCTCGAGTCCGGGGAATTCGACGTCCCCCTCCCCCCCAGACAGGAGGCCCGAGTCGAGGAACGTCCATCAATCCGCCGTCCTCCGCTGGAGGAATTGCTGGACCTTCCTGCCCCTCAGACCTCGAAGTCCGAGGAGGAGGAGGAAAGGGAAAAAACGGGGAAAACGGCTGGGGAGGCCGCCGATCTTCCCCTTGTCCTTCCTTCGGATACGCCACACGCGGATGTGGAGGGGACTGGGGACGGCAGGGACACCACCGTCCAGGAGGTCTTTCCGGACGTGGTTCTGCCCGAGGACGAGGATGGGAGGCGCCTCCGTCTCGGGGTGTTTCCCCCGCCTCTGGATCTCCTCGGCCCTCCCGTCCAGGATCGGGACCAGGACGATGCCCTGGAGCTGGCCAACAAACAGGCGGAAGTCATCGTCGATACACTGCAAAATTTCGGCGTCAAGGCGACGGTCGCCCATATCGTGGTGGGCCCCTCCGTCATTCAATTCCAGATAGAACTGGCGCCGGGCATCAAGGTCAGCAAGGTCGCGGGGCTGGCCAACGACCTGACAATGGCTCTGGCGGTCGTATCGGTCCGTGTCGAGGCCCCTATCCTGGGACAGCATTATGTGGGCATCGAGATCCCCAATCCAAGGCGCAAGGGGATATCGCTGCGCTCCGTGATGGAGTCCGAGGATTTCCAGCAGGGGGAGTTTCTCCTGCCGCTGCCGATGGGGATGCGGGTTGACTCCCGTTACCTGGTCTGTGGCCTCGAGGACATGCCGCACCTGCTGGTCGCCGGGACCACGGGGTCGGGCAAGAGCGTCTTCGTCAACGGCTGCATCCTGGGGATGTGCCTGCGCCGTCCCCCCGAGGAGCTGCGGCTGATCCTCGTGGACCCCAAGCATGTGGAGTTTGCCATCTACGAGGGGCTGCCGCACCTCCTGGCCCGGCCCGTCTCCGACCCCCGGAAGGCCATCGCCGCACTCTCCTGGGCCGTGCAGGAGATGGAGCGCCGCACGGAGTGCTTTGCACGCGCACGGGTCCGCAATCTCGCCTCCTATAACGACAAGGTCCTGCCCAAGGATCGTTTCCCCAATATCGTCGTGGTGGTCGACGAGCTTGCGGACCTGATGTACACGGCCGGCAAGGAGGTGGAGGGACTGATCGCCCGCCTGGCTCAGAAGGCCCGTGCCGCGGGAATTCACCTGATCCTGGCGACCCAGCGGCCCTCCGTGGACGTCATCACCGGCCTGATCAAGGCGAACGTCCCGGCGCGCGTGGCTTTCGCCGTGCCGTCCCAGACGGATTCCCGGACGATCATCGACGCCGCTGGGGCCGATAAGTTGCTCGGGAAGGGCGACATGCTCTTCTTCAGCACGCGCTATCCCCGTCCGCTTCGCCTCCAGGCCCCCTTCATCACCGAGGAGCGCACGCTGGACTTCGTGGAGTACATGAAGGGAGCCTTCGGGGAGCCTGAGTACATCGAGTTCGAGGATCCGGGCAACCCGACGGGAGAGAGCAATGGGAAGAGCGGCACGAGCATCATCGACGACCCCAAGATGGAGGAGGCGATCCGCGTCGTCATGGACACGGGCATCGCCTCCGCCAGCGGCCTCCAGCGCTATCTCAACATCGGTTATCCCAGGGCCGGCCGGGTGATTACGGGACTGGAACAGCTTGGCATCGTGGGGCCGCAGTCCGGGAACTCCTCGAAGCCACGGGATATCCTGATGGACGAGGAGGGCGCCTTCGAGGCCCTGGAGCGCGCGCGGACGGGCGGACTTTTCGATGAGGATTGAGGCGCGTGCGCCCTTCTAAACGCGTGTGTTCCTCTAAATTCGAGCTACCCAAAGTTGAATTTGAGGCGGCGCTCGAGCTGGAGTTGCCTCGGATGCGCGTCCTTTTGAGGCAGAACGGGGAGACGCCGTCAAGCTCTCCGCCTCCGCTGCTGGTCCTGGGGGGCCGTGCTCCCGAGCCCGATTGGCTGCGGAAGGTCTCCGCCGGACGGGAGACTTGGGCACTGGACCGGGGGGCCGACGCCTGCCGGGCTGCGGGGGTTGTGCCGACCCGCATCCTGGGGGATTTCGACAGCGTCTCGGAGGGGGCCAGAGAATGGGCCGAGCGGATGGGTACAAGGGCGGACTGTTATAGTCCGGACAAGGACGATACGGACTTCCAGCTGGCCCTGAGGCTGCTGTCCGGGGATGTCCTCGTCACCGGGTGCTGGGGTGGGCGTTTCGACCACGCCTTCTCGAACGTCTTTTCATCGCTTTGGGCCATGGGGCGCGGGGTGCGGGTCCTCTGGTTCGCCGACGAGCGCGAGGTCCTCTTTCCTTTGTGGGGCCCCGCAAAACTCGAGCTGGACTTCGAAAGTCCGCCCTCGGTGCTGTCGCTCCTGTCCCTTACGGCCTCCTGCGAGGGGGTCTCCATCGAAAACGTGAAGTGGCCGCTCGATGATGTCGAACTGGCGCAGGGCTCCCCACGGGAGATCAGCAACGTCCCCCTGGGCCGTCTCGTCAGGGTCGAAGTGTGCTCGGGCGTCCTCGGGGTCTACGGGGAATGGTGAATGGTGAAGTTGAGCGTGGCGTTCGTACACGGCCCGGCATCAACTTTCCAGCCCTTCCTCCTTCGGCTCGGGAGGAAACGCCAGCATGGCCAGCCCGCCGGCCAGCGTAACGGGGATGAACTGAGCCATGTGGGCGAAGAGCGCTGCGGCGAGGGCTTGCTCGTGCGGCACGTCGTGTGCCCTCAGCGCGGCCACGGCGATGGCCTCGTAGACCCCGAGGGCCCCGGGAGAGGAGGGCAGAAGCGCCCCCAGGCTGCTGAGCGCGAAGACGCTCAGGGCCGCTTTCCAGCTCAACCCCAGCCCGGCGACCCCATTGAGCGCCACGGCCGTCTCCAGGGCGTAGAGGCCCCAGACGAGCACGGAGGTCGAGGCCATCCAGACGAAGCGCCCCGCCGTCAGATGACCGACGAGGGCCGACAGGAAACGCTGGAGAAAGTCCGTGATCTTTTGGGGCAGTGGTAGGTATGCAGTCCAGGAGACGACCTTCGGACAGCGTCGCATCAGGAAGAGGACGAGCCACCCTGCGAGCAGACACACCAGGAAGAGAATTGTCGCGCCGCGCTGTCCCACGTGCCACACGAACCACAGGCTCAGCAGCGCCAGGGCGTTGACGTCGAAAAAACGCTCCATGAACACGATCCCCAGCGCGGCATCCGCGGAGAGGCGGTTGTCGCGTCCGATCCAGACGGCCTTGGCCACCTCGCCTGCCTTGGCTGGGACCACGTTGTTGACGGCCAGGCCCACCAGGGTAGCGCAGAGGGCCGAGCGGAACGAGAGCGGGGGAGCGTTCATCCTGGTGAGCCTCACCCCCATGACGGCATAGGCCGCAAAGGAGACGGCTGTCGTGAGGAGCATGGGGGGCAGGGGAAAACGGGCCAGAACATCCCAGAGCTCTCTCAGGGGCACGCCCCGAAAGGCATAGAACAGGCAGAAAAGAGAGACGCCGTATTTCAGGACAACGGAGACGAAACGGTTCATACGAGGTTCCAATTTCCCTTCTGTGCGCTGGATGGCCAAAAAGACCTAAAAAGGACGCTCCATCGATGATGGAGCGTCAAGCAATAGATGGAGCGTTGACCGACGGATTGCCGCAAAGGAGCCTTCCACTAAATTCGAGTTACCGTCAGCTTGGGAGGGGACAGGGGCCTCCGGCCTGACGGCCCAGGTTTTTCCCCAGCTCCACACACTGCCCCAGGTCCTCGGCAGTGGGGGAGGCGAAGGCCTCGACCTCGGGTCCGACAACCTCCAGCTTGATGTTCTTGGCGAACTCCCTCAGGGCATCCAGGGCGCCGCGGCTCCAGCTGTAACTGCCTGCGATGCCCAGCGCCCGGTTCTTGGGCATACGGTTGAGCAGCTTGGAACAGAGCGTCTCCATCGGGGGAAAGAGCAGGGTGTTGTAGGTGCAGCTCAGCAGGGCGAAGCCCCTGTAGCGCCAGATGTCGCGCAGGATATAGGAGGGGCCGCTCCGGGCGGCGTCGTAGAGGTGGACGTCCTTGACGCCGCTGTCGGAGAGCCCGCTGCAGACGGCCTCCGCCATGCGCTTGGTGTTGCCGTACATGGAGCCATAGACGACGACCGCCCCGCAGTCGGCCTCGTAGCGGCTCCAGCGGTCATACAGCCCGATGACCTGCCCTACATCCTCGCGGAACAGGGTGCCGTGGGCGGGGAAGATGTTGGTGATGGGCAGGGAGGCGAGCTTCTTCAGGGCGACCTGGACGACGTTGGAATAGCGCCCGACGATGGTTGCGTAGTAGCGCAGCATCTCGCCCTCCCATCGGGCGCGGGTCTTGGCATCGTCGAAGAGCCCTCCCTCGTGGGCGCCATAGCCGCCGAAGGAATCGTTGGAGAACAGGACGCCCGTCGTCGTGTCGAAGGTTACCATGCTCTCCGGCCAGTGTACCATCGGGACGGTCGCGAACTGCAGGATGTGCCCTCCAAGGTCCAGGGTGCCCCCGTCCTTCACCAGCACGGTATCGGTATCGATGCCGTGATAGCCCTTGAGAAGGGGCATGGTCTTGGCGTTGCCGACGAACTTCAGGCCGGGGTGGCGCGCCCGCAGCTGGGAGATCAGCCCCGCGTGGTCGGGCTCCATGTGGTTGATGACAAGATAATCCAGCGGACGGCCGCCGAGGACCTCCTCCAGCTTGTAAAGATACTCGTCGAGCCAGGGGCCCTTGACCGTGTCGATGGCGGCGGTCTTCTCGCCCGTCACGACGTAGGCGTTGTAGGCCACGCCCTGGGGCAGGTCCCAGAGGGACTCAAAAAGGTCGGTCTCGTGGTCGTTGACGCCCACCCACCACGTGTCCTTGTTGACCGGTACGGCTTTGTGCATGGTCGGTCTCCTCTCAAAACAAGCTATGCTCCAGGATAACCTGGACTTATAATCCGGCAGTGTGGACTTCTAAATATATCTCCCTCTCCGTCCATCCCACGTCCCTGACGGAGGGGACTTCCTGGAAAAAGGCGTTTTTGCCTCGCACTATTTTACTCCATGTCCGGGCTATAGCCTATGGGGCCGAGGGGGCCCAAAACCGCAGGTAAAAAAGGTCGGACACCCCTCGGAGCCCAACAGGCACAAAGGTTGCTGATACACCCAAACGGGCTTCATCCTGGAAGAAAAAACGAAGCTTTCTATCCTCGCTTTATATCCTCGCTTTCTATCCTCACTCTCTATCCTCACTCTCCAGCGCGAGCGTGGCAACGATGCCGCACGCCGACGTAAGCGACCGATACGTCATTCGGGGGCCGATGCTCCCGGGGAGCCGGCAGCTCACCCCCGGTACAGGGTCCGATAGCCCTTTGGCCCTATGCCGTAGGCTCTCTTGAAGAGTCCCGCGAAGTGCCCGGAATTGCCGTATCCCACCCGGGCCGCGACCTCTCCGA
>CAUPUB010000019.1:0-28701 GCA_963514535.1 uncultured Fretibacterium sp.
AAGATACCATAACGGTAGCCTTTTATAAACCAACCACTCCTTCTAGCGAGGAGCCAAAAAGTTTCCGTGATCTCCGTTTCCACGATTCCCACTTCCACGATTTCAACGAAGAGAACGTCCTTTTGCTCCCCTCATGAGATATAAGAGACATCATATTGGTGTCCTCCCTTTACCTTTCCCTACTGGTGATGCCCGGCCCTTCCGGCCACGTATCCGGTGCTCCAGCAGATCTGGAGGTTGAACCCGCCCGAGGGGCCGTCCAGGTCCAGAACCTCTCCGGCGAAGTAAAGGTTGTCGCAGAGCTTCGAGCGCATCGTCCCGGGCTCGATCTCCCTCAGGGACACCCCGCCGTGGGTGACGATGGCGTGGTTGAAGCCCCAGAGTCCGTTGACGGTCAGGACGATGTTCTTCAGCAGGGCCGCGAGGTCCGATTGCTCCTCCGGGGAGACGTAGGCCGCGGGCTTGTCCGATGGGATGTCCGAGAGCTCCAGGATCAGCGGGATGAGCGGCCCCGGAACAAGATCACGCAGCGCTCCTGCAAAGAGGCGGTCGTGGTGCTTCTCGAAGTCGCGCACCACGCGGTCCGAGAGCTGCCGCAGGTCCAGAGCCGGCTTCAGATCGATGGAAAACCGCACCGTTCCCCTGGCCATCCAGTCGGGGACGCGGGAGCTGAGCTCCATGACGATAGGTCCGCTGACCCCGAAGTTCGTGAACTCCATCTCCCCGAAGCGTTCCTCGGCCTTCTCCCCGTTCACCGTCACGGTGAGGCGGGTGTTGCGCAGGTTGTAACCCCGCGCCAGTTTGACCCAGGTCTCCTGCGTCCTGACGGGGACGAGGGCCGGGGTCGGCTCCACCACCGTATGCCCCGCCTGGGTCGCGAAGCGATAGCCGTCCCCGGTGGAGCCCGTCCTGGGGAAGGATTTTCCGCCCGTCGTCACGATATAGCGATCGGCCTCCAACTCCTCTATCGCCGTGACGAGGCGCTCGACGCGCCCGTTTCCGATCTTCAGCGAGCGGACTGGCGACTCCCTCAGGATGCGCACCCCGCCCTTCTTGCAGAGGATCAGGAGGGCGTCCAGGACGCGCTGTCCCCCGCCCTCGGCGGGGAAGACCCGTCCTCCCCGTTCCGTCACAGTCCGAATCCCGAGCGCGTTGAAGAACTCGATGGTTTGGGCCGGTCCGAGGCGGCTGAAGGCCGAGTGCAGGAATCGGCCGTTCTCCCCGTAGCGCGAGAGGAACGCCTCGACATCCGGCTCCACGTTGGTGATGTTGCAGCGCCGCCTGCCGGCCAGCAGAAGCTTTTCCCCCAGCGAGGCGTTCTTCTCGACCAGCAGGACGCGCTCGCCGGCGGCTGCGGCCTGTCCCGCCGCCATCAGTCCCGCAGGGCCGCCCCCGATGACGATCGTATCGAAGCGTTCCACGGTCAGCCTTTCCTTCTGCGGGACCTGGGGGCCGCCCTCTCGGTCTCCGTCCCCTCCAGCTGCTCGCGGAGAATGGAGCCCATCGAGAGGTCGGGCTTGTCGTCCCGTTCCCTTCGCCGCCGGGTCGCCGGAGAGCCGCCGCCCCGTGCCGCCCTTCCGTCCCCCTCCCCGAGGTCCGATTTTCTGAGGGAC
The DNA here is from genome assembly GCA_963514535.1 of uncultured Fretibacterium sp. Taxonomy (GTDB): domain Bacteria; phylum Synergistota; class Synergistia; order Synergistales; family Aminobacteriaceae; genus CAJPSE01. The sequence continues at coordinate 1,614 of CAUPUB010000019.1, forward strand.
AGGGAGATGCGCCTGCGCGGCTCGTCCACCTCGAGGATCGCTGCGCGGACCTTCTGCCCGGGCTTGAGGTGGGCCTGAGGATTCTCGACAAAGGTGTCGGCGATGCGGCTGACGTGCACCAGCCCGTCCTGGTGAACGCCGATGTCCACAAACGCCCCGAAGGCGGTGACGTTGGTCACGATCCCCGGAAGCACCTGCCCAACCCGAAGGTCCTTGATCTCGTGGACGTCGGGGTCGAAGGCGAAGACCTCGAAGGCGGCGCGGGGGTCGCGCCCGGGCTTTTCGAGCTCCTGGAGGATGTCCCTGAGGGTGGGCAGCCCCGCCGTGTCCGAGACGAAGCGCTCGGGCTCGATGCGGGCCCTGAGCTCCGGGGATGTCATGAGGTCCCCGACCGTGCAGGAGAGGGCCTGGGCCATCCGGTTGACGGTCTCGTAGTTCTCGGGGTGGACGGCGCTGGCGTCGAGCGGGTTCTCGCCGCCAAGGATTCTCAGGAAGCCGATGGACTGCTCGTAGGTCTTGGGGCCCAGACGAGGGACCTTCCTCATGGCCTCGCGGCTGGGGAAGGGGCCGTTGGCCTCGCGGTACTTGACGATCTGCGCGACGACCTGCCTGTTCAGGCCGGAGACGTAGGAGAGGATCTCGGGGCTGGCCGTGTTGACGTTCACCCCGACGGCGTTGACGCAGTGGATCACCACGTCGTCCAGGGCCTGTTTGAGCTCCTTCTGGTCCACGTCGTGCTGGTACTGGCCCACGCCGATGGACTTCGGGTCGATCTTGACCAGCTCGGCCATGGGGTCCATCAGGCGGCGGCCGATGGACACGGCGCCGCGCACCGTGACGTCGCGGTCGGGAAACTCGCGCCGCGCGACCTCGGAGGCGGAGTAGACGGATGCGCCGCTCTCGTTGACGGAGGCGACGACGACCTCGGGCGGAAGGCCGAGCCCGCGCACGAAGGACTCCGTCTCCCGCCCCGCCGTGCCGTTGCCGACGGCGATCGCCTCGATGGCGTAACGTTCCACCAGCCTGCGCAGCGTCTCGGCCGCGGCCTCGCGCTGCCGCTCGGACGCATGGAGGTAGATCACGGTGTCGTACAGCAGGTTGCCCTGGGGGTCCAGGCAGACGACCTTGCAGCCGGTCCGTATGCCGGGGTCGATGGCGAGCGTCGCCCTCTGGCCCATGGGCGCGGACATGAGCACCTCGCGGACGTTGCCGGCGAAGACCCGGATTGCCTCGGCGTCCGCCCGCTTCTTCAGGGCCCCCCGCAGCTCGTTCTCCATGGAGCCCCTCAGGAGGCGCCGATAGCCGTCCTCGGCGGCGTCGGCAACGAGGCGGGATGCGGGGCCCGTCCCCCGGACGAAACGGCGCTTGAGGATGGAGAGGGCCTCCTCCTCCGGGGGGACGGCGCTCAGGGACAGAAAGCCCTCCCGTTCCCCGCGGAGGATCGCCAGCACGCGGTGCGAGGGCATCGCGGAGGCGGGCTCCCTCCAGTCGAAGTAATCCCGATAGTTCGCCCCCTCCTCCTCCTTGCCCTTGACGCAGGAGCTGGAGAGGACGGCCTTGCGGGCGAAAAGACGTCGCGTCTCCTGACGTGCCTCGGGGTCCTCGCTGAGCCGCTCGGCCAGGATGTCCAGGGCCCCGGCCAGCGCCTCCCCGGCGGAGGCGACCCCCTTGGCCTCGTCGACGAAGGGCAGTGCCGCCGACGAGGGGTCGAGCGTCTCGGACTGGTCCAGGAGCAGGTCCGCCAGAGGGCTCAGACCCTTTTCGGCGGCGATGGAGGCCCGCGTCCTGCGCTTGGGACGCCAGGGCAGGTAGACGTCCTCCAGGGCTGTCATGGTATGGGCCCCCAGGACGGAGTCTCGGAGCTCGTCGGTAAGGAGCTCCCGTTCGGCCAGGGACTCGAGGATGGCGGCCCGGCGCTTTTCCAGTTCGGCCATCCTCTCGCTCCGGTCCCGTATCGCGGTGATGACGGTCTCGTCCAGCGAGCCGGTGGCCTCCTTACGGTAGCGGGCGATGAAGGGAACGGTGCATCCCTCCTCGAAGAGGGCCAGGACGGACCGCACCTGCGAGCCCGTCAGCTTCAGCTCCTTCGAGATCTGTTCCGGGATGTCGATGGAGGAGCTCAGCACCTCCGCTGCCATCCGAATCATCTCCTTCCTTAAGGTTCCTTTTATTGTGCGGAGGACGGGGCCGCCGTCCGGTCCGCACCCGGCATTATAATACGTGCTTCCGGGATAGCCAAACGGTTTCCATCCCGATATCTTCGGTTGACAGACCTGTTCCGTTTGGGATATAAGAGATGCATTCGTCGAAAAGTCTTTATTAAGCGTTATCATTGAGAACGTTATCAATTGAACGTTGTCTATGGAACGTTATCATTGCGAAGGTATCTTTGCAGGGATAGTTCATCCGGCTAGGCGATGCACTCCGCCTGGGGAGCGGACAGGTGAGGACAGCCGGTGAGGGGGAGAGAGAACATAAAGGTATTCGGAAAAAATGTCGTAGTCGTCGCTCTCTTTGTGGGGCTGACCATAATGAGCGTTTTTTCGTTTTCCTCCGTCCAGGTCGTACGGGGCAACGCACGGACCGTCAACTATGCGGGGCTCGTCCGGGGCCTGGGGCAGAGGCTGGTCAAATGGGAGCTGGCGAGGAGAAGAAACGACGCTCTCGCGTCCGAGATCGACAGGATCATCGAGGACCTGGAGGTGGGGCAGAGCGAGGACGGTCCGCTTGGCTTCGCCGACCCTGCCTACCAAAGGAGCCTGGAGGGGGTCCGAGTTCAATGGAAGGAGCTCGAGGCCGCCATCGAGGAGGCCCGAAGAACCGGGGAGACGAGGGCCCTGTTCGATCTGAGCGAGGGCTTCTTCGAGACCGCCGATACCCTGACTGGCATCGCGGAGCGCCTTTCGGAGCAGAACACCGGTTTGATCCTGTCCCGGAGGACGATCCTGCTCGCCGTAGTGGGGGCGTTGCTCGTCTGCTTTCTGTTCCAGGCGGTCGAGTTGATGCGGCTTCTGTATCGGAATAGATTTCTGCGGGATATGGCCACGAGGGACCCGACGACCTCCCTGCCCAACCGCTGGTCCTGTGACCTCCAGATCGAAAAGTACCGCGGCATATCTCCCTTGCCCGACCTGATGTGTTTCATAGCCGATCTGAACAACCTGAAGAAGGTCAACGACACGCTCGGTCACGCGACAGGGGATCGCCTGATCGTCGCGTTTGCCCGCATCCTGGCGGATGCCGCGACCCCTTATGGGTTCGTGGGACGCAACGGGGGCGACGAGTTCCTGGGGTTTTTCGAGAAAAGCGATCCCGAGCGGCTGCGCAGGTTTCATGAGAAGCTCCGCGAGAGCGTGGATCGCTTTAACGGGACGAACGATGAGTTCTCGATTCGGTTTGCGTTTGGCGGGGTCCTGTCCTCCGAATTGGAGGACGCCTCAGTCTACACCCTGATCAACGTGGCCGAACAGAGGATGTACAGGGACAAAGCGGCGGCCAGGCGGGCGGAGTCCCTACCTCCCTAAGAGCCGCGCCAACAGCAGGGACAGGGAGATTAGCACGGGCATCGCCAGTCCAAGTGCGCACCAGAGCCGTTTTTGCATCAAGCGCATCTCGTCCCGCAGAGCCTCCAGGCGCCGGCTCCATTGCGCGCTGCAGTCGGCCAGCTCTTGCCCCAGTGTCTCACGGAGCGTCCTGGCTATGGCCTCCCGGGTCTCGTTCTGGAGCTCGGCCAACTCCATCGAGAGCGCGTCCAGCTCCCGGCTCTGTGCCTGGTTGTGGGCCCGCAGCAGCCCCTCCCAGGCCGGGATCCGGTTCTCCATGAGGTCCGAAAGGGGAGCCTCCCGGTCCGGGGGAAGCTCATCGCCCCCCTCCTCATCGGAGGGCGATGAATTGGGGAAGGACTGTGCCGGAGCCTTCTGGAGCTCCGCGATATTCTCAACCGCGTCCATCAGTTTCGACATCGCTCCCCCCAGCGAGGCGATCCTGCGGTTCGTGTCCTCCAGGGAGCGGGAAAGCGCCTCCCAGCGCGCGGGGTCCCCCTCCGGCTCGGCGTTCGGCCTCGCCGCGAGCTCGGATACCGCCTCCCGTATCCTTTGCCATGTCGCGTCCTTCTCCCCGTCCTCCCATGTGCGGAGGGCGGACAACTCCTTCTGGAGCGGCGGCAGCAGCCTGGCGGCGAGCTCCGTTACGATGCGGGCGCTGGCGTGATCGAGAGGGGGATTCCTCCCGGTCCCAGCCTCCAGTCTCCCGGCCTCCATGTTTTTTCCCGGCTCCATCTCCATAAAATAAATTCCCTCCGTCCTTAACGATTTAACTCCGTCGCCCTTCATCCCTGTTCCCCGTTTTCGCCGGAGGAGGGGGGCTCATCGGCCCCTTGGACTTCCGGTTTGAGGAGGCGCAGGGAATTGGCCTTCAACCTCTCCCGTATCTCCCGGAGCGCCATGCGCAGCCGGTGCTCCGTCAGGGGAGGAGCGAAGTCCAGGTCGCTCTCGCGCCACAGCTTAAGCAGCGTCTCCAGGTCCCCGTCGGAGGAGTCCGCGCCGATCTGGCGCCCCAGGGCGATGAAGTCCGTGTAACGGGGGTCGTAGTTCTCGTGGACGAACCAGTCCAGTCGGCCGCGAAAGCCGCGCAGCCGGGTGAACGCGGCCATGCGGTCGGGGACGTCCAGGACGAGGTCGGGCAGCCGGGTCGCGAAGAGCGCACCGTGGGCCGACGCGGCGATCCAGTCCGGTACGCTCGCGAGGGCCGGAGCATAGGGAGAACGGACGAGGTCCGAGAGCCCAGAGTCCACCCGGGCGATATCCAGATGCACGACGGGCAGCCACTCCCCGAAGAGGTCGTCCCAGTCCACGCCCAGCATGGCCTCTCCTCTGGAGGCATCGGAGGGCGCGATGAGCACCTCCAGGTCGTCCAACGAGGAGGAGGGCGCCCGCAGAAGTGCGTGGGGCATGGCGGGCGGGAGACGGCCGCAGAAAATCCATTCACCCTCCCCGATCTCCCGCCCCTCCGGCGTCCTGGGTACGTCGGTCAGCGAGGCGTCGTGGGCGAGGCGCGAGAGCAGCCGCAGCGAATCGTGACGCCTGAGCCCCAGAAGGACGATGCGACGGCGTGTGTGTAGCGCGGGGAGGGCCAGGAATCGAGTCTGGATGGCCTGCTCCGCAAAGGCATGAAGGAAGGGGGAGAAGAAATTTTCCTCGCTTCCGCCTCCGGGCACGCTCTCCTCCTCCGGGCCCGACGGGGGCGGAAGGCCGTGCGGTCCCTCGTCCTCCGCCGGCATCGAGCCCTCCAGGCCGTCGATGAGGCGCAGGAGCCTCCGTTCGACCGCCCACAGCGATGCCGCCGCCTCCCGAAACGCGGACCTGGAGAGCTCACGTTCCGCCCTGGTGCGTTTCATGTCCTCGAGGGCCGTTTCCTCCCGGGCCAGCTCCTCGTAGAGGGGATCGCAGACGGTCTCCCTCATCCGGTTCTCCCACCAGCTCAGATGGGCGTCCAGGACCTCGAGGCGTTCCGTCAGAAGCTGTCTCCATTCCCGCGTCAGGAGCTCCCGATCGATGGTCTGGATGACGACCCGCCTGCTCCCGGGCCAGAAGGAGAGTCCCTGGAACCATCCGCGGGTCCGCACCTCGCTGGACTGGTGGCGGATGTACCGGTCCAGGTCGGGCAGCTCCGTGCGGAATCCGGGGATGGGGTCCGGCTGGCTGATGGGGGACAATTCGTGGCGGGCGAGCATCTCGTTGCAGAAAGCTCCGGCGCGGTCCATGCGTTCCGTCATCCGCCTCAGGAGCTCCGACCATTCTCCGTCCCAGCGCAGGCAGCGTTCGCGGAGGGCCTTCGGGGTCCGAATCGTCTCCGCCTCGCGCAGAAAACGGCTGATGATCGGCTCGGGGGCGAGCTCGCGCTTCCATTCGTTGCGGACCGAGGATATCTCGGCACTGACCCAGCGCTGAGCGTCCCGAAGCTCCCGGATCCGGGCGGATTGAGCGGATTGATGGGTGGATTGATAGGTGGATTGATAGGTGGATTGATGGGGGACCGTCGAGAGGGGATCGCTGCCGTCCGTATCCCTGAGGGCGGAGTCCAGATCCTCGAGGGTGCGTCGCAGGAGGGCCGCGGCCCTTCGTGCCCGAAGCGCGATGCCGTTGTGAAGCAGGTGCTCCCGGAAGGACGCCATCCGGCGGAGCAACGGCTCGAAGTTCGAGGCCCGCCATTCGGCGGAATCACGGTCGTAAAAGTGCCGCAGGGCCAGCTTGGCGGAGATGGGGATGACGGGGCACTCCGACCGGTCGAAATGTGCGGCGTCCCTGCGCAGCTCCTGCAGGTAGGCGTCCAGCTTCTGATCGCGCGAGAGGATGACCCGGCCCCCCTCGAGGTCGTCGCGTTCGAGGTCGATCTGGGTGAGCAGGAGGATCATCCTCTGGCGCGCCTCCAGGATGGTCCTCAGCAACTCGATGTCCGCTGCCTTGAAGGGGCTGCGTATGGAGGAGACGTACAGGACGATGTCCAGGGTTGGGAGGATGCGGCGCAGCACGAGCTCGGAGTGCCGGGGCAGCTCGCAGGCGTCGAGGCCGGGTGTATCGACGAGGACCAGCCCCTGAGGAAGTGCGGCGCCCGGGCTGGTCCATTCGATACGGGCGACCCCGCGCTCGTTGCCGGGGTTCATCCGCTCCGTCGTGAGCTCCTCGAGCCGCCGGGGGGTCAGGGCGTCCCCGGAGATGCGTTCGCTCCTGCCGTCCTCGTAGCGGACGTCGACGGCTCTGAGGCCGCCCTTGCGGCAGAGGACCGTTACGTTGGTCGTGGCCCGGGTCTCCTCGGGGAGGAGGCGTTCGCCCATCATCGCGTTGATGAGGGTGGACTTGCCGCTGCTCGTGATCCCGACGACGCCGACGGTCAGCTCGGTGCGGCCGGCCGCCCCCAACAGGGTCTCGAACTGTGCCGTGCGGGACGAGAGTTCGTGGGAGACGGAGCGCGAGGTCAGGACGGCCAGGATCGACTGGAGAAGCGCCGTCAGCTCCGTCTGTACGGACTCCGCCGTCGGCATGTCCTCTGCGGAGGCTTCCTCGGGCCCGTAGAGCGGCTCGGATACCGGGGGCTCCTCCTCAAAGGAGGGGCGGAAGGCGCCGCGCTGGAGGCGTCGACGCAGCCTCAAGTTCTCCTCCTCCGCCTCGGCCTGGTCCGAGACGTCGAGCAGGACGGCCAGTTCTCCCCCCGAGCCGGGCAGAGGGGACAGGGAGGCTCGAAACGTCCTTGTGCGGCCCCAGGCGTCCTCGGTGCGGAGCAGATCCCCCTCCCTCGCCGCCCCGACCCGGCCGGCAAGGGAGGGATCCCGTGAGCAGAGGGCCTCCAGGACGCTGCCGAGCGGAACGACCTTTCCCTGAGTGCGCGCACAGAACGGAACCGGAAGCGCACCGAGCAGGGAGCGGAGGGACGCGAGGCGGGAGCGGACATTCGTCAGTTCGGACTCCGCCGCCGCGAGAAGGCCGGCCGTTCGCGCGTTCTCGGCCCTCCGCTCCTCAAGCTGCCGCTGCAGTTCCTGGCTGAGGGAGCGCCATGCCGCGGCCCGGCGGTCCGAGATCTTTCTGGAGGTCAGGTCCGTCTCGATCCCCAGCAGCCGGAGCGGGGCCCCATCGTCCGTGCGAAGAATGCAAGCATCGAGACGAAGGGGACGGTAGATCCCATCGCCGCAGTAAAAGCGCCTTGTGGAGGACAGCGCCGTCCGGTCCGACTCGTAGAGCGTCCGCAGCATGAGCTGCGCCTCCGCGTGGTCCTCGGGGTGTCCCAGCTCGTGCCACTGGTCGAAGTTCTCCGGCCGGGATCCGGGGGAGAGGCGCAGGAGCGACAGGAGGCGATCCGAGAAACTAATCTCCCCCGAAGGGAAACGGATCTCGAGGGTCGCCTGGTCCGAGAGGCGCATGAAGTCGTCCCAGGAGGGGGGCGTGTGTGCGGTCATCGCCGGGGGCGTCGCTCCGGAATGGGCAAAGGCAGAACCGGACGCTCCCGTCCTCCAGGTGTCCGGAAAAGGGGAACTGAGACGTTTGTGCCGCGGACCGCAATTTTTCGATCGGACATGGAGCCCTCCTCATTTCTGGAAATCAAAACGCCTCTGGAATCAAAACGCCATTCCTAAAACAAAACGCCATTTCTAACAGAACGCCTAAAAATGTCGTAAAACGCTCGAATAAAACGCTCGAATAAAACGCTCGAATAAAACGCTTGAAAGATGCATAGCGCGTGTCTGCCGGATTTTTCGGCTGCCGGGATATGCTATCATTGACACTATGAGTATAGCATTTGTCCTTCGTTGCGTTGAGCCTCTTTTGGGGGAGGTAGGATATAATAAGTCCCGATGTGCTTACTTCATCCCTCACGGCCGGATGGCGGCGTGGCGGCGTTGTCTTTGAGGAGGTCTTATCGTGTCTGCGGTGACGCTTCATTTTGAAAACATCCAGGGACGCATTGCGCGGGCCAGGGAGCTGTCCGAAACCCGGGATCTCCTGGCGGAGCTCCTCGTCATGTCCGATTTTCGGCTCTTCTCCCTCTTCGGCGTCACTCGATACTCCCCTCAGGACGTCCATAACCTGAGGGATCAGATTTTTTCCCGGCTCGTCCTGGAGCTGACGCGGAACGGCTGGAACTGCGACTCCGCGTCGTTCGGACCGGGACGTCGGGATACCTTTTTGATGGAGGTGGCACGCCGCGGCCTGCCGCTGACGGTGACCCGTCTTCTGGATATGGGGGCGAACGCGGACTACAACACCCGGGGCTATGGGGATTCCACCGCGCTCATGGCCGCGCGGGACCCCGAGATCATGAAGAAACTCATCCGGTACGGCGCCAACCCCATGGGGCAAAACGCCCACAGGCAGACGGACTTCACCTATAAACTGCTCAGGGGGTTCGTCCCGGGAGCCCGCTTCTACTTTTACAACACGGGAAAGATCCCGTTCCAGCCCCTGCTGGACAACCTCAGGGAATGCCTGTTGAGTCGAGAGAGCGTGCCGTACGATTCAATGTACCCCCTGTGCCTCCTTCCCGTGGTGCCCCCGGGGGTCCCCTATCGCAACATCATCGATAGGAAGCTTATCGACGCCATGTTCGACAAGCACTTCTTCCCGAGCCCGTCCGAGGCTCTTTCGTTTCGTCTGGCGGAGGGGATGCCGGTCTGGAGCTATCTGCGTTTTCGCATGGGCGACGCCATCAGCGTCTCGCCGGCCCATTTCGTGGCCTATCTGGCCTGCATGGCCAGGGGAGAGGCGTTTTCCGCCCCGGCGGACTTCTCCTGCATCGAGTCGTATCTCGAAAAGCCGCTGCCCCGTGAGATTCTGCCTCGTGGGGGCATCTCGAAGTCCCTGTTCATCTACATGATCTTTTCGTTGGCGAACCTTCCACCGCCCCGGCTGCTTCGGTGGCTCCTGCTGCTGGGCAGGGCCATCCGCCGCGTCGCGCTGTGGATGGATATCCTGGGGGAGGAGGCGTTCCGGGTCGTCAACGCTGCGTTTCCCGTGGCCCGGAAGAGCAGCCATGTCCTACAGGAGCTGAGCTTGATGCAGTCGCTCCTCTCCATGCGCGTCAACGTCACGGACAGCTTCGGCGAGTTCCGGATCCCGGAGGGGCTTCGGTCCCCGGTCCTCGCCGAGATGCCTCCGGATAGCCTGGAGAGCTGAGGAGCCCGGGTACTCGGTCTCCCGAAGGAGGAAGGGCTGCCGTGCCGCATCTTTTCTGGGGGGGAGCGGACTGCATGGGGTTGGCCGCTCGATTTGGGACACCCCTTTATGTTCTGGATGAGTCCATAATTCGTGCCCGCTGTGCGGAGGTGAGGAGGGACTTTCTGGACCGTTGGTCGAGTGCCTCGGCCAGCTACGCCAGCAAGGCGTTTCTGACCCGGACGATGGCCCGCATCGTGGAGGATGAGGGGCTGGGGCTGGACGTCGTCTCCCTGGGAGAGCTCCAGACGGCGCTCTCGGCGGGTTTCCCGGCCTCCCGCATCGAGATGCACGGCAGCGCGAAGAGCGAGTCCGAGCTGGATGCCGCCCTGGATGCGGGGATCGGGCGCATTGTCGTCGATGGCCTCATGGAGCTCGAGGTGCTTGCGGACCTCGCGGCCCGCAGGGGGCGGAGGGCGGAGATCCTGCTCCGCGTCACCCCGGGGGTTGCTCCCCATACGCACGCCTACATCGCGACGGGGCACGAGGGCAGCAAGTTCGGCCTGCCCCTGGATGGCGACCTCCTGCCGCGGGCCGTGCGTTTTGCGTTGGAACAGGAGTTTATCTCGCTGCGAGGTCTGCACTTTCACGTTGGGTCCCAGATCTTCGAGCCCACGGCGCACGTCCGATCCGTCATGCGGGTTGTCGAGGCCATGAAGCGCCTGCGCGAGGAGCTGGGGTTCAGGGTTTTGGAGCTGGGCATGGGCGGTGGGTTCGGGGCCCGTTCCCATCCCTCCGAGCCGCATGTGCCCCTGAGCCTGTTTACCGATGCCATGATGGAGGCGCTGGAACGCGCGTGCGGGGCGGGAGGGCTGGAGGTCCCGGCCGTCTCCATAGAGCCGGGACGCTGGATTGTCTCGGAGGCGGGGATCACCCTTTACCGGGTCGAGACGGTCAAGGAATTGCCGGGTGTGACCTATGTTGGGGTGGACGGGGGGATGGCGGACAACCCGCGTCCCGCCCTCTACCGGGCGGTCTATCGGGCGGCCGTGGTCGATAGGCCCGATGCGCCTCCCGACTGGGGAAATGTCAAGGTTACCGTTGTCGGAAAGTGTTGCGAGACGGGGGATGTCCTGATTGAAGACGCCGCTCTTCCTCCCGTGAGGCGGGGGGATGTGCTGGCGCTGTTCAACACGGGGGCGTATACTTTCTCGATGGCGGGGAACTACAACCGGCTTTGCCGTCCCGCCGTCGTGCTGGTGAAGGGGGGGCAGGCGGAGGTCATTGTGGAGCGTCAGACGCCCGATGACCTGCTTCGGGGCGACCGTATTCCCCGGCGGCTGGACCGCCCAGGGGAATAGGATTTCCAAAGGGTTTATTCAGCAGTTTATTCAAGGAGGCAGAAGAAGTGAGAAGGATTGACAAGGTAAGGTTGGGTATGGTTTTTGTGCTGGCGGCGCTTCTGATGGCGCCTGCAGCGGGGTGGGCGAGGATCTTTTCGTATGGGCGGCCACATTATTTTTACCTGCCCATGCAGTTGCAGTTTGCCGACAGGGATACCGGGAACCCCATCGGCAGTTCGTCCAACATGGTCATGTATGGGGGAAAGACACAAGAGTTCGCCGTCGACGCCGTGGATTTCAATCGGAACGGCGTTATCGATATACGCGATTTCAACGTCTGGGCCCCTTCTACGACTGTGTCTCTGGATATCCTGATCTCCGGCGATGTAGGTGTCGATCCCGACGCCATCCCTGACGTGTCCCTCGACATCTTCCCCGTCCCGCCAAACCTCCCCACGGACAGACTGCTCGAGATGGCGCCGCAGCTCCGAGGGAAGTTCGAGGCCGCGTTCATGGAGGCCCTGAAGAAGCAAGTCGGGTATTATCTCCAGCCGAAGACCACATCAAACCCGGAGCGTCTTCTAGACGTGACCGCGCTCGACGCTTCTAATATAGAACTTTATAACTCTGCTGAGAATCCCCACGTCCTCCCCCCCTCCTCGCTGCCCCGCCGGGTCCTCTTGTGCCGCGTGACGCCCCAGCAGCAGCTGGGGAATGACACCAGCCCAAACTACAGGGAGCAGATTGCGCATTTCAAATACACTATTTACTGGGGGGCAAAAGCTGCACTTCATGATGAGAAGGAAAGGGAGGGCTTGACGACTCGGGCGGAGACTCCCGAGATGAGCGTTCTTGTACGCCCCACCGACCAGGGCGGCAAGGGCGGGGACAACGGTGGTGGAAGCTGCGACGCGCTGTCCCTGGGAGCGGCCGTGCTTCTGGTTCCGGGGCTGTTCCTCCTCCGTAGGGGGAAGGAGCGGGCTGAGGGCTAAAACGCGATTATGACAGGCACGAAAGGCCCGGACGAGGGGCGTTCCCTCGTCCGGGCCTTTCGTTTATAAGTGGCATAAGGATGCGAGTGTACGGGACGTAAATGTGCGGTGGAAGGTGCGTTAAAACAGGGACCGGATCGCCCAGAAAAAGCCCACCAGGACCAATCCCAAAAACAAAAAGAAGATCAGGTTATCAAAAAAGCCGATCCGCCTCCGTCTGTCGGTCGCCGCAAGCAGTGTCCGCAGGCGCAGGTCCTTGTTCAGGGTCAGCAGGCCGCGCATCTCCTCGTTGATCGTGAGGTAAACATAGGTCTTCTCCTCCCGTCGATCGATGGACTCGATGGGAAACGCCGTGGGCTGCTTTGTGGCCTGCAAAAACTGCTGGACCAGGCCTCCGGCCCCCACGGTGCTCTGGATCTGCACCTCCAGGACATCCCCAGGGACGAGGTCTGCAAGGGCCTTGCCATGTATGGGGTCGATGAGAGGCAGACATTGGACGAGGATCCCCGAGAACGACCTCTGCCCCTCCTTAGCAGTCGTTTCCTCAGAGGAGCCTCCACTTTCCTTGGGGGTCTCCAGGAGTCCGGCCTCGATAAGTTCGTCCCTGCTCGGACGTTCCATGTCGCAGGATACGTCCAGAAGACAATGGCTCACGCGTTCATAGCCCTTACGGATTGCCTCCGAAATTCGGGACAGGATCTGCGCGGCCTCCTGGGGCTCCGCCCGATAGAGCTCCATCCGATCCTCCGTGGGCAGAAGTTCCGGAATCAGAGGGGCCAGTTTGTCCCCCCAGATCTTGTCGTAGGGCCCAATATGGGAGGAAAGCTTGTTGAAGGTCCTCCAGTCCAGCGAGGAACTGAGGTCGGCCAGGGATTCCGCATGGGTTACCCAGAAGGCCTGGAAGAGAGTCTTGCCCGTCGCTCCCTCGAAGATCAGACAAAACGCCCCGCACAGGTCCCCCACCTGTTTCGACGTGATGAAGGTGTATTTCAGGGCGACGTAGCCCTCGGACGCCTCCTCTGCAGGGGACTCCGCGCCTGTTTCGGTGGCGGTCACCTCATCGGTCTCGGGGGAAGCGGTGTTCGGGCTGGCTTCGTTCGGCGGCAAAACTGAGGACATGGTAGGATCGGCTCCTTTTCATCGTTGCCCCTGCCTGCGTCGGTCCCGAGCAGGATGGGGTATTACGGCTCCCTTACTTAACGGAGAAGCTTTTTGCGCTCCAGGACTTTCCACGCTTCATCTCCCCGGACACCAGCTCGAGGTAGCGGCTGAAACAGGAGGGGCATCGCTTTGTCGCGGCGTTTGCCTCCTCCTCGAATTCCTTCTTGCACTGGATGCATCGAAACTTTGCCATAAGAGATCTCCTCCCCAATAGTCATGATCGTGAGACTGCAATGAAACGCCTCCCACCGGGGACCTGCCATAATACCCCCCCGCAGAGGACGGCATCCGCTCCATCCCTATCATACCATCTTTCATATCATATCATAGAGGAAAAGGAGAAAATACCATTTCGGTACAATGGCTTTCCCCCTTAGCCTAAAAATCTAGGGGATCTGTGGTGACAAAAAGCTCGGTCGCAGTAGGTATGCGTTTTAGCCGAAGAGTTCGGCATGATTGCCAAGGCGATAGAGGGACAAGGTCTCCTCGTCTCTTTCGTAGATGAGTAGCCAATCCGGAGCGACGTGGCACTCCAGGCAGCCCGACCACTCTCCCACTAGGGCGTGCTCCCTGTAAGAGGGCGGCAGGGGGTCATCCAGGGACAAAAGGTCGATGACGGACTGAAGAAGTTCCATATCGCAGTCCCCGGAACGGGAAGAACGCTTGTAATCCTTCCTGAAGGACTTCGTCGTCAGAATGGAGCGCGTCACTCCCCGTCCTCCCCGTCAAGCGCGGCGAACATCGAGGCTGCGTCGTTGAAACGGCGTACTCCAAGACCGACCCGGCCGTCCCGAATCGCTGCGGCCGTTTCTTCGTTGGGGACATTCAGAGCGATTGGGAGTACCCCGGTCTCGGCGACCGTCGTGAGAAACGCGCGGATAACCGTACTGGCCGACACACCGCGGCGGGCAAATACGGCGTCCGCCTTGTACTTGACATCCGAATCGATGCGGGCCCGGATGACGGAATCCGTCTTCATGGCAAACCCTCCCTTGAATAATGAATAATGTAGCTACATTTTAACTGGCAGCCTATTAAGGATCAAGGGGACAACGAAGAGAACCCCGGTATACGATTGGCAATCCGAGATTGCCCTCATTACCGGGTGTGCGATGGATGGGGATGGAGTTACCCTCACAGCGGCATGGATGCCTGGAACTCCAGCCGGGAAAAGGAAGGACGCCGCCCGTTGAGGGCGATCAGAGCGGACCGATGCGAAAATTGATGCGAAGAGGAGAGGGCTCGCCCCTCAGGGCCTTGGACGTCTCCTCAAGGGATTTCCCCGTCAACGGGTGGGGCCAGCCGGGCATGATTTGGATGAGCGGCGTCAGCAAAAGCCCTACCCCCTCCCACGCCATGCGGACGAAAGGGGTAGGGGTGTATGGAAGTTTGTGTTCGGAATGGCCTACTTCGATTTAAGCTGGTCGTAGACCTCCAGAACGATCCCGCCGTAGGCCGAGGCGGGCCCGCCGCCCATGAGGATGGCTACCTCTATGGCCTCCGCCACCTCCTCGCGGGTGACGCCTGCGTCGATGGCGTTCTGAGCGTGCGTCATGATGCAGGGCATGCAGCGGGCGGCCAGCCCGAGCATCAGGGCGATCAGTTCCTTGGTCTTCAGTGTCAACACACCCTCCTTGAGGGCGGAATCCTTGAGGGAACCCAAAGCCTTCATCGTCTCGGGAGCCGCCTCGGCCAGTTTGCCGCCTCGGATCTTTACCTCTCGAAAATCAGTCTTGACGTCCATCGTATCGACAACCTCCAGATGTGAAAATGATATGAGTGAAGCAACTCAGAAGATAGCCCGACCGTGGTCCTTTGTCAACGATGAATTCACGGAAGGGGCGAACACAAAAGGGGGGCCCTCACGGGAGGGCCCCCCTTCATATTGAGTCATATCATATTGAGTCATATTTGGGTTCGAGTCCTGTTTGCGTTTCGGCACAGGCATGGCCGGCGGATGTCAGTCGGCTTGAATCCAGACGGCCGCGGCCTCGTTGAGAGGCAGGTCCACGGTATGTCTCTTCACCTGCACGGTGTATTTGCCGTCCTCGATCTGGAGCAGTGTGACGTTGGTTCCAGAGGTCAGCCCGGAGTCCAGGAGCTTCTTGCGCAACGGCTCGTCGGCCGTGATGCGGATAATCTGGCCCTTAGCCCCCTCCGGCGAAAGGGTCAGGGGGAGCGGCAGAAGGATCGGTTTTTCGAGGGCGGCAAAGGCTTCGTCCACCCAGGGGTCCCGCTCCGCGCGGGCGCGCCGGAAATATTCGAGCAGGGCGTAGAGCCGCTCCTCGGTCACGGCGTCGACGTAGTGCTCCATGCAGCAGGCCATCTCGGAGGACTTCTCCCGGTCCAGCCCCAGGAGCTCATGGAAGAAGGCCCTCAGGCCCTCGTGCCGGCGGAACACAACCAGCCCCTTGCGACGCCCGCTGTCCGTCAGATGCAGCGCCCCGTACCGTTCGTGATTCAGAAAACCCTGGTCGACGAGCTTCTGGACCGTGGCCGTGACCGTCCCCTTCGTGATCTTCAGACGCTCCGCCAGGTCCGTCACGGTCACGGTGCGTCCGGTACTCTCCAGAAGAAACAGTTCCTCCAGGTAATCCTCTATGCGAGCCGTAATCATGGCGCCCTCCTCGGCATTTTGAATGTTTGATGCGGAAGTCTTCGCGGCATCGAAAACCCTTGTTTGCAGACGATACCATGTTATCCTAGGGCCGGTTGCGGTGTTTGTCAAGCAAGAAATGGGAGATAAAACATACAATTCCCGGCAGTTTTTATGTCTTCCCACGGTATCCGGCATGAGGGCCGCCGACGGGAGGAATGAAGATGGGAGGAATGAGGATGAGGGGGAGAGAGGACGGGAAGAGTAACAGGGGGTGGAATGGAGGGCGGCTTTTTCCCGTGGGGTCGCTGCTGGCGGCCCTGCTGTGTCTGGCCGTGTCCTGTGGCGCAGGGGTGGCGGCGCTGGTTCGGGACGTCGCTACACGCTTCGCGAGGGAGCGCCCCTCGGCGTGGGGGATGGACCTTCCCGGGGTCCTGCGTCGGGCTTCCGTGGAGGACCGGGTCGTGGCCCTGACGTTCGACGCCTGCGGCGGGGCGAGGCGGGGCCGTGACGATTACGACCGGGGTCTGATCGCCTTTCTGGAGTCGGAGAGGATCCCCGCGACGCTCTTCCTCAACCTGCGGTGGATTCGCGCTCATCCGGAAACGGCCAGGGCCCTCGCGGGCAACCCGCTCTTCGAGATCGGAAACCATGGAGCGAAGCACCGCCCCCTGTCGGTCTCGGGCCGCCGGGTCTACGGAATCCGGGGGACGGCGAGCGCTGCGGAGGCCGTGGAGGAGGTGGAGGCCGGCATCGGGCCCATCATGGCCATGACGGGCCGTCGGCCGCTTTTCTTTCGATCGGGAACCGCACACTACGACGACGTGGCCCTGCGCATCCTGGAGGCGCTGGGCTGTCGGGCCGCGGGGTTCAGCGTGAACGGCGACGAGGGCGGGACGCTGTCCGCGGGGGCGGTGAGGCGCAGGCTGCTCTCCGTCCGGCCGGGGGACATCGTCCTGTGCCACATGAACCGCCCCGCATCCGGGACGGCCGAGGGCGTGCGGCAGGCCGTCCCGGAACTGCTGCGCCGCGGCTTCCGGTTCGTCACCCTGGAGGAGCTGCTGTCGCTGGAGCGCGGTCGATCGCCCTGACAGTGCTTCCCTAGATTGTAAATTCAAGAATTTACCTGTTGCGTTTGACTCGACAAGCCAGGCTTTTTCCTCTAAAATGAACACAAAGGCTTTGTCCCTGCTTGGCTTTTTTATAAGCGCTGTCGGTATGAGAACAGAACCTTGTACCGACAGCATGAAGGGGTCTGTAGCGGATTAGGGGAAAGAGCCTGAGATTTTTAATTTTCAAAATATTTGTTTGCTAAAGGAGCCCATAAGATGAATATCGCAATGCCTTTAACTCCCTTTGCAAGCTCTTGTTCAAGAAATTTTTCAGATATCGTCAATCGCTCAATCTCCGTCGCAGGGGATCTGGAGGAAGACGCGACCTCTTTCATGAAAAAAAACGGAGAGAAAGCGGCGAAAAACGATGAGCTTCTGATATCGTCTGCCGCTTCATCAAAGAGGGGCGTTTCAATATCCCAATCGCCGGCCGGCATTCACGGAAAAGATAGGCTTCTGATATCGTCTGCCACTTCATCAACAGAGGGTGTTTCAAGACCTCAATCGCCGATCGGCGTTTTCGGAAAGGCAGTTTCCAAGGAGGGGGTCTGGGAGTCCTTTTTCGATATGGGAGCGATGTTCCAGCGCTACAATGGCCCAGGAGAAGCATCCCGGAAAATGGAACCTGTCAATGGCGCGGATGGCACAAAGTTAAAGGACAGCGATTGGTTGTTTGAATATAACAGCACAGGGGCTTTTGATCCCGAGAACAAAGCCGCGCATAGCGTCCAGATGCTGATGTCAACCTCGGGAATGTCGTCATTCAGGATGCGTGCGCGCTTTCATGAAACTTCTACGGATAAGGAGCGTTTGGTCGTAGTTGAAACCTTTGAAGAGGCCGAAGGGACTCAGACCTATTTGGTGGATTTGAACAAGGTCGATGCCAGCAATGCAACCCTGGTGGAGGGATTTGCCATGCTGGCTGACGCTTATGGCTCCGCTTACGATTCCGGCGAGAAAAGCGCGGAGGATGTATGGCATACGCTGATTGGCTTCAGCCACATTATCCAGCCTTTCAACAGAGGGAAGCACGAAGAAAAGTTTGCTTTTGAGACTCGAATGAACTTCATTGGCGGAGATGAGTCAACAGAAAAATTTCCCCCTGGAGACACCTCAAAAAGCGCATCCAATTCTCCGGTTTCCGATTTTCCAGTTTCTGACTTTCCAGTTTCTGATTTTTCTAGGGCAGGCGAGACAGGCAGGAAGGGAAAGGCAGACGGCACTCCCGTTTCGGGGTTCCCCATTGCCACCGGTGCGGCAAGCCGGTTATCCGTTTTCCAGGACTTTTTGGGAAAAAACCTTGTCAATCAAAAGAGTGCGTCGTTGGCATTGTGGGTTGCGAGAAATTTGCATATCAATACGGCTGACATTCTCAATGCCTATAAAACCGCAGACGAATTTCGCCCTGGGGCGGAGGAGCGCTCTCAGCGGTTTTCCGACAGGTCAACGCTCTTATTCGCTTAATGTTGCGTTTGACTCGACAAGCCAGCGGCTACCAAAGCGGGGCGCTCCCCCCACCTCGGACTTACGCCCTTCTGGTGAAGGTTATCGCGCTTTGAGGCTGCGGATGAAGTCCGCAAGAGCTGCTACAAGCTTTGTGAGAGCTTGTAGCAGTTTTGTTATTCTCTTCACGCTATTACAGTCCTCCAACCTTGCAGGCCGAGGGCGTGCGGCAGGCCGTCCCGGAACTGCTGCGCCGCGGCTTCCGGTTCGTCACCCTGGAGGAGCTGCTGTCGCTGGAGCGCGGTCGATCGCCCGGATCGTCGAACCGTTAAAATTTCAGCAAACCGTTCTCGTCGAATTGAAAATCCGGCCCCCATGCCACTTCCCAACAATAGCCGTCGGGGTCGGAAAAATATGCGTGATAACCGCCCCAGAAGGCATCCTGCGGTTCCTTCACGACGGTTCCTCCCGCATTCCTGACCAACTCGATGGTTCTATCGACGTCCCTCTTCTCCGCTACGTTGTAGGCCAGGGTAATGCCGCAAAATTCGTTCCCTGTTTGGAGTGGACCATCCTTGCCGATGTCCTTTGCCAAGAGGTCCAGGGGATACAATTCAAATTTCGTCCCCGGCGTATCGAAAAAGCATACGGGCGGATTGTCCTCCTTGCAGTCCGTTTTGAACCCCAGGCCGTCCCGGTAAAATTTCATCGATCTCTCCATGTTCCTGACGCCCAGGCAGATGCAGGTGATCTTGTTCATCTTGTTTCAGCCTCCGCATATTCTCCCCTAAAGGTGATTGTTGAACCAATCGCAGATCTCCCGAAGCCGCGCCAGTCGGTTTTTGGGCTTTCCCGATCGGCTGAGCTCGTGGTTCTCGCCCCTGAAGACGCACATTCTGGACTCCACGCCCAGGACCTTCAGGGCGGTGAACATCTGGAAGCCCTGATTCAACTCGCAGCGGAAGTCCTCGGTCGAATGGATGAAGAGGGTGGGGGTCCGGGCCCGGTCGGCGTACCGCACGGGCGACTCCGCCCACGCGGCCTCCGGGTTGCTCCAGGGCGTTCCCAGGTGCTGGTCCTCGACGTAGTAGTAGCCGATGTCGCATCCCCCGAACTTGGAGACCCAGTTGGCGATGCCCCTCTGGGAGACGGCCGCCTTGAAGCGGTCCGTCTTGGTGATGATCCAGTTCGTCATGTAGCCGCCGTAGGAGCCGCCGGTCACCCCCAGACGCTCGGGATCGATGAACTCCAGGTTCTTGACGCACCAGTCCGTGAAGGCCATCAGGTCCCGGTAATCGGCGTCCCCGTAGCGTCCGCGGATGTCCTCGAACGCGCTGCCCCGTCCGTCGCCGCCCCGGGGGTTGCAGTAGATGACGGCGTAGCCCCGTGCGGCCCAGCACTGCATCTCGTGATGGTACACGTCCCCGAAGGCGGCCTTGGGTCCGCCGTGGATGTGCAGGATCGTGGGGTACCTCTCTCCCTCGCGGAAGTTGACGGGGCGCATGTACCATCCGTCCAGGACCCATCCGTCTCCATTATCCACCGAGACGTGGATGGGCTGCGACAGGCTCAGCTCCTCGAAGAGCGGCCGGTTGAAGGCGGTAACGCGCCTCTCGGCGCCCCCCTCCAGGATATGGAGCTCGGGCAGGTCCAGCCCCTCGTAGGCGACGTAGGCGATGCGGCGGTCCGATACCGCGTAGTCGATGACGGCGGAGACGGACGAGGTCAGGGTCTTCAGACGTCCGTCCGGCGTCACGGAGCAGATGCGGCTCTTCATGACGTCGGTGGTGCAGCAGATCAGCCCCATGCCGCTAGGGAAGATGGCCCCGCTCAGGTCCGAGCAGCCGTAGCTGGAGTCCGACACGATGGCGTGTCCCAGGCTGGAGTCGAGCTCCGGGGTCAGGCAGCCGAGCCTGCCGTCCCGCAGGTGGTAGACCCGCGCGTTTTGATTGACCCCCGTGCTCCTGCGGTCCGTGGCGGTGACGACGACCTCTCCATCACTCCAGGCGGCGTGCTTGAAGGTGTACGCCAGGCCCGTCGTAAGGCACCGGCAGTCCCCCGAGGCGAGGTCCAGCTCGTAGACGGCGTTGTCGGGGAGCTTGACGTCCCTGTAGTCCGAGGCCACGAGCAGCGCGGCGGTGCGCTTCGCGTCCAGAGCCGTCCGTGTGACATCCAGCATGGGTGGGGTCAGGCGCGTGAATTCACCCTTCGTCCCGTCGTAGATGCCCAGGCCGGTGCGCCGCTGCCCGATGTAGCCCTTGCCGTTGGCCATAAAGGGAAGCTGCTCGAAGACCATTATGTCCGCGTCCTCGGCGTTTTGGCCGTCGCACTCGCGTTCGAAGACCGCCGTGATGAGGTAGCGCTCCCCGGGGAGCGCCTGGATGGCGTTTGCGGCGTGGGGAATCTCGAAGAGAAGCTTTGCCTCGCCGCCGTCGACGTCGATGGAGTAGAAACGGGTCGCAGCGTTTGCCTTTGCATGGGAACACCTGGGGTCGCCGCGCTTCGAGGCGAAGACGATCCGTGTCCCGTCGAGGCTCCAGCAGAAGAACTGCTCCGAGCCGGAGACGGTCAGCCGCCTGTTCGTCCCGGCGGTGAGGTCGGCGATCCAGATGTCCGACGCATAGCCGTTCTTCTCCAGGTCGGGGCGGCTGACGCGGTAGGCGACCCTCTCCCCGTCGGGGGAGAAGGCGGGGTTCGACAGGAAGTGGAAGCCGAGAAGATCCTTGTGTTCGACAGGGCGTTTCATGAACGTGAGTACCTCCTGGAAGGGGTTCAAAAAAGGCGTCCCGCTGCTCCGGGCGGGGGGACGGAGCTGTACTTATCGGGCTTCGTCGGCTGGGACCACGTCGATACGAAAGACGTTGATCACGTCCGGGTCGGGGCAGCAGAACGCGATGGAGTCCGTGCTCCTGCATGGGGGGATGGAACCCCCATAGCGCAGGATGTCGATGTAGGGAAAGCCCGTGTGCAGGGCCATAGGGCAGAGCTTGCCGCGCTCGGTGTCGTAGTCGAAGGTGTCCCCGACCCTGTGCCCCCTGTGGCAGCCGTGAGGCCCCCTGCGTTCGATCAGGGTCAGGACGATTCCGGGTCGTTTTCGTTGAGCGATGCTGGTGGTCTTTTCCTTTTCCATGTTATTCCTCTTCCTCCTTGCTCATATAGCTCTGCAGCTCCAGGGAGGTCTTCTCCAGGTGCCGGGACAAAGCCTCGAGCGCGGCGCCACGGTCCCTGGCCTTGACGGCTTCGAGGATGGCCCGGTGCTGGGTCTCGGACTCCTCCCTCATGGAGGCGAGATGCAGGCGGATGTACCGGTCCACCTGCTGCCGAAGCCGGGCGATGTGGTCGAGCGTCATGGGACGGTCGGCGGACTCGTAGAGCAGGGTGTGAAACAGGATGTTCTGCTCTCTCCAGACGATGCAGTCCGGCTCGGCCTCCATCTTGTCGAGGAGCTTCTCCGCCGCGACCATCGTCCCCTCCGTTATGGAGGGGAAGGCGATGCGCAGGACGTTCGTCTCCAGGGCGGCGATCATCTCGTAGATCTCGCGCGTCTCCCCTGCGCTCAGGCCTGTGACGACGGCCCCACGCCGGCCATGGAAATCGACCAGCCCCTCCATCTCCAGCAGGCGGAGCGCCTCGCGCAGCGGGATGGGGCTGACCCTGAGGCGTTCCGCCAGCAGGCTCTGATGCAGGGGCTCGCCGTCCGCCAGCAGGCCGCGATAGATGGCCTCCCGAAGGATGTTGGCGATGTAGTAGGGGGCCGGGTTGTCCTTGAGATGAATAGGAATGAGCCGCTCCAGGGAGCGATAAGGGGCCTCCGTTTCCCTGGCTTCTATTTCCCTGGCCTCTATTTCCCGGGCTTCTATTTTCAAGGCTTCCACTTTTATGGCTTCCACGTCCTTTCCCGAGGGGACCGAGCCGTTCGAGGATGACCTGCGCGTTCGTTTCATTCATTATAGTGCATGTCATAGTGCATGTCGCCGGGCTTCGGGCTTCGCACCTCTGAGGGGGGCAATAAAATAAATTTATTTTTCATGTTGCTTTTATTCATGAACAAAAGTATAATACACGCACCCAAGGTTCGGCTTTCGTCCTTAGCGTTTCCGGCGGGCCGATGGGGACTCGAAGTATAGGGGAGGAAAGCGGGATGAAGTGTGTGGGGCAATTTGCAGTGGTGTTGGCGGCTGTCGCGTCGTTCTTTGCGTGGGGGGCGGAGGGGCTTGCCGCGGAGCCCATCAGGATCGGCTATATAGCGACCCTGACGGGCGAGGGGGCGACCTGGGGACAGCATGAGCATGATGGGGCGCTCCTGGCCATTAAGGAGATCAACGCGAGGGGTGGTGTGCTGGGTCGGCCGCTCGAGCTGGTTTGCTACGACGTCAAGGGGAAGCCCGAGGAGGGGGTCAGCGCCATCCGCAGGTTGATCTATGAGGACAAGGTCGTTGCGATCGGGGGGTGCAACTACAGCGGCATCCAGATTGCCGTCGCGCCCATCGCCGACAAGGGGCAGGTTCCGGTTATCGCAACGGCTGCGACGAACCCGGCGGTGACGGTGGACCCGGACACGGGAAAGGTGCGGCCCTACATGTTTCGCGTCACCTACACGGACCCCTATCAGGGAAGGGTGATTGCGGACTACCTCATCAAGAAGTGCGGGGCCAAAAAACTGGCGATCATCGGCGATGTGGGGGACGCCTATTCCGAGGGATTGACGGAGTACGTCAAGAGGACCGCGGATGAGAATGGAGTAGAAAACAATTTTTGGGCCTTCCGGGGCGGCGATGTGGATTTCCGCGCGCAGCTGACGGCGGCCCGGGAGTGGGGGGCTGACGCGGTGGCTCTGACGATGCTCTATAAGGAGATGGGGCTCGTGATCAAGCAGGCCGCGGAGCTGGACTGGAAACCCCTCTTCATGGGCGGGGACGGCTACAGCCCCAATATGTTCGACATCGCGGGCAAGGCTATGGACGGGACCTATTGGATGTATCCCATGAACGCGGATGACCCGGCCCTCGCCCCCTTCAAGGATGCCTTCAGGAAGGAGTATGGTCGGGACGTTACGGAGATGTTGAACGCCGTCTATGCCTATGACGTCCTGTTGATGATCGCTCACGCCATTGAGACGGCGGGCGTCGCCGAGGGGCCGGCCATTCGGGATGCCCTTGAGAATACCCGGGACTTCGAGGCCACGCATTTCGTCTGGACGGTGAACAAGGAGACCCATGACCCCCTGGACAAGTCGGCATCCATCCTGGGGGTTAAGGATGGCAAGCTGGTCTTTCTGGAACAGTGGAAGCCTGAGACGGCTAAATGACGCGACACTGGGGATTGAGGCACGGAATGAATATCCACATGAAATAATTCGATAGACCGGGTATCGGGACGGGCCGGAGCGCGGGCGCTCCGGCCCGTTTTCTGTCCGTCGGCGCGTCGGCTTCGCCTTACCGTTTGCCCTCTCTCTGTTAAAATACTCTGGAATCCGCAGTTACGGATACTTTAAGGAGGAGTGGAAGGAATATGGCCGAGGAAAAGAATACGGACTTCGATATCGTAAACGGGCGGCTGGACCGATTGAGGGCCCTGATGCGCGAGAGGGGAGCGGACGCCTTCGTCCTCATGGTTCTGGAGCGGCTCAACTCGGAGAGCTGCCATTACATCTCGGGTTTCCGCGGCAGCTCCGCCGCCCTGCTCATCGACGGGGAGGATGCACGCCTGGTCACGGACGGGCGTTACCGGACCCAGGCCGCGAAGCAGTCGCCCTTCTCCCTGACCGTCCAGTCGGAGCTGCCCCTGCCGGCCTACGTCGCCAGGGCGGTGACGGAGAAGGGGTGGCGCACGGTCGCCTTCGAGGCGGAGAAGGTGTCGCATGCCCTCTTCGAGGCGGTCTTCCGACCCCTTTCCGCTCGTTGGGTGGACGGCTCGACCTTCATTCTCTCGCTGCGCCGTTCCAAGGACAGGGTGGAGGCCGATGCCATACACAGGGCCGCGGTCATCGCCCGCAATGCCTATGATTCCGTACTGGAGCAGGTGAGCCCCGGGATGACGGAGGTGGAGTTCGAGAGCCGGATGCTCTCCGAGATTAAGAGGCTGGGCGGGGAGAAGGGCTGGGTCCATGACGACTTCATCGTGGCCTCGGGGGAGCGGGGGGCCATGTGCCATGCGCGGGCGACGTGCAAGCCCTTCGAGAGCGGGGATACCGTGACGTTCGATTACGGCGTGACGGTGGACGGCTATATGTGTGACATCACCCGAAACTTCGCCGTGGGCCATGCCCAGCCGAGGGCCCTCGAGCTGAACGACATCCTGCTGAGGGCGCATCGCGAGGCGGCGGCGGCCCTCCGTCCCGGCATCGCGGGCCGCGACGTGGACGCGGTCGCCAGAAAAATCATCACCGACGCGGGGTACGGCAAGGACTTCGTACACGGCCTGGGGCACGGCCTGGGGCTCGAGATCCACGAGGCCCCGCGCCTCTCCGCGATCTCCAGGGATATCCTCCAGGTCGGCGACGTCGTGACGATCGAGCCGGGCATCTACATCGAGGGATGGGGCGGCCTTCGCATCGAGGACGACTACCTCATCACCGAGACGGGGTCGGAGTGCCTGAGCCTGCCGGACAACCAGTCGCTGAGGGTCGTGGGATAGGATATTGATGGCAGCAGGAAAACTCTATACTTTCCTGCAGGAATAAGGGGGCTTGGCCCTGGGAAAGGAGAACGGGTAAGTGGAAAGCAACACGGAGAGGCCCGGCGCGGTCGGGGCGGAACAGCTGGACGCGTTGGATACGGCGGACAACGAGATCGTTCGGCAGAGGGTGGAGAAGCTTCGGCGCCTTCGCGGGGAGGAGGGGTATGACCCCTACGTGGTGGAGAAATGGGAGCGCAGGGATACCCTGAAGGATGTCGGGGCGCGTTTCGCGCACCTCGAGTCGGGGCAGACGGACGACGCCGTGACGGTCCGCACCGCCGGGCGCCTGATGACGCTGCGGCGGCAGGGCAAGGCGACCTTCGCCGACCTCGCGGACGAGGAGGGACGGATGCAGCTCTATTTCCAGGTCAACGAGCTGGGCGAGGCTCCCTACGAGTTCCTGAAGAAATGGGTCGATACGGGCGACTGGATCGGCGTCGTCGGCCACCCCTGCCGGACCCGGCGCGGGGAGCTCACGATCCTGGTGAAGGAGTTCAAGCTGCTGAGCAAGGCGATGCGGCCGCTCCCCGAAAAGTGGCATGGCCTCACCGATACGGAGGCGCGCTACCGCCGGCGCTACACGGACCTGATCGCCAACCCCGAGGTGCGCGAGGTCTTCCGCAAGCGTGCGCGGATCATCGCGTCCTTCCGCAGGACCCTGGAGGAGCACGGGACCCTGGAGGTCGAGACCCCCACGCTGTCGGTGCTGGCGGGCGGAGCCAACGCCCGTCCCTTCAAGACGTTCCACAACGCCCTGGGGCTCCCCATGTTCCTGCGCATCGCGCCCGAGCTCTACCTGAAGCGCCTGATCGTGGGGATGATGGGGCGGGTCTACGAGATCGGCAAGAACTTCCGCAACGAGGGGATCGACACCATGCACAACCCCGAGTTCACCATGATGGAGGTCTATTGGGCCTACTCGGATTACGAGGACATGATGAACCTGGCCGAGGAGCTCATCCGCAACGCGGCCCGCGCCGTCGGCCCCCTGCAGATCGAGTGGCAGGGCGTCCCGCTGGACCTCGAAAAGCCCTTCCGCCGCGTGACGATGCTGGATATGGTTCGGGACCATACCGGCGTGGACTTCCGCGGTGTGAGGACCGACGAGGAGGCCCGGAGGATCGCCGCGGACAAGGGGCTGGCCGGGGAGCTCAAGGGGACCGAGAGCCGCTTCGCCGTCTTGAACCTGATGTTCGAGGCGTTCTGCGAGGAAAAGATCACGGACCCCACCTTCGTCATCGGGCATCCGACGGAGATATCCCCGCTCTCCAAGCGGGACCCGGAGAACCCGGACTATACGCACCGCTTCGAGCTCTTCATGTGCGGCAAGGAGCTGGCCAACGCCTTCAGCGAGCTGAACGACCCGCTGGACCAGAGGGCGCGCTTCGAGGACCAGCTGAGGAAGAAGGAGGCGGGGGACGAGGAGGCCCACGACTTCGACGAGGACTTCATCAACGCCATCGAGTCCGGGCTTCCCCCGACCGGGGGCATGGGAATCGGCATCGACCGGCTCGTGATGTTTCTGACGGATGCCCGCTCCATCCGGGACGTCATCCTCTTCCCCGCGATGAAGCCGAAGGCCTGATACCGATTTGCGCTTAACAAAGATGTACCCTTAGCGCAAATTGGTATTACCCTCCCTTGCCCTTCCTGCGGTTTTGGGTGGCTTAAATCCTCTTTGCTTAAACCCCCGCCTTGTGTTAAACTTCGCTTGAGCTGGAGGCTAAAGTTTCGTGCGGCAACGCCGAATAGATAGAGTGAAGGGTTCTATTGAAAAAGGATCCCATTCATAAAGAAGAATTCCAGTTAATAAGGAGGTGGTTGCCGGCGCCGGAACAGTATGGTATAGGTGCGTTGAGCCTGTCTGGAAAGGTAAACCTTAAGAGACATCCAGAATCTGACAGTCGCAATACACCCACCGGCCTCCAGCAGGTGGCCGTTGAGAGGCGACTTGATATAAAAGCAAGGCCCTCCCCTTCGGGGGAGGGCCTTGCTCGTTTGCCTTGTTCTTACGCCACGACGTCCAGTCGTTCGTCCAGGGTCTCTCTAATGCGCGAGATCAGCTTCACGATCTCGTCCGCCGGGATCTTCCTCACGATGTTTCCGTCCAACGTGTCGATCA
>CAUPUB010000020.1:0-28614 GCA_963514535.1 uncultured Fretibacterium sp.
TTGGTGAAGCAGGGGGAGGTGTTCTACATGACCGAGACCCTGGCTGCCCTTGAAGGGCTCGAGCGGGGGCCTGCGGGGAACACGTCTTTGGCTGCGGCCTTCGCCCTGGCTCGGACCCTGCCCGAGGATCAGATCGTCGTCGTCCAGGAGACGGAGTACACGGGCGCCGGAAAGCATCCCATGCCGCAGCTGACTTTCGCCAGGCAAAACGGCGTCGAAGTACGCATCGGGGACCCCGAGGAGGAGGTACCGGGCAAAAATATCGTCCTGCCCGACCATCCCTCCCGCTTCCGGGTGCGGGAGCACGATCTGTCGGCGATGCGGCGTTCCGCTCTGAAGCGGTTGGTGCAGGGCTGCACGTCCGTAGAACGCGAGGATCTGGAATTCATCCTGCAGGAGCTGAATGCCGATGAGGCATTCGTCAAGGCAGAGCTGGCCGCTCTGAGCGTCTCCTGCTGATCGTATAGGGGTCGGGGCGTTGCGGCCCCCTTTTCGGGAATTTCTTTTGCCGGCGGCGATCCTGTCGCCGGCAGGTTTCTCGGGGCCCGATACGAATGCTGTTGGCGCCGGTATCGAGAACCTGCAAGTCGATCTTGTTGCAGGGGCGGTTTTGTATCTTGGGGTTAAAAGGGAGGTATCATGGCCAGAAAGGATGATTTCGAGGAGCGTCGTCTTCATCTGAAGGATCTGGACGACGAGGCGCTGTTCAATTATTTTTGGGAACTGGCCGGCAAAATTGTCACTCCCATGCTGGAGGCCGGAAAAATCTACACGACCCCATCCGTGGAGCGCAGCGTCCTGTTGCGTATGGGCTTCTCCAGCATCGAGGCGAAGCCCATCGTCGACGGACTGGTTGATCGTAACCTGCTGGGACACGGAGCCGGGAACACGGTCTGGCGTCTCTCGGAGAAGCTGGGGATATCCGTTCGCGAGGCGGGAGTGGCACTTGCCGGCGGTAGGCACTGGGACCTGGTGCCCGGCCTGTATCCTGGGGGAGGTGGCGCAAATGAATCCTGAGAATGACAGGGCGTTTCCGGAGGTCGGTTTTCCCCCGGAGCATCTTTCCAAGGACAAGAAGCTGGATGTCCGCGAGATCCTGAACGGCCTCGAGCATTATCGGCCCAGGAAACACCCGTGGCATTGGCGCGAGGGGCGGGGGGTGGAGCATAAGGTTGGGGACTTTGTCTATCGCGAGACCTCCGAGCTGCTCAAGAATTCCGTCCCGCTCCCGGGAAGCAGAGGGTTCGGGTACATTGACCCGCAGCCGGATTGTGTCATTACGACGGAGATAGCGTCGGGGCGCTTCGAGGACGACATCCGCCGCATGAGGATGGCGGCATGGAATGGCGCCGATCACATTATGGTTATTCGTACGGCTGGTCAGTCCCACATCGACTCCCTGATCGAGGGGACGACGCAGGGGATCGGCGGCATCCCCGTGACCCGGAAGCAGTGTCGCGCCACGCGGCGGGCCCTGGACCTGATCGAGGAGGAAGTGGGGCGTCCGCTGAATTTCCACTCCTACGTCTCCGGCGTCGCCGGTCCCGACATTGCCGTGATGTTCGTGGAGGAGGGGGTGTCGGGCGTACATCAGGACCCCCAGTACAACGTCCTCTACCGTAACGTAAATGGGCTGAGGAGTTTCATCGACGCCTGCGAGAGCAAGAAGATTTTGGCTTACGGCGAAATGCTCCAGATCGACGGGGCGCACAACGCCAATGCGACGGCGATGGAGGCGTGGAAGGTGACACCGGAGCTCATGGTGCAGCATGCTATCAACTCCATCTTCTCTCGCAGGGTTGGAATCAAGCCGGAGAACATCGCACTGTCCACCGTACCGCCCACAGCCCCGCCGGCGCCCTGCATGAGGCTGGACCTTCCCTACGCCGTCGCCCTGCGGGACCTGTTCCGGGACTACAAGATGAGGGCGCAGCAGAATACCAAGTTCATGGAGTCCGAGACCCGCGAAGCCACGGTGACCCATACCCTGAACATGGTCATCTCGCGCCTGACCCGTGCGGATATTCAATCCACCATCACCCCGGACGAGGGGCGCAACGTCCCGTGGCACTACTACAACATCGCCGCCATCAACAACGCCCGTCAGGCATTGAACGGTTTGGACGGGCTCCGTGATCTGGTCAAGCTGGACCGCGAGGGCGAGCTGGGGCAGGAGGTCCGGGAACTCAAGGAGCGCGCCGTGCTGTTCATGGAGGAGATCCTGGAGGTCGGCGGCTACTTCAACGCGGTGGAGCAGGGCTTCTTCATCGACAGCGGCAAGTACCCCGAACGCAAGGGAGACGGTATCGCACGTGAGAAAAAGGGGGGGATCGGAAACGACATGATCTTCTTCCGCGAGGACGATTACTTCGCGCCGGTCTCCGTCCATTATGGCAACAACAACGTGCCGCCTCAGTTCAAGAACCCCTCGGAGGCCATCGGTGGGGACACGTTCGAGGACCCGTCCAAGATCATCTGGGTGGACGAGCTGGACGAGATGGATAACGTCAATGTCCGGATTCGTGAGAAACAGAAGTACTACGATAACCCCAATATCATCCGGCCTGAGGTCGAGTGGATGGCGGACGGTGTCGTCGTCCTGACCCTGATGCTGCCGACGGACGAGCGTACGGCGGAGTTCGCCTCGCTCAAAATCGGGGAGCGGATGGGACTGTCGGATTGCGTTGTCATCCACAAGCAGGTCATGCATCCCTGCGAGGGGACCCTGATCGAGCTGAAGGGGATGGTGGACTTCGACATCGATGTGAACGACCTGGTGATTCCGGAGAAGATTCCCGTGCTGAGCGCCAGGGAAATTCGTGACGACATTCACGAACGGCCCATGACCGTCGTTGCGGCTACGGTCGGCGAGGACGAACACTCCGTTGGTCTGAAGGAAATACTGGACATCAAGCACGGGGGAATCGAAGGATTCGGGATCAAATACCACTATCTCGGGACCTCATGTCCTGTGGATAAGCTGGTCGACGCGGCGATCGAGACCAATGCCGACGCGATCCTCCAGTCCACGATCATCTCGCATGACGAGATCCATATCAAGAACATGCGCCGCCTCAACGAGATCTGTATCGAGCGCGGTGTCCGTGACAAGCTGATCCTCGCCGGAGGCGGAACCCAGGTGACCCACGAGATGGCTGTTGCCGAGGGGCTTGACGCCGGGTTCGGACGGGGAAGCAAGGGGATCGACGTCGCCAGCTTTCTGGTGAAGAAGCGGAGGGAAAGGGACGCCGAGCGCGGCGAGTAGGGGATGCGATGTCGGACAAAAAAACGATCGACGTTTTGGTAGCGGAGATCGGCAGCACGACGACCGTCATCAACGCATTCGATGGGATGAACGGGCCCGTCCCGGTCTTTCTGGGACAGGGGCAGGCCCGTACGACCGTCGAGGAAGGGGATGTCGGCGTAGGGTTGGAACTGGCGCTGGCTGATCTTAAGACAGGCTTTGGCTGCAGTGAGCTGGAGTGGCGCGACATGCTGGCGACGAGCTCCGCAGCCGGGGGCCTGAGAATGACCGTTCATGGTCTGGTTTACGACATGACCGTGCGGGCGGCGCGGGAGGCGGCTCTCGGCTCGGGGGGCGTCATCAAGATGGTTACGGCGGGGAAACTGCGTCGGACCGAGCTGAAGAAGATCCAGGACATCGACCCCAACATCATCTTTCTTGCGGGTGGGACGGATTACGGGGAACGGGAGACGGCTCTCTTCAACTTCGAGGCATTGGTGGCCGCCGTCCCGAATATTCCCGTTATCTATGCCGGCAACATTGAAAATCGGGACGAGATCGCACTTACCGCCGGGGAGGCCGGAGTGCGCGTCTATTTCACGGAGAACGTCTATCCGTCGCTGGATCAGCTCAATATCGATCCGGCGCGAACGCTCATTCACGATGTATTCGAGGAGCACATCATCCATTCTCCGGGCATGGGCCGCATCCGCGAGATGGTGAACGGCGTGATCCTGCCCACCCCTGGGGCCGTGATGGAGTGTGCCATGCTGGCTCGTGAAATGTTGGGGGACCTCCTCGTCGTCGATGTCGGCGGCGCCACGACCGACGTGCACTCCGTCAGCGAGGGCAGTCCCTCCGTTACGGACATATTGATGGAGGCCGAGCCCTTTGCCAAGCGTACGGTGGAGGGGGACCTGGGGGTCTTCGTGAACCGTGCCCATCTGGTGGAGAAGTTCGACGAGCAGGAGGCGAAACGTCTGATTCCGCGGGCGGAACATTTCCTGGCACACGGTCGGAAGATCCCGACGGATCCGGAGGAGATCGAGTTCGTATGCCGTTTGACGCAGAAGGCGTGCGACGTGGCTCTGGATCGTCACGCGGGGCAGTTCGTGGACCTCTACGGCCCCACAGGGCGGGTCACGCTGGCAAAGGGCAAGGATCTGACGACGGTCGGGACCGTCATTGGGACGGGAGGCGCTCTGACACGTCTGCCAGGTGGTGTGGAGATCCTGGCTCGGACGCTGGAGAGGCGGGACCGACGCAAGCTTTTTCCGCCGCAGGATGCACGGATATTGTTGGATAACGACTATATCATGGCCTCCCTCGGGGCGCTGTCCCGCCATTACCCGCAGGCCGCGCGCCGGCTTCTTCTGAAGAGCCTGGGCATATCCGAGGAGGGGGTGCTTGTGGAATGAATTGCCCACAGCTGCGGATCGACCTGGAAAAGTTTGTCCGGAACGCGGTTCATCTCTCCGAGCTTTTGAAGGGCAAAGGGATCGGATTTCATTTCGTGACGAAATGCTTCTGTGCTTATGAACCGATGGTGCATGCTCTTGCCGACGCGGGGTTTCGTGATTTCGCGGACTCCCGGCTGGAGAATCTGGAGGCCCTCAAGCGTTATGCACGTTCGGCGCTTCTGGTGCGGATGCCCATGATCTCCGAAGCGTCCGATGTCGTCTGTCTGGCCGATATCAGCCTCAATTCCGAATTGGACACGATCCGTGCACTTTCGGACGCGGCCCTGGCCCAGGGCCGCGTGCATGGCGTCGTCCTGATGGTGGAGCTGGGGGATCTTCGGGAGGGGGTCATGCCGGAGGACGTACCGGAGATCGTGGACAGGATCCTGGGGCTCAAGGGGGTACGGTTGTCCGGCGTTGGAGTTAACTTCAATTGTTACGGAGGGGTTATCCCCGACCGGGAGAAGCTGGAGCGCCTCGTCGGGATCGTCCGGGAGGAGCAGAGGCGGCACGGAATTGAACTGGACTGCGTGTCCGGGGGAAACTCCGGCTCGCTGTACCTGCTCTTGAACGGCGACATGCCCGAGGGCATCAACCACCTGCGCATAGGTGAGGCGCTGCTGTTGGGCAGGGACACCTCCTTCGGCCGTCCCATTCCGAACCTGAGCCCGGACGTTTTCTCTCTGTCCTGCGAGGTAATCGAGTGTAAGACCAAGCCCTCTCTGCCCACGGGGCAGAGGGGACTCAATGCTGCCGGGGAGCTTCCGTGCTTCGAGGATCGGGGGATGATTCGCCGCGCCATCCTGGCCATCGGAGGGCAGGATGTGGCGGTCTCGGGCCTGGGGCCCCTGATCTCGGGAGTGGATTTCCTGGGCAACTCCTCCGACCATGCCATATTCGACGTCACGCATGCCGAGCGCGAGGTGCAGGTTGGGGATACGCTGGAGTTTTCCACGACCTACAGGGCGCTGAACACGTTGTTTACCTCGAAGTACGTTCATAAGAAGGTGGTAGTATGATCGGGATGGGGCTTTATGGCACGGCAGAAAACGCCGGGAGGGGCGAGCCATGGATTCCAGGATGTTGAGGGCTAACCTCCTGCTTCTTCTTACCGCGGCCATCTGGGGCTTTGGGTTTATCTCGCAGCAGTTCGGCGCCCAGGTCCTGCCGCCCTTTACCTTCAACTCCTGCCGGTTTGCCCTGGGGAGCGCGTCGCTGCTTCCGCTGATCGTCTGGCTGGGATGGAGAGACCCGCGACGGCGCCTGGAGAACGCCGCGACCCGCGGGGTCTCGATCCGGGGTGGAGTGGTGAGTGGGGTCACCATGTTTCTGGGGGCGTGGCTCCAGCAGGCGGGGATTGCCGAGACGACGGCAGGACAGGCCGCCTTCCTGACGGGGCTTTATATCCTCTTCGTGCCGCTGCTCGGGCTCCTTGTGCGCCAAAGGGTCCCCTGGACGACCTGGTGCGCCGGGATCGTGGCCCTCGTCGGTCTCTACCTCCTGAGCGTGCGAGAGGATCTCTCGATCTCGCGTGGCGACGCCTTTGAACTGGCGGGGGCCGTGTTCTGGGCCTTACACATCCTGTGTATCGACTACTACGTCAAGAGGACGGACGCCCTGGAGCTCTCCTTCTGGCAGTTCGTCTTCTGTGCGGTCCTCAGCACGGGGGCCGCCCTGTGGCTGGAGCCGGGCAGCGCCTCGCGCGCGGGGGAGGCTTTGCTCCCGATTCTCTACAGCGGAGTGGTCTCTGTTGGGCTTGCCTACACGCTCCAGGTGGTGGCGCAGAAGGACGCGCTTCCCTCCCATGCGGCTCTGATCCTGAGTCTGGAGACGGTCTTTGCGGCCCTGGGGGGCGCGCTCATCCTGGGCGAGAACCTGGGGGTGCGGGGATATGCGGGCTGTGCGCTGATGTTTACGGGGACGCTGATCTCGCAGTGGCAGGGTCTGAGTGGGAGAACGTGTCCCGAAGAGGAGTGACGCAGGCGGAAGGGGGCTGGCATGGTACTGGAGACGGAGCGTCTTGCCATCGTCGAGGCTGTGGAGGCGGATATCGAATGGATCATCTCGCAGGAGCGCGACGAGGAGAACAGCAGGTTTGTCTGGATCGGCACCCATGAAGAGCATAGGGCGGAGATCGCCGACCCCGGGCACCTTTTGCTCGTTTTTCGGAGGAGGGGCGGTGATGAAAAGATCGGTTACGCCCTGGTTCATCTCGACTTCAAATCCGAGCGCTTCGAGCTCCGCAGGATCGTTATTGCCCTGAAGAACAGAGGATATGGGAGGGAGTCCCTGGAAGCGCTGATGAAGTATGCCTTCGAGACACTGAGGTTCAATCGCTTCTGGTTAGACGTCTACCCCGACAACACAGTGGGAATAAAGCTTTATGAACGGTTGGGGTTTCACAGGGACGGCGTGTTGCGGCAGAATTATAAATCCGAGCGGGGCTACCTGGATCAGATCATCTATTCAATGTTGAAGGAGGAATATTTTCATTCCCTCTCAAGGAGAACTCCGTTGAATCCAGAGTGGTGACGCACACATTTCCATAAATCCTGGACGAATGCGGGAGGGCCGGAAAACAGACCCTTCCGCATTCGTCTTTGTTTTTGTTCGGATTTGTGCGGAATGCCTTACTCCGGCACTTGCGCCGTGGTATATACTTTTTAGTGAGATGGCGGCATGTGCCGTAAGGTTACGGGAGGGATCGTTCTGATCGACATCAAGGGGCTTCGGCTGGCCTTCGGGGAGAAGGTCGTCTTCGACGATGTCGGCTGCCTGATCGGGGAGCGGGCTCGGATGGGCCTCGTCGGCAATAACGGGGCGGGGAAGACGACGCTGCTGCGCGTCCTGATGGGGGAAATAGAGCCGGACGGGGGGCGCATCGAGCGTTCCAGGGGGCTGAGGGTCGGGTACCTGCCCCAGGACCTTCTGGAGCTGGAGCCCGTTCCGGTCCTGGACCTCTTGAAGGAACGCGTGGGGCTCGCGGGGCTGGAGGCGCGACTGCGGGAAACGGAGCTCGCCCTGTCCCGGACGGACGAGGGAGATCGAGACCTCGGCGGACTGTTGGACGAACACTCCCGTCTGGAACGGCATTTCGAGCACCTGGGGGGCTTCGGCTTCGAGGCGGCGGCGTTGAAGGTACTGCGCGGCCTGGGGTTCGCGCAGGAGGATGGGGCGCGGAACTGCTCGGAGTTCTCCGGCGGATGGAAGATGCGCATCGCCATGGCGGCCCTGCTGCTCTCCGCCCCCGACGTGCTGCTGCTGGACGAGCCGACGAACCACCTGGACACCGAGAGCATGGAATGGCTCGAGGGATGGCTGCGCGGCCATAAGGGGGCCGTCGTCGCCGTGTCGCACGACCGCCGTTTTCTGGAGAACATGGCCGAGCAGATCGCGGAGCTCGAGCACGGCCGCCTGACGCTCTACTCCTGCGGCTACGATCGCTATCTGCTGGAGAGGCAATGGGCCCGGGAGCGGCTCGAGCGCACGGCCGAGGAACAGAGGCGCCGCGTGGAGGAGACCCTGCGTTTCGTCGACCGCTTCCGCTACAAGTCGTCCAAGGCGGCCCAGGTACAGAGCCGCCTGAAGCGGCTCGAGAAGCTGGAGCCCATCGTGCTGGACGGCCCCGACAGGGAGGTCCGGTTTCGCATCCCCGAGGCCCCAGACAGCGGCTGGGAGGTCCTGAGCGCCCGCGGGCTCTCTAAGGAGTACGACGGAAAACGGGTCTTCGACGGGCTCGATTTCTCCATCAACCGCGGGGAGCGCGTCGCCCTGGTGGGCGTCAATGGGGCGGGGAAGTCCACCCTGCTGCGCCTCCTGAGTGGGACCGAGGAACCGACCTCCGGGGCCGTGCGGCTGGGGCACAACGTCAAACCGGCCTTCTACTCTCAGGAGAGCGCGCAGAACGTGGATTATTCCCATACTATATGGGAGGAGGCCCGGTCGGCGCCCTCGGTCCTGGACGATGTCGGACGCCGCAGCCTGCTGGGCGCGTTTCTGTTCTCCGGGGAGGACATCCGGAAGCGCGTGTCCGTCCTGTCGGGTGGGGAGAAGGCGCGTCTGGCCCTTTTCAAGCTCATGTTGGCCGAGACCAACCTTCTGATCCTGGACGAGCCGACGAACCACCTCGACCGGAGCACCCGGGAGCTGGTGCAGAACGCCCTGCTCCGGTACCGCGGGACGCTTCTCATCGTCTCCCACGACCGCCATTTCCTGGATGCCCTGGCGGAGCGGGTCCTCGAGATTCGCGGCGGGCGGCTCTACGACTATCCCGGCAACTATTCCTGGTTCCTGGAGAAGCGGGAGGAGCTGGAGCGCCGGGACGGGGAACCCAATCCCGACGGGACGCCCCGGGGCGCGAACGCCCGCGAGGCCCGCAGGCGGATGTCCGCGGAGCGGGAGCGGGCCGAACGGGAGCGGCGCGAGATCCGCAGGGAGCTGACGCCTCTGGAAAAACGGATCGAGGGTCTGGAGTCCCGTCAGGCCGCCATAGACGCGGCACTGAGCGATCCCGGGGTTTTGGCCGATTCGGGGCGGGTTCAGGGTCTCATGGTGGAGCGCAGCGCGACTACGCGGGAGCTCTCGGAGGCATACGACCAGTGGGAATCTCTTTCCCTGCGCCTCGAGAGCATTGCGATTTCGGGATAAACCGGTTGTTCCCGTAAAGAGGGGCGGACAATCGTTACGGAGGGGACGAGTCTGAAGATCATGGCTGATTCTGTGTTCAACCTCGATTTCGAGAAGATTGCCGGCGAGAAGCTGCT
Source organism: uncultured Fretibacterium sp. (assembly GCA_963514535.1). Taxonomy (GTDB): domain Bacteria; phylum Synergistota; class Synergistia; order Synergistales; family Aminobacteriaceae; genus CAJPSE01. The sequence goes on from CAUPUB010000020.1 coordinate 9,468, forward strand.
GCAGATCCTGGGCGAACGGACCCCCACGAGCATCGCGCTTCTGGATCGGGACTACAACGTGCATTACGTCAATGATCGGCTGGCCAGCACCCTGGCCTTTTCCAAGGACGAGATCCTGACCAAACGATGTTTCGAGCTGACGGGCAAGACCGAACCCTGTCCGGGGTGCATGATGGCCAGGGTGTTCCAGTCCGGGAAGAAGGCCGTCTCGATGAAGCGGCAGACCCGAAAGGACGGGAGCGCCGTCACGCTGGAGATCCACGATATTCCCGTGAAACGGGAGGGGCGGGTCGAACGGGTGATCGAGTTTCTGGTGGACAAGACCCGTATCCGGGAGTATCGGGATCGCCTGGAACAGGACTTCATGGCCTTGACCGATATGTTGACCCAGATCCTGGACTCCAAGGATACCTACACGGCGCGGCACTCCCGTTGTGTGCGCGACGTCAGCCTGGCTCTGGCACGGAAACTGGAGATGCCCAAGGAGCAGGAGTTCCGGATGGAGGTCGCGGGAATGCTCCACGATATCGGGAAGGTGGGTGTTCCCTGGGCTATCCTCAACAAGCCCGGCCGTTTGACGGACGAGGAGTTCGGGGTGATCCGGACGCATCCGGCCCGAGGGGCGGAGATGGTCGCCCGGTTCATCCGTTTTCGTGATATCGGTCCTATCATCCGTGCCCATCACGAACGCTACGACGGAAAGGGCTACCCGGATGGATTGAAGGGGGAGGAGATCCCCTTGGAGGGGCGCATCATCGCGGCTGCCGACTGCTTTCATGCCATGGCCTCCCGGCGTTCCTACAAGGAGCCCAGGGACCGCAAGTTCATCAAAGAGGAGTTTCGCAAAGGGGCCGGGACCCATTTCGATCCGCGGGTGGCCCAGGCCATGCTGGAACTGCTGGAGACGGGAGAACTGTCGGAGATCGGAGGCTGATGCGAATGCGCCGGCACCTTCCCTTTACCGAGGTCGTCCAGCACGAATACGTTCGGATGATCATGGAGAACGTGCCTCTGCACTTTCTCGTGGTGCGTGAGGACCGGGGGTTGGTTCACGTCAATCCAACCCTAGATGCCGCCCTGGAAAGGGAGGAAGGAGTCCGCCTCCCCGAAAGGTGCTACGAGCTCTTCGGCTATGCGGGCCCCTGCTGCGATTGTATGTTGGATCGCTGCCGGGAGACGATGGGGGAGGTCCAGAGGCCCCTTGCCACAGTTCCGTGTTTTGGGTCGGTCCGTTTCAGCTCGATCGTCAATTTCCCCCTTCGAGACGCCGAGGGGCGGGATACGGGGCTCTTCATGGAGATCCTGTTCGACCGGACCGAAGAAGTGGAATTGGAGCAGAGGCTGGAGCACGATTTTGACGCCATGGTCGAGATGTTCTACGAGATCATCCTCGCTCAGGAGTCCGAGATCGCCAGCCAGAATGAACAGATCGCCGTTTTTTCCCTGCAGCTTGGCAGGGAGATCGGTCTTACGGAGGAAGAGCTGCGGGAGCTTCGAGCGGCGGCCCTGCTGCACAATCTAGGGAAGATATCGATCTATCAGGAGCGCGTCAAGGCTTCTTCCAATCCGGTTTTCTGCGAGATTGAGGATTATTCCGTCCAGTCCGCACGGCTGCTGGAGAAGATAGAGCGGATGAGGGGGATCGCCGATATTATCCGGTTTCATCGTGCTCCCTTCGATCCGGATGACGTGTCTCGAGAGGTCCCGCTGGGCAGTTCCATCCTGAGGCTGGCGATCCTGATCGTCGATTACCTGTCCTTTCTGGGAGACCTGTGTGCCCTGGACAGCGCCTCGGAACGGCTCCTGATCCAGCTGATCCGGGGCCGGGCGGGGTTGGACTTCGCGCCCGGGATGACGGAACGTTTTGTCCGGGCGGTGTCGGCCCTCGCCTCCCGGGGGGCCCGATAAGGGGGCGGTGTGCCGGATGCACGAGCTGTCCCTGACGGAATCCGTAAACAACGCGATCCTGAGCCTCTGCGAGCGTTCGGGCTGGAGGCGCGTCCGCCGCATCGTGCTGAAGGTCGGGGGAATGAGGAAGGTCAACCCCGAGCTGATGTCCTTTGCCTTCTCCGTGGTCTCGAAGGGGACCGTCACCGAGGGGGCGAACCTGTCGATCCTCTCCATGCCCATCGTCTTCCGCTGCAGGGCCTGCGGAAAGGTCGCCGACAGCGAGAGCACGGCCTTCCTCTGCCCAAAATGTGGGAGCCCGGACGTGGAGCTTCTGTCCGGCCTGGAGCTCTCCATCGACTCCATGGAGGTGGAGGCGGGGACCGGGCCCGAGGCGTAGCTTTTCGGGGGATGGCCCGCTCCTGTGCGGGGGCCGCCGGAGGCGGAAAATCTTAAGGAGACGATATCATGTCGGATAAAGGCATTCTGGACCGCCTCTCGCCCAGGCAGAGGGAGGCCGTGACGTACATAGACGGGCCGCTCCTGATCCTGGCCGGGGCGGGGAGCGGAAAGACGCGGGTCTTGACGCACAAGATCGCGTGGCTCCTGGCGGAGGGCCTGGCGAAACCGTGGGAGATCACGGCCGTGACCTTCACCAACAAGGCGGCCGGGGAGATGCGCGAGCGCGTCTCGGCACTCGTCCCCTCGGGGGCCGGGGATGTGCGCGTCAGCACCTTTCACGCCTTCGGCCTGAAGTTCCTCTTCCGGAACCGCGAGGCCGCGGAGGCTATCGCGGGTGTGAAGCCGGGCTTCGCCGTCTTCGACCGCGGGGACAGCCGCGCGCTGGTCAAGCAGATCCTGGAGGGGATGGGGGTGAACACCAAGGACGTCGAGCCCGCCTCGGTCCTGGACGCCATATCCCGGGACCGGGCGGCCTGGACCCCCGGCAACCGGGAGTCCATCCTGGAGGGGCTCTACCTGGACGCCGCCCAGGCGTACCGCAGGGAGCTGCGGTCCCGCGGCGCCGTGGACTTCGACGACCTGATGATCGTCCCCCTGCAGGTCCTGGCGGGGGACGAGGAGGTGCGGCGGAGGGAGCGCGAGCGGATTCGCTGGCTGCTCGTGGACGAGTACCAGGACGTCAACCGCCCCCAGTACCTGCTGCTCCGCTACCTTACGGGGCCGGAGTGCCGCCTGAACGTCGTGGGCGACCCGGACCAGTCCATCTACGGCTGGCGCGGGGCGGACATCGGGATGATCCTGAACTTCGAAAGGGACTTCACGGGAGGGGAGGGGCAGAAGGAGGCCCGCACCATCATTCTGGACGAGAACTACCGTTCGACCGGAAACATCCTGGGGGCCTCCAACGCCCTGATCCGCAACAACTCCGCGCGCAGGGAGAAGGATCTCAGGACCGCCCGGGGGGCGGGCGAGAAGGTCTACACCCTGCTCGCGAACAGCGACCTTCAGGAGGCCGGCTTCATCACCGCGGAGATCGGGCGTCTCAAGTTGGGCCACGGCTACGACTACGGCGACATGGCCATTCTGTACCGCCAGAACGCCATGAGCCGCCTCTACGAACAGAAGCTCCTGGAGGCGGGCATCCCCTACAGGATCGTCCGGGGGACGGCGTTCTACGAGCGCAGGGAGGTGCGGGACGTCCTGGCGGTCCTGAAGCTGGCCGTGAACCCGGACGACCGCACCTCTTTCGAGCGTGTGGCCGCCTTTGCGGTCAAGGGCATGGGGCCGAAGAAGAGGGAGGAATGGGCCGAGTGGCAGGCCTCCGGCGTCGTGCCCGCCTCGCCGGCCGCGGATTTCTGGCGCGCCGTGGGGGAGGGGGCCTTCCCGGTGAGGGGACAGGTCGGGGGGGCGGTCGCCCTCTTCGGCAGGCAGATGTCGGGGCTTCTGAGGGCCGCGGAGCGCGGGGTGGGGGCCGCCGTCGACCACGTGCTCTCGAACATGGGCTACGAGGAACTGCTGAGGGAGAAGAGCCCCGAGGATTGGGAGGACCGCATCGAGAACGTCATGGAGCTGCGGTCCGTCGTCCCCGAGGGGGACCTGGCGGAGGCGTTGGCGGAGGCGGCGCTCTTCACGGACGCGGACACCCAGGACCCCGACGACCGCCGCTCCGTCGGTCTGCTGACGCTGCACGCGGCCAAGGGGCTGGAGTTCCCCGTGGTGTTCCTGGTCGGGCTCGAGGAGGACGTCTTCCCGAGCTCGCGCGCGAAGGACGATCCCGCGCAGATGGAGGAGGAACGCCGGCTCTGCTATGTCGGCATGACGCGTGCCGAGGAGCGGCTCTACCTGACGGCGGCCCGCAGCCGGCGGCTCTACGGCACGACGCTTGACAAGGGGTTCTCGCGCTTCCTCTTTGAGATCCCCGATACGTTCAAGAACCTGGACGACCGGGGCGGCGAGGAACGCCGAGGGGCCTGGGACGGGTATGGAGGGGGAAGGCGGAGCTATGGCGGCTATAACGGCAGTGGCGGTTACCGGGGACGTCGGGGCTGGTAAGTCCACGGTCGCCCGCCTGTTCGAGTCGCTCGGGGGCGTTAGGTTCGACGCGGACGCCGTCGTGGCGGAGCTCTGGAGGCGGCCGGACATCGTCGGGGCCGCGGTTGGGCGGTGGGGATCGGGGATCCTCGACTCCGAGGGACGCGTCGTGTTCGCCCATGTTGCCGCGCGTCTGTTCTCCTCGCGGGCCGAGTACGACTGGGGCTGCGCCCTGCTGCACCCGCCGACGAGGGCGGAGCTGGCCCGCCGCGTCGCGTCGCTGGACCCCGAACGGGAGTGGGCCGTTGCGGAGATCCCGATGCTCTTCGAGTCCGGCGTCCCCGATTGGGCCACGGCGACGGTCTTCGTGACGGCCTCGCGGGCCGTCAGGGCGGAGCGCTGCCGGGCGCGCGGGTGGGACGACGCGGAGCTTTCGCGGCGGGAGGCCTTCTTCCTGCCCTCGGAGGAACGGGCCGCCCGAAGCGACTTCGTGGTGCGCAACGACGGCGGCCTGGACGACCTGGAGCGTTCCGTCCGCGCCGTCCATGAGCGTGCCGTGATCGAAAAACTGAAGGGGGCGTCCCTGCGATGCAGCTGATCACCAGTCACCTGAACACCGATTTCGATTCCCTGGCGAGCATGATCGCCGTCCGGAAGCTCTACCCGGACGCGATGATCTGCCCCCCGGGCGCCATGGGCCGCAAGGTGCGGGACTTCATGGCGCACTACGGGCACCAGTGGAAGCTTCTGAAGCCCAAGAAGGTCCCCATGGAACAGGTGACCTTGATGGTCGTCGTGGACACGCGGGCGCGGAGCCGCATCGGCACCTTCGCGGCCCTCGCCGGACGGCACGACGTGAGCGTGCATATCTACGACCACCACCCGCCCACCGTGGACGACATCCCCGCCGAGACGATGCAGTGGGCTCCCATAGGGGCGACAGTGACGATGCTCGTGGAGCAGCTCGTCAGGGAGCGCAAGCCCATATCGCCCGAGGAGGCGACGCTCTTCGCCCTCGGGATCTACGACGATACGGGGGCCCTGACCTACGAGTCCACGACCGCGCGGGACATCCTGGCGGTGGCCCGTCTGAGGGAGATGGGGGCGGACCTGTCCCGGATCCTGGCGCGGGCGGAGGTCTCCATGCCGGCGGCGGAGCGGCACCTGCTGGACGTCCTGGCGGAGAACGCCCGGGAGAGCTACATCAACGGGGCCAAGGTGCTGTCCACCTGGGCGGAGACGGAGGAGTACGTGGAGGGGCTTTCCCTCTTCGTGCACCGTCTGAGGGATTACTGCGAGTCCCACGTCACCCTGGCGGCGGTGCGCAGTGGGGGGCGAAAGATCAGCCTGATCGTCCGCAGCGCCCCGGGGGTGCTGAGCGTCAAGGAGTTCCTGACGCCCTACGGTGGCAGCGGCCACGTCCAGGCGGGCTCGGCAACGGTCCTGAACCGGGACCCGCAGGAGCTGCTGGCGGAGCTGGAGGAGGACCTGCACCGGCGCATCCCCCGGATGCTCGACGTGGCGAGCGTCATGACCTCCCCCGTCCTGGCGGTCTCCCCCGACGCCATGGTGGACGAGGCCTACCGGACGATGATCCGCTTCGGCCACCAGGCTCTGCCCGTCGCCCTGGAGAACGGCGAGGTCGCGGGTATGATGACGCGCAAGGACCTGGACAAGGCGCATCTGCACGGCTTCGACCGCGCGCGCATCCGTGACTTCATGACGGAGGGCGTCATCGGGATCTCCTCGGAGGCATCGATCGACGAGGCGCATCGGCTGATGGCGACCTACAGCTTCGAGCGGCTTCCGGTGCTCAAGAGCGGCAGGCTGGTGGGCATCCTGACACGGGCCGACCTCGTCCGCGCCCTCTATCGGAACTTCCAGCCCTCGGGGGAGACGGACGCGAGGTCGGGCTTCCTCTGGATGGAGGGGATCGCCCCGCTGATGGAGTCCTCGTTTTCCCCGCGTATCCTCGACCTGCTGCACCGCATCGGCGCCCGGGCTGAGACGATGGGGATGAAGGCATACCTGGTGGGCGGGACGGTTCGGGACATCCTGATGGGGGTGAGGAACCTCGACATCGACATCGCCGTCGAGGGGGACGCCGAGGAGCTGGTCCGCAGCTGGGACGAGCCGGGGTGCCGGGGCACGGTGCACGGACGTTACAAGACGGGGACGATCACGTTCCCGGACGGGCTGAAGGTGGATATCGCGACGGCGCGTCGGGAGTTCTACGAACATGCGGCGGCCCAGCCGACGGTCGCCGGCGACTCCCTGAAGCAGGACCTGGCGCGGCGCGATTTCAGCATCAATGCGATGTCCGTCTCCCTGAGCGAGGGGGATTGGGGGACCCTGACGGATTATTTCGGGGGCAGGGAGGACCTCCGGGAGGGGGTTCTGCGCATCCTGCACAACCTCAGCTTCGTGGAGGATCCCTCCCGGATCCTCAGGGGCATCCGACTGGAACAGCGTTTGGGGCTGCGCTTCGAGGACAACACGCTGCGGCTTCTGCACAGCGCGGTGGGGGGAGGGCTGCTGGGGCGCCTCTCGGGGGGGCGGGTGCGTATGGAGCTGGAGATCAGCGCTGGCGAGGCCCGTTTTCGCAGGATCGTTATGCGGATGCAGGAGCTGGGGGTTTGGGAGGCGCTGTTCCCCGGGTTCCGCCTTGGCACCTCCATAGGACGGAGGCTGCACGTTCTCGAGCGGTTCCTGCCGCGAGCGCGCGGGGCGGGGGTGGACTTCAAGGGGATGGAATGGGTCGTCGGCATGGCCGTGGTGTTGGCCAAGTCTCCACCGGCCGTGCGTTTTGCCGCCATGGACCGTCTGGGTCTGCGCCCCGCCGAACGGCGGGAGATGTCGATCTGTTTCGACTGCTGGCCGCAGGTGGAGCAGTTCCTGGGGGGGAAGAAGAACCCGAAGAACTCGGAGATCTACCTCTTTTTCAAACCGTATGGTCCGGCGCCCCTCCTGTTCTGGATGACCTGCATGAAGCGTTGGCAGTCCCGGCGTCAAGCCGTCCGGCACCTGCTCTCCTGGATCCCGCTGCGGGGGGAGCTCACCGGCGACGACCTCGTCGGCATGGGGCTGAGGGGGGCCGAGATCGGGGAGGTGCTCCAGGGGATACGGCTGGCCCGTATGGACGGGCGCCTGTCGACGCGGGAGGGCGAGATCGGCTACGTTGAGAGCCGCCTGGCCCACAGACGGTACTGAAGAATTAACATGGGGGCTTCATGGATTGAATCAGCGCTTCTCTTGGCGCCCTGTCCGGCATTTTACGAGGGCGAGTTTCTCCGGCTGGCCTGTACAATGAGTGGGAACCCTCACCCCGGTTGTTCTGTGGAGCGGGGAGAGGGACGGGGACCCTGTTCTGGATTTGGGGTCCCCGGGAAGGAGTGGAGGTTTTGAGGCTTTTACAGGATCCGATGATGTTACTGCTGACGCTGCCCGCCGTGCTGTGGGCGATATCGTTCCACGAGTTCTGCCACGGCTATGCGGCCAAGCTGGTGGGGGATCCCACGGCCGAGCGGTCGGGACGGCTCTCCCTGAACCCCCTGGACCATTTCGACCTTGTTGGGACGCTCATGCTCCTGCTCGTGGGGTTTGGATGGGCCAAGCCCGTCCCGATCAATACGCGCTACTTCCGCCATCCGCGCCGGGATCTCGTCATCGTCTCCCTGGCCGGGGTTGCGGGGAACATCCTGACGGCGGTCGTCTGCGTGCTGTTCCTGCGCTTCCTGGGGGACCCCTGGTACCGTCTTGCCGGAAGGGCCGGAATTACGGTTCTGGTCCAGATGATCGCCATCAACATGGGGCTGGCCGCATTCAACCTGATCCCCATCCCGCCGCTCGACGGTTCGAGGGTTCTGGAGGCCTTCCTGCCATTCCGGTATCTGCAGCACTACTACTGGCTGGAGCGGTACGGCATGATCATCCTGTTGGTACTTCTGATGACGGGGATCGTCGACGTCCTCTTCAACCCGATCTTTAACTTTCTGTGGGGCCTGCTCCCTTTCGGTTTCCCCTTCTGATCCCAGGAACTGTGAGCTTCTTCGCCGCCAAGGCTTACGAGAACGACGATCGAGGCGGGGCCTCCATAAAAAATAAACAAACGTAAATTATTAATTTATCATTTGACTTTTTGTTTCTTGTTCTCTATACTTTTTTCCGTCCGAGGGGCTCCTCTGGTGCTCTCTGTTCTTTTTTTCGTGGGCCCGAGACTTTAGGGTTTAAGAGGATTTTTGGGACGTGGATTTTTGATGGATCTTCGATATGGGTTCTTCGATACTAATCCAGGAAGGAAGTTTTAGAGATGGCGGGTAAGAAGGGCAAGGTCGTCCTTGCGTACAGCGGCGGTCTGGACACCTCGGTGGCGGTGGTCTGGCTCTCGGAGCAGGGGTACGACGTGGTCACGATGACGGCGGACGTGGGGCAGAAGGTGATCGACCTCGAGGCGGCGAAGAGCAAGGCGCTCCACAGCGGCGCCGTGAAGGCCTATATCTTCGATCTGAAAAAGACCTTCGTCGAGAATTATATCTGGACCTCGTTGAAGGCCAACGGGATGTATCAGGGGACCTATCCTCTGACCTCGGCCCTGTCCCGACCTCTGATCGCCAAGACCCTGGTGGATATCGCCAACAAGGAGGGGGCCGTGGCGGTCGCCCACGGCTGCACCGGGAAGGGGCAGGACCAGGTGCGCATCGAGGTCTGCGCCACGGCGCTGAATCCCAGGCTGGAGGTCCTGGCGCCGGTCCGGGACTGGCACTTCAGCCGTGAGGCCGAGATGGACTATGCCGTGAAGCATGGGATTCCCGTCAAGGCGACGGTCAGCTCCCCCTACAGTACCGACGAGAACCTCTGGGGCCGCTCCATCGAGTGCGGAATGTTGGAGGATCCGTGGAACGAGCCGCCGGAGGACGCCTATGAGCTGACGACCAACCCCCTGGATGCGCCCGACGAGCCGGACTTTGTGGAGATTACTTTCGAGCGTGGGCTTCCGGTCGCGCTGGACGGCGAGAGGATGGACGGGGTCAGCCTGATCCTCAAACTGAACGAGCTGGCCGGCAAACACGGCGTGGGGCGCGTCGACATGGTTGAGGACCGGCTGGTCGGCTTCAAGAGCCGCGAGGTCTACGAGTGCCCCGGTCCCATCACGCTGCTGAGCGCCCACAGGGCCCTGGAGACCATGACGCTGGACAAGCGTGTGCTCATCTCGAAGAGGGAGCTCGAGATACGCTTTGCGGAGCTGACCTACGAGGGCTATTGGTTCTCGCCGCTCAGGGACTGCATCGGGGCCTTCATCGACGAGACTCAGAAGTATGTGAGCGGCACGGTGAAGGTCCGGCTCTTCAAGGGGCAGGCCGTCGTCCGGGGGATGAAGGCCGCCAAGACGATTTACAGGCATGACCTGGCGACCTACTCCGAGGGGGATGCGTTCGACCACTCGGCGGCCGTCGGCTTCATCAAGATCTGGGGGTTGCCCGTCCGGACCTGGACCTCGACCTTCCCGCGCGACGACAAGGAGGAACTGCCCATCGAGGCGTGAATCCCCTCCTGTGTCTTTCGGGCCCCTCCGCCGACGGGAGGGGCCTATTTCGTCGAGTTTGGAATCGGGGAGAAGCGCCGGCCTCTTCCCGGCAGCGTGGGCTTGGTTTCCCCTCCGGGTGAAAGGGCATCGGAGTTTTTGTCCCCTGCCGATGCTGCGCTTCGCCTCACGGTATGAAACCCGCAGCAGGAGTAGACGCGGACGTCATTCTCCCAAAACCATTTTATGTTTCGGAAGTCGTCCCGAACCCGTGACCTCATGCAGACCTTCCATCCCGTCTCCGGCGCCGTGCCGAAGACGAGGCGTATCGTCTCCGCCCCGTCCGTGTAGAGAAGTTCACCCTCATGCTCCGAGAGGACGGTCTCCATTGCCCTTGCCAGATCGGAAGATGTGTTTGGTTCCAGAGGCCGCATCAGGGCGGCAGGCCGGGAACTTGCCAGTACGATGCCCGCCCCGTCCAGGACGTCCGCCATCAGGGAAGGGGGAAGGCCCCGTGCCGTGACGAGCTTCTGGAGCTCGAAGATATTCGTGTCCAAAACGGCAGTCCCCACCTGCCTCCGATCCGCCGTATGTATGGGACAGACCGCCGTGACCGTCGGAGCTCCGGTCAGCGATCGTCTTCGGAACGGCATCCACTGGGGCGAAGCCGGGCTCTTCCTGTCCCATGACGTCCCATCCCATGACATCCCGTCCCATGACATCCCGTCACCGACGTAGTCCGGAAACGCTTCGAATGTCTTGGGTTGGCCCTCGTCCCGATAGGCATAGACGGCCAACGCTTTCTTGTTTGTGGACTCCCCTGCGGACAGGCTCAGGCCCAGTCCCGTGGCCGCGTCGTAGGACGCGACGTAATGGGGCGGGAGAGCCCGGCAGCTGGACAGGTCCCCGATCGCCCAGTACTCCCCGGCGTCCCGGGCCGCCTTCCTGAGGAGGACGCTCTTCTGGAGTATCGCCGTGTGAAGGGCCTGCAGGATGCTCTCCGTCTCGGTTCGAAGCTGCGCCTCCATCCTGCCTGTAATGTAGTTCTGAGCCAGATGGTACCCCGGATAGCAGGCTGCGGCCGCGAGGCAGAGGGCCCATAACGCTGCGCGTCCGAAAAACGATTTTTTCCCCATCGGCCCGATCCTCCTTTGTCCGTAATCTCGGACGCTATTTTACATCGTTTTTCGAGGGAAGCGCGCTGGCTTTCCGGCAGGAGAAGGGAGAAGGGAGAAAAGAAATTTATGCCTTGGAGATACGTTATAATTGAAAGAAAGCCGCAAAACGTCCGGGCCTTGACCTGAGGCGTTTGCGCGGGAGGACCTCCAATCATGATGTACGGTTTTCTGATCATTCTGGTCTTGGCGGCGATCAGCGCTTTCCTTTCCCTTTCGGAGATATCGCTGGCGGCATCCCGGAGGATGAAGCTGCGCTCCATCGCCGAGGGGGGTGATGCCCGCGCTGCACGGATCCTGAGCTTCCAGGAGCAGCCGGGGCTGTTCTTCACGACGGTCCAGATCGGGCTGAATGCCGTGGCCATCCTGGCGGGCATCGTAGGGGATTCCCTTTTGTCGCCGATGATCTATGAGCTGCTTCCCGATATCCTGGGCCACGCCCTGAAGGGGCAGGTCGCCTCCGCCGTTCCCTTCGTCGGGGTCACCCTCTTCTTCGTCCTCTTCGCGGACCTCATCCCCAAACGAATCGCCATGGCGGTCCCCGAGGCTGTGGCCCTGAGGTCGATAGAGGGGATGCGCCGGGTGATCTTCGTCCTCGCCCCGCTGTCGAAGGTCTTCAATTCCCTGAGCAGCACCATCTACAGGGCCCTTGGGCTGCCCGAGAAGCGTCGGGACGACATCACGTCGGACGACCTCTACGCCATGGTGGAGGCGGGGACGATGGCCGGGCTTTTGAGGAAACAGGAGAAGGACCTGATCGGCAACGTCTTCGAGCTCGACGTGCGCACCGTCCCCTCCGCCATGACCGTCCGGGAGAACATCGTGTATCTGGACCTTCACGAGGAAGAGGCGCGTGTCAAGGAAAAAATTGCCTCCGCACCGCATTCCACCTACATCGTGTGCGACAAGGACATCGACCACATCGTGGGTTACGTAGGTTCCAAGGAGCTGCTGGAGCGGGTCGTCAAGGGGCAGAGCCTCCAGCTGGATAACGGGCTCGACATCAGGCCGCCCCTCATCATCCCCGACACCCTGACCCTGGCCGAGGCCATGGACCAGTTCAAGGGACGGGAGGAGAACCTTGCGGTTGTGCTCAACGAGTACGCGCTGGTCGTCGGGATCATTACCCTGCAGGACATCATGATGATGCTGATGGGCAATCTGGTAGGGGAGGAGGAGCAGATCATCAGGCGGGACGAGACCTCGTGGCTGATCGAGGGAGCGACCCCGATCGAGGATGCGATGCACGTGTTCGAGATCGAGGATTTCCCCGAGTCCCAGAACTACGAGACGGTCGGAGGATTCCTCACGTTCATGCTGAGGCGCATTCCCCACCGCACCGATTCCATCGTTTACGGGGGGTACAAGTTCGAGATCATGGACATCGACAACTACAAGATAGATCAGATCCTGGTGACGCGCCTCGCTCCGCAGGAGCCGAAGCAGGAGGAGGCATCGGAGATGCAGGAGCGGGATTGACAGGTTGGACGCGAGGGAACGAATATGAGGATTTTGCAACGTCGAGGGGGCCGTGCGGCCCCCTTTTGTCTTTACGGTCGTCAGTGTCTGGGCCCCAGGAAGGGGATGGGATTGACGGGCTTGCCGTTGATCCGAACCTCGAAATGAACGTGGTTCGTGGTGGCGCGTCCCGTACAGCCCACGGTGGCAAGCGTCTCTCCTTGACGCACCCTTTGTCCCTTCCTGACCTTGATGTCCAGACAATGAGCGTACAGTGTGACGATCCCGCCCCCGTGATCGACGATCACCACGTTTCCGTATCCCCTGAAGCCCCGGCTTTTGGCGGAGGCGACCAGCTTGACCACCCCGTCCCTTGCGGCCCGGATGGACGTGCCCTTGGGCATGGGGATATCGATGCCCGTATGGATGGATCGCCTGCCCCGCTTGCCGAACCCCGACGAAACGGCCCCGTTTACGGGCCAGATCATTCTGGATCCCGAGAACCTGGAGGCCTCCGGTACGGCGGGGGCGGGCTCTGGGAACGACCTTCCGGGGAAAAAGCTCCGTTGAATGCCACTCAGGCCGGAGGTACGGGGAGCCTGGGTTCGGGGAAGCCTTACGACGGCCACGTTGTCGCCCGATATAACCAGTCTCATGGGGCCGTTCCAGGGGTCTCCGTCCTCCGAGAGGAACAGGACGGGTTCCTTCGTGTCCGCATCGCCTTTCCCCTTTTCCCATGCGGCGCTTTTCTCCGAGCCGCGTCGGGGCTTCGCCGGGGAGGGCGGGGCTGCCTTTGGGGAGAGCGGCTGAGGGGGAGTTTTAGAGGGCGGGGGCGTGGGGACCTTCACCGTCTTCGGGGCTGGAGGCTCGGCCTTGGGGGCGCTGCGGGGAACTCCATGTAGCTTGATGGACACCAAAGCGTCGGATGTGCCCTTTCTCTGCTTCTGGACGGATTGCCAGACGGCTAGGATATCCTGTCTGGAGGTTGGGATGATGAGCGTCGTGCCCTCGGCGAGGCCGTCGGCGGTCAGGTCGTTGGCCCACAGCACGTCCGCCGAGGTCAGATCGTTGAAGAGACAGAGCTCCGACAGCTTCTCCAGGTCCTGCTCCCGATCCTTCGAGAGGGAGAGGGTCTGGCGTTCGACATGGGGAGCCGCCTGAGTGGGAGACGAGACGAGCAAAACGGGCAGAAGGAATAGAAACAAAACGGGAACGGCCGGCGCTCGGCCGTTTTTATCTTTTTCTCTTTTGAACGACATAGCAAAGCCTCTCCTCGTCATCATGGGGCAACAGGATACGGATGGGGAGCCCGAAAATATTTTACGAAAGCTATTATAACCGAGTTAGACGTTTTTGCCGTCCTCCGGAAGGGGAATGCACAGATCGGCGGGACGCGTCGGCGGGACGCGCGAATACGGTATTTTGCCGGCTCGTCCTTCGGCAGGTTTGACGATGGGGCACCAGCATAATACAATAAGTAAACGCGCTCCTTGGAGTTTTATGGGTACGGAGGTGAGGATGGGATCCATGAAGGTATCTCTGGATCGCTCGGCCTGCATCGGCTGCGGCGTGTGTACTCAAATCAGTCCGGAGTGTTTTGTCCTGGACGAGAACGCGGGGACCGCCAAGGTCCTGCGGGAGGAGACCGACGACCCGTCCGTCAAGGAGGCGGAGAACAGTTGCCCCGTAAGTTGCATTCGCGTTGAATAACGGTTAGAATACACGAAGCCTTCGTGTATTTCTTGTCATTTCATTCGAGGGCCCATAGCTCAAGTGGTCAGAGCCGCCGGCTCATAACCGGAAGGTTCCTGGTTCGAGTCCAGGTGGGCCCACCATGCAAATATCCGGCTCAAGCCGGTTTCCTTCAAAACCCCGCTCAAGAGCGGGTTTCTGTTCTTTTCGCCGGTGCGGCTGTGGAGATGCGGGGGGTGAACGTGCCATCGCAAAGAGGCAATGGGGAGCGGTCCGCATGATGAGAGGAGAGATAAGGGATGAGCATCGAGACGATGGAACGCGTCGCTTTGTGGAGGACGCCCGACCCGACGGAGCCGCCCCTGACACAGGAGGAGATTGCCGGTGTGGAGCAGGCACGGGCACGTTTTGCACAGGGCGACTATCTGACGCTGGAGGAGCTTCGCAAACAGATATCGGTGCTGTGAGTTGGACGGTCGTCACGGATAAGGATGCATCGCGGCATTTGACCCGTATCCCCGAGCCGGATCGCGGGCGCTTGTTTGCGGCGATTGAAGCCTTGGAGAACGGACCGGAAGCCTGTGATATCCGCCGTCTGGTGGGGCGGTCGGGTTACCGGTTGCGTGTGGGTAAATGGCGTGTTCTCCTGGATATTTACGAGGAGAGCCAGACCATTCACGTGATGCGGATTGGGTCACGCGGTGACGTCTATAAATAGACCGGCCGTATAAAAACGGACGAACGAAACACCGGTACAGTCAAGAGAGCCACGAAACGGCGGAACATAGGCGTGGCTTTGGTGTTAAGTGGCAGACGATCCGCTCCTACTTTGTGGGAGCTTTTTTTATTTGGGACGCTGGAAGGTGATGTGCATGAAGTTGAGAGCGGTTCTGGAGGAGATCGATCGGACGGCGCCCTTTGCTCTGGCTGCCGATTGGGACAACGTCGGGCTGATGGTTGGCGACCCGGATCGGGATGTCCGCAGGTTGGGCATCGCCCTGGACCCCCTCCCCGAGGCGGTGCTGGAGGCCGCGGACCGCGGATGCGAAGCGCTGCTGACCCACCATCCCCTTTTTTTCTCCCCGATCCGGCGTCTGGACCTCTCCCGCGATCCGGGGCGGGCGGTCCTGGCCGCCGTCGAACGGGGCGTCGCCGTCCTTGCCGCGCACACCAACTGGGACTCCGCGGAGGGCGGCGTCAGCTTTGAACTGGCCCGCCTCCTGGGGCTTAGGGATGTCTCCGTCCTCGACCCCGATGCCAGATTGGGGGCGGTCGGGAACTTCGAGGAGCCCCTTACGGCCGGGGAGGGGCTGGAGCGGGTCAGGCGGGCCTGGGGATTGTCGTGGCTCGACGGTTACGTGTCCGAGAGTTGTAGTATACTGCGGGTGGCTCTCTGCGGCGGATCGGGAGCCGATCTGTGGCCCCGCGCCAGGGCGGAGGGCGCGGACCTGTATGTCACCGCCGATGCGAAGTATCATGTGCTGCTGGATGCGGTGCGCGAGGGAATGCCGATCGCCGTCGTCGGCCACGCCGAGATGGAGCGGGCCTCCCTGACGGAGCTGGCGCGGCGGCTCGCCGTGCCGGGCGTTCTCGAGACGATCCTGATCGAGGCGGGGGGGCTCGCGTCCCCGATTCGTCTTTAGCGGATGCGTCGCTCGCCGCTCTCGTTTATCAAACTTGTTTACCAAATTTTTGAGGGGATTTTTGAATTGCAGAACGAAGGGGTGTCTCGTCGGTGAAAGGACGGATTGTGAGCGGAATGAGGGCGACGGGCCTGCTGCACATGGGGCACATGGCCGGTGCGCTGAACAACTGGGTTCGGCTCCAGGACGATTACGAGTGCTATTACTTTATCGCTGACTGGCACGCGCTGACGTCCAACTACGCCGACTCCGCAAATACCGCGGGCTATTGCTACGATACCCTGCTGGACTGGCTTTCGGTCGGGCTCGACCCCGAGAAGTGCGCCATCTTCATCCAGTCGCACGTCCCGCAGCATGCGGAGCTCGGCTGGGCGCTTGCCATGATCACCCCTCTGGGCTGGCTCTACCGCAATCCCACCTATAAGGAACAGATAGACAACATCAAGAACAAGGATCTCGACACCTTCGCGTTTCTGGGCTATCCTGTCCTGATGGCGGCCGATATCCTGCTCTATCGGGCGGACCGGGTTCCGGTGGGCGAGGACCAGAGCGCACACCTGGAGCTGAGCCGGGAGATCGCCAGGCGCTTCAACCACTTCTATGGGGAGGGGCTTTTGGTCGAGCCTCAGGCCCTGCTGACCGAGACCCCCAAGGTCCCGGGGACTGACGGGCGCAAGATGAGTAAGTCCTACGGCAACTCCCTGCAGATATCGGAGTCGCCCGAGTCGGTCTGGAACAAGCTGCGCACCATGGTCACGGACCCGGCCCGCATCAAGAGGTCGGACCCCGGGGATCCCGGCAAGTGCCCGGTGTGGGACCTGCACAAGGTCTTCAACCCCGATGCCGCCGAGCGCGCGGAGATCGACGCGGGATGCCGTTCCGCGTCCATTGGGTGCGTGGACTGCAAGAAGATGCTGGATGCCCGTGTCCAGGAGATGATGGCGCCGATCCACGAACGGCGCGCGAAGTATGCCGGGGACAGAAAGCTCCTGGATGATATCCTTGCCCACGGGGCGGAGCGGGCGCGGGCGACGGCACGGGAGACGATGGACACCCTCTATCCCGCCATGGGGCTTGTCCCGGCCTTCTCCCGGTAGTATCCTGATCTGAGGAGCCGAGGGGACCGATGCCCAGGGAGGTCTTCGAGGTCTCCATCGACGGATTTTCCGGACCGCTGGACCTCCTGTGCCACTTGGTGGAGAGCCGTCAGATGCAGGCATCCCGCATCAAGGTCGCCCACCTCGTCCGCATCTACGGGGCGTATCTGGCCAGGACCCGTTCGGCCTCGGCCGAGACGATCGCCGAGTTTTTCTTTATGGCCGCGGGGCTTCTGCTGGAGAAGACCCGCTCCCTCCTGCCCGAATCCGCTCCGGGTGCCGGGACGGACGGCGAGGACCTGGACTCCGATATCGACGAGGAGGCATTTCTCGAGACGCTGGCGCGCTATCGTCCCTACAGGGAGGCCGCGCGGTGGCTCTGGGAGCGCAGGGAGCGGGAGATGCGGTACTTCCGCCGCGTCATTGAGGAGGACGAGGCTCCGGAGGCCCCCCGTCCGGAGGAACTGGAATATGACATCGGGGATCTCTACTTCCTTTCGCGGGTGTGGTGGGGGCTTTTCGAGCGCTGGACGAGGTCCCGAAGCCAGGAGGGAAGCTCGTTCTGGGATGAGGCGGAGGACTCCGAGTGGAGCGGGATCCCCGAGGCCCTTCCCGAGGAGTCCCAGATCCAGGCCCGCATCGGAGAGCTCGAGGAGCAGCTGGCCCGGGATGATTTGCTGTCGCTCTCCACGTTGTGCGGGACGGTTAAATCCGTTAAATTGCTGGTGGTGACGCTGTTGGCGCTTCTTGAGATGTGCCGGATGGGAAAGATCAGCATAGAGCAGGAGACCCTTTTCTCCGATGTCACGGTCCGCGCAAGGTCCTGAGAGCTCCGAGCACGCCGGAGAGTTGCGGAGCCTGTCCGTCCTTGCGGCCCAGGTCGAGGCCGTGCTCTTCCTCGCCGTCTCCCCCGTCCCGTCTGGAGAACTGCAGTCCGTGCTCGGCGTCTCAGGGGGAGAGGTGTCCTCCGCCCTGTCGGAGCTGGCCGCGCACCTCGAGGGTGGACACGGCCTGGTCCTCAGGTCCGTCGCGGGAGGGTGGATCCTGGAGACCAACCCTCATTTCGCCGAGGTGCTCGCCCTGTTCCGCGATACCTCGCGCAGGGGGCGCGTCCGGCTCAGCCGGGCCGCGGTGGAGACCCTGGCCGTGATCTCGTACAATCAGCCCGTCACGAGGTCCGAGGTGGAGGAGCTGCGTGGGGTTCGTTCCGAACGGGTCATCGAGACGCTTCTGAGCCATGGGCTCGTGCGCATCGCGGGGCGCAAGAAGGCCAGCGGGTCGCCCCTGCTCTATCGGACGACGCCGCGTTTCCTGGAGCTCTTCGGCCTCGAGGCGATAGCGGACCTGCCGAGCCTGGAGGAGCTTGGGGAGCTGGGGGCCGACCCCCTGGAGGATACCGGGGGCCACGGGCCGGAGGGGCCGTTTCCCGAGGGGCTGTTTCCCAAGGGGGAGGAGGAGACCGGTGCGTCTTAACGCTTTTTTGGCGGCGTGCGGCGTGACCTCGCGGCGCAAGGCCGAGGCCGTGATCCTCGAGGGGCGGGTTCGGGTCAACGGCAGGATCGTCCTGCTTCCCTACCTCGAGGTCGACCCGGAGAGGGACGACGTGCGTTGCGACGGCCGCAGGGCGGTGCCGTCCGCGCACGTCTATGTGGCGATGAACAAGCCGGTTGGGGTGGTCTGCGCCGTGACGGACAAATACGACCCCGTCGTGGTGGACCTCCTGCCCGAGCGGCTGCGCCGGGAGCGCATCTACCCGGCGGGGCGCCTCGATCGGGAGAGCGAGGGGCTGCTGATCCTCACGAACGACGGCTCCTTTGCCCAGAGCATCCTTCATCCGTCCAGGGGCGTGACCAAGGAGTACGAGGTGCTGCTCAACATCGAGATCAACGAGCGGCAGATGGAGCGCTGGAGGGACGGGTTCGAGATCCAGGGCCGCCATGTCCGGCCCATTGACCTCTCCGCCCTCTCCAGGGAACCGCAGGGGCGATGGCTTCGTGTCATCATCGGAGAGGGGCTTAAGCGTGAGGTTCGGACGATGGCGAATCTGGCCGGTTTTTCGGTTCGGGCACTGATCCGCCGCCGCGTCGGACGGATGGTTCTGGAAAATCTTCATGTCGGCGAGTTCGTGGAATTGTCTTTTTCCGAACTCTACACTAAAATATTTGAAGGTGGCGCAGTATA
>CAUPUB010000021.1:0-28207 GCA_963514535.1 uncultured Fretibacterium sp.
AGCAGAGCAGAGCAGAGCAGAGCAGAGCAGAGCAGAGCAGAGCAGAGCAGAGCAGCTTTGTTTGAGGGTCTCCTGGCCTTCAAGGTCTTTTTTGCTGCATGGCGCAGGAGAAATAATCCCCTGTATCTTATACTTTACCCTATCTCTTTTTTTCAAAAAAATCTTAAAAACTTTCCCGGGTTTCGTGGCATCCAGGACACGCTGTGAGTTACCTCACTCCAGCGACGTATTATTTTTGTTTTTTAGAAAAGTGCTGACTTACAGTTCCAGCATTGACCACTTTGTTGTTCATGGATCAGGGGTGCCTCTGCCCACGGGCTAATTCACCGATTACGATACGAAATGCTCCATGTTTCACAGAGCAAACTCATGATACGTTATACGTTTTTAAGGTATGGAACGGGGGTTGCATGAAAAAGCTGCCGTTCTGAGCCAGGTATCGGCGCACTGGGTGTTTCTTTGGCATGGACGTGGTAAGGGAGAGAGCGAAGATGACGATTCGAGGCAAGATGTTAGGGACGGTTGCGGTGGTTTTTCTGGTCTTGTTCGTGGCGATCGGAGTTGTCTACCTCTGGGGCGGCTCGGTACTGTCCTCCAGCTTGAAGGGGGCCGGGGTGGACAGCGTGTCTCAGTCGGCCGAAATTTTCCGGGGCGTTTTCAACCGTTCCGCTGCGATTCTCTCGGCCTCCGCCGAGTCGCTGCGATACGCTTATATGAACCTTGGATTGGTTTCAAAGGACGAGATGGCCCGTGCCGCCGCCGCTCTCCTGGCCAAAAACAGGCAAAATGGCATCAAGGAGCTGTTCTGGGGCTACGAGTCGGACGGACGCTTCGCGGACGGGGGCGGCTGGAGGGCTCCCGAGGACTTCGACGCCCGGACGCGCCCCTGGTACAAGCTCGCCGTCGCGGCCAGGGATGGCGAGGTCGTCTGCTCGGAGCCCTACATCATTGCGGCGACGAACAGCCTGGGGATCACCATGGCCGTCGCGGTCCGTGACGACTCCGGGAAGCTCCTTGGAGCCGTCGGCATAGACTTGGACATGGACCAGATCAGCTCACAGACAGCGGCCCTGAAGGTCTTCGGACAGGGGGCCGGGGTTCTGGTCCGTAAAGACGGCCTGATCGTCGCCTCCCCCCGGAAGGAGCAGGTCATGAAGGCCAATTTCCTCACGGACTCGTCCCTCCCCGAGAGCGTCCGTGAGACGGTCCGGCGGATGACGGCGGGCGAGACCGGGGCCGTTGAATACACTTACGAGGGCGAGCGGCGCCTGATGTTCTACGCCCCGGTCGGGTACGGCCTCTACCTTGGCGCGTTCTTCCCCTGCGCCGTGATCTCCGGGGTCCTTAAAACTCTAACCCTGATCCTTCTGGGGGTTGCGGTCACGCCGCTGGTCATCATCGGGGTCTCCTTCTTCTGCATCATCCGGGGTATGACGCGATCGGTGCACCGGATGACCGGCCTGATGGAGGGCCTGGTGGCCGGCGACCTCTCGACCCGCTTCGACGACTCGGGCAAGGACGAGTTCGCCAGGATATCCGGGATGTTGAACCGTACGGCTGCCTCCATCGGGGAGCTGATAGCCCGGATTCGCACCGGTGTGGTCGAGAACTCCAGGGAATCCGAGGAGCTCGCTAAGATAGCGGGTGGCCTGCTCGCCTCGATGGACGAGGTTGGAGGGCTGATGGGCAAGTCGAACGCCCTTCTTGATGAAAGTTCCTCCTCCCTCGATACCATCAACGCGGCCATCGGCGAGGTGGCGGCCGGGGCGCAGTCGAGCGCCCAGGCGGCTACGGAGGGGGCCACGCAGTCCTCCACCGTCAGCAGTGGGACGACGGAGGGGGTCCAGAGCGTGGGGCGAATCGTGGAGGGAATGAAGCGGGTGGATGGAAAATCCGACGAGACGATGGAACTGATTGGGCGCCTTGCGCAGTCGGTGGAGGCCATCTCGGGCTTTGTGAGCTCCATCACGTCCATAGCGGACCAGACGAATCTCCTGGCGCTCAACGCGGCGATCGAGGCGGCCCGTGCGGGCGAGGCGGGACGCGGTTTTGCCGTTGTGGCCGAGGAGGTCCGGAAGCTGGCCGAGGAGTCCGGCAACGCCGCCAGGGAGGTCAGCAAGCAGATAAAGGAGCTCCAGGAGCATTCGGGGAGCTCGCTCGCCGCGACGAAGGAGGTGGCCCAGAACATCTCGGAGCTTCTTCTGAGTGCCGAGGCGGTGGATAGGGAGCTCCAGGGTGTCCTTGGAGCAACGAACCATCTGAACGAGTCAATTCATAACGTCGCAGCGGTCTCTGAGGAGCAGGCTGCATCTGCGGAGGAGATGACCGCATCCGTCCAGAGCGTGACCACCTCCATCGGGGAGATCGTCGGGGTCCAGAGGAAACTGGGGCAGGCCGCATCGGATACGGTCGATGTGGCGAAGAGCATCGGGCGGGCGTCCCGGACGGTGGCGGAGACGGCGGAAAAACTGGGCGAACTCATCGGCCGCTTCAAGACGGATAAGCAGACGACCGCCTTCCACGGGGCTGATTAAGCCCCGTGGGGCGCGTCGGTCGCTTATGCCGCTGCGCGGTCCAGTGACCGCGAAGCGGCGCAGGCAGACGACCGGCAAGCAACGCAAGTTGTGACCAAGAAGGGAAACAGTCCGCATTCCTGATATAATTCAATGGACCGGGTCGTATGCACAGGGGCTTTGGGGCCCGTTTGGGAATCGTGAGCGGGAATCGTGAGTTGGAGGAGTGATCTTTAGGATGTTTCGGACCTCGGGAAAGGGCTCTTTTGTCGCCGTGATCCTGTTGCTGCTTCACCTGTCGGGGGGGCAGGCCGATGCCCAGCCCGTCCTCGTCCCCACGGGGAACATGGGGGGGGAGTGCTTTACGCTGCCGACGCGGAGCGTTTTGGCGAACACCGTGATGGCGGCATACCAAAGACCTTATGCACTGAACTTCGAGGTCTGGCGTCCTCAGGGGATGCCCGCGGGGTGGTACGCCACGTTCGACGGCTTCGCGGTGGCTCAGGTGGCCCCCAACCGCTGGGTGTACGGCCGGACGGGCGTTGACGGCTGCATCGTCCCAACCGATGTCCTCGTGGGCTCCATTGTCCCCATGAGGGTGCCCGAGCTGACCCGGGTGACGGCCTCCTGGATGTGCGACGACTTCCTCCGGTGCGATGAGTTTCGTAAAGTTCGAGCCATCGGATGCGACAACATGGGTATCCTCGAGGACCCTCTGGCTTGTACGATCCTGGCCTGGCGTTCGGGGAGGCCGGGGGTCTGGGTCTGGTTGGCGGACAGATGGAAGAAGGTGTCCCCGGTGGGCGGGCAGTACACCTGGGAGGCCCTGCGGCTGCGGCGTCCCTGGATTCTGGAGCAACTGAGGGAAAAGGAGTTCTTCTGGACGTGCGGGAATGCCTGCGATCTGGCCAATCTGGCCCGGTCCTGGGGGATCCTGTGGCACGGCCCCATCCCATTGAACTCCCTGGGCACCTACCGTAGTGGAAACGACGGAGGGCGCGGGGGACATTCGTCCGGATCTTCTCCGACCACGTCGCCCTCCAATCCCGGAGAGGAAAACCCCGGATCGCAGTGGGATGTTGGGGGCGGAGATAAAGGCCGCGCTCCATCGGATGGCGGTGGGGGCGGAGGCTGGGACACGGGCGGAAAATAGGGACTCTTCCCTGATGCGGTAACACCGATGGAAATATCGAGGAAATAATGGATGTCTGTCAACTGGAGGGGTATGGGACATGGGGAACGAAACCGAGGACGTCGAGGGCCTTTTGGAACGGGCCTATGAATCTGGGGATGCCGCAGAGGTCGAGGAGCTGGTGGAGCGGGCCTTGGAGCTGGATCCCGAGAACCCCGAGGTTCTCCTGCTCCAGGCCGATCTTACCGAGGAGGACGACGTGCGCCTGTCGATACTCGTCCACGCCATCGAGAACGCCCGCAGCGTGCTGAGGGAGGAGGGGATCCCCGAGGAGGACTTCGCCGAGGACGAGCTGGGGACGGTTTACCTCGCGCTCCTGCAGAGGGCGGCCTTCACCCTCTTTTCCCTGGAGGACGACGAGCGTTCCTTCGAGGTCGTCCAGGAGCTCATGCGCCACAACCTGGACGACCAAGGCTCCGTCAGAAGTCTTTATTACAGGATCCTGATCGAAAAGGGCGACTGGTCCCTCGTCCTCCGTGAGACGATGCAGGACAGCGACCGCCAGTTGGGCTGGGCCTACTCGAGGTTAGCCGCGTGCTTCATGTTGACCAGGAAGGGCTCCCTTCACCAGGCGGCCGCGATGTTCTGGGAGGCCCTGTCCATGGCCCCGAACGTCCCATTCTACATGTTGGGCTATTTCCCCGATCCGGTCGACGACTCGGAGGAGGAGGAAGAGGATTTCCATTTCAGCCTTCTCTTCGCCGACGTCTGGTCCTCCTCGCTGGACCTGCTCAACTGGTTTTCCAGGGGGGTGATCCTCTTCGGGCTGCTCTCCGGACGCTTTGGCGAGGAGGCCGAAGAGATACTGGAGATCCTGCGCTCTCTGGGTGGAGGGGAGGAGTACGATGAGATGGAAGCGTTTCTGGACGACTTGGACGATCAGGACGACAACTCCCTGATCGAGGCCCTGGCGGCCCACCGCTGCCTCTCCAAACGCTGACCGGAATGTTGAGGGGGCCAGCCGTTTTTTTATCGGGGGACTGGTATAAACGGCCATTATCGGTTAAGATATAGGCTAAGATTGAAAACATGCTCAAATTGAAAAATATAACCGAAATATAACCGTGCAATAGATTCATCCGATTTCACCCAATTGTTTTTTGTGCCTCAACATCAACAAAAATTCAAAGGGAATGGAGTGTTGAGTGATGACGGTACCGAGCGATATCGAAATTGCCCAGGCAGCGAAGATGAGCCCCATAACGGAGGTTGCAAAGAAGCTGGGGATCTCCGGGGACGATCTTGAGCTCTACGGCAAGTACAAAGCCAAGGTGCAGCCCCAGGTACTCAAAGGGCTCAAGGACAAGCCGGACGGCAAGCTTATCCTCGTGACGGCGATAACCCCAACGCCTGCGGGCGAGGGCAAGACTACGACGAGCGTGGGCCTGACCGATGGATTGTCCAAGATCGGCAAAAAGGTCTGTGTCGCCCTGCGTGAGCCCTCCCTGGGGCCCAGCTTCGGGGTCAAGGGCGGAGCGGCGGGCGGCGGCTACGCCCAGGTGGTCCCGATGGAGGACATCAACCTTCATTTCACCGGGGACCTGCACGCCATCACCACGGCCCACAACCTCTGTGCCGCGATGCTGGACAACCACCTCCAGCAGGGCAATGAGCTGAACATCGATCCCCGCCGCGTCGTGTTTCGTCGCGTGGTGGACCTCAACGAGCGTGCCCTGCGCAAGGTGATTATTGGCCTGGGCGGCCGTACCGAGGGGGTGCCGCGTGAGAGCGGGTTCGACATCACGGTGGCCTCCGAGGTCATGGCGATCCTCTGCCTCTCCATGGACCTGATGGACCTGAAGGCCAGGCTCTCCAGGATGGTGCTGGCCTATACCTACGACGGCAAGCCCGTCACGGCGGGGGGCATCGGCGCCCCCCGCCCCATGGCGGCCCCTCTGAAGGGCGCCCTCAAGCCGAACCTGGTCCAGACGCTCGAGGGCTCGCCCGCCTTCATCCACGGCGGCCCCTTCGCCAACATCGCCCACGGGTGCAACAGCGTCCAGGCGACGCGTCTGGGCTTGAAGCTGGCCGACTACCTGGTCACGGAGGCCGGATTCGGCGGGGACCTGGGGGCCGAGAAGTTCCTGGACATCAAGTGCCGCATGGCCGGCCTCAAGCCGGATGCGGTCGTCGTTGTCGCGACGGTTCGCGCCCTCAAGATGCACGGAGGCAGGAAGAAGACCGAGCTGGGCAGCGAGGACCTGGAGGCCCTCGAGGCGGGTATCCCCAACCTCCAGAAGCACATCGAGAACATCCAGAAGTTCGGGCTTCCCGTCGTCGTCGCCATCAACCGCTTCCCGCTGGACACGGAGGCCGAGCTGGCCCTGGTGGAGAAGAAGTGCGCCGAGCTGGGCGCCTCCTTCGCGCTCTCCGAGGTCTGGGGCAAGGGCGGCGAGGGCGGGGTCGAGCTGGCGAAGAAGGTCGTCGAGGCTTGCGAGAAACCCTCCGACTTCAAGTTCATCTACAAGCCCGAGATGAGCCCCAAGGAGAAGATGACGGCCATCGCCAAGGAGATCTACGGCGCCGACGGTGTGGACTTCACGCCCCAGGCCGAGAAGGACCTCGAGCTCATCCACGGGCTGGGCAAGGACGATCTGCTTATCTGCATGGCCAAGACCCAGTACTCCTTCTCCGACGACGCCACCAAGGTCGGCCGTCCGAAGGACTTCCGGATCACGGTGCGCGAGGTGCGCCTCTCCGCGGGGGCGGGGTTCCTCGTGGCGGTCACCGGTGCGATCATGACGATGCCGGGCCTGCCCAAGAAGCCCGCGGCGCTGTCGATCGACGTGGACGAGAACGGGAAGATAACCGGCCTCTTCTAACGTTATCCGTCTTCATGCAAGAACAAGGGCTCCCGGCGATAGACCGGGAGCCCTTGCTTTATGATGAGATGAAATGAAAAGAGCCCTTATCTGGAGTCCAGGAGCGCGGTGTTTCGCGCCTCGAGCGCGCGCTCCGCTTTTATGCAGGCCCTCAGGAGTTTTTCCCATCGCTCGCCTCGTTCGGCATCGGGCGAGGCGAGCATCATCTCGACCTCCTCGTCCAGGGTCTCCAGTGCTTCTTTCAACGCGTTCTCTGCCTCCCTGGGGGCGGCGCTGGGATCGGAGTACTGGAGGGAGTCGGCCAGCGCGAGGAATGGAGCGATCCGCTCCCGATCGCCGGCGACAATGCCTTTCAGGTCCTCGGCCATGTCCCTCACGCGCGTGGCCGCCGCCGCCAGATTTTGGCGTCCCTGTCGCCCTTCCCTGCGGTCCGCCCCGCTCAGCTTCAGCATGGCCATGTTGGTGAGAAGGAGCGGAATCAGGAAGATGGCCAGGCCGACGATGTGAATCAGGAAATAAGTGGTGACGGAAAACGCGATACGGGCGTTTGCCACGGCCATGGCGATGACGAAGATGAAGTAAAGGGCGAGCAGGTAGATGTGGGAGAACCCATGGGGAACCTCCCTGCCCGCGTTGCTTCGGATCACGATCCGGGAGGCGAAGAGGGTGCCCAACAGGGCGGCGAAGGCCAGGAACCCCATGGACATCCAGAAGGTGATCCCCCATGCCTCGGGGGTCGTCAGGAACCAGACGGTCACCCCCGTGACCACGGCAATGAGGAACAGCAGAAGAAAGAGATTGAAGATATGCCGAACCTTGTCGGTTGCTTTACTCATGTTGTTTTCTCCTTTCCGTCACGTGCTTTTGTCAGTTTTGAGGGATTTTGCCCTCCACTCTCCTGCCGCACCGGGAGCAGAAGGCCGCATCGGGGGCGAGCGCCGCGCCGCACGTGCACACCCTCGGGATCGGCTTGCCGCATTTGGAGCAGAAACGAGCATCGGCGGCGAGCTCCGCACCGCAGTGAGGGCAGCCCGAGGTCAGGGATGCGCCGCAGAAGGGGCAAAAGCACCCATCGCCGCAGGCCTTGCCGCACCTGGGACAGGCACGCGATGCGCTCGGGGAGGGGGACGGTGCTGCCGGCCCTTCGGGCGCTGCGGGTGCGGGGACGGGCTGCTGCGGCGCGCCGGTTTGAGACGAGTTGAGAAATTGCCCCATCTGGGAGGCCATCTGCCCGAAGGCCCCTCCCATGCCCAGGCCCGCACCGAGCCCCATGCCGGCCCCAAGCAGGGGATTTCCCCCTCCCCCTCCGCCTCCGTCGCCGGAGCCCGAGGCGTGGGCCATCTCCTCCATCGCGTCGAAGGAGCGCATTTGCTGGTAGTTGTAGCCCATGACGTTCATGCGCGCCCGCTCGCTCATCGCCTTTTTCAGGTCCTGGACGGCCTCGTCGTCCTCGGGCACGTTGACGGAGCCGAGGAAGAAGTTCATGGGCTCGATGCCGTACTCCTCGAATACGGGGCTCACCTCCTCCACGGCCTCGTCCGACATGTCCTTGAGATAGGCGCTGATGTCGAAGATGTTGATCTTCCTCAGCGTGATGTAGCTCGCGACCATGTCGCCGATGCGGCTGAGCAGCAGTCCCCGGAAGGAATCGATGAGCTCGTCCCGGGTTAGCCGCGTGCGGGTCCCGACCAGCTTGAGCAGGAACTTGCGGCTGTCGCGGATGCGGACGCCGAACTGTCCGTAGGCCCGAACGGGGATGGGGATCTGATATTCGGGGTCACGCAGGAGCAGGGGGGAAAGCGTGCCCCATTTGACATCCAGAATGTTGAGCTTGTTGACAAACCAGACGTGGGCCTTGAAGGGGGTCTTGCCGCCGGTGGGCAGGTTGATCAGGTGCCTCAGCAACGGGATGTTGTCCGTGGAGAGGGTGTGGCGCCCGGGCCCGAAGAGGTCAAGCGCCTGTCCGTCCCGGAAGAGGATCGCCTCCTGGGATTCCTGGACCACCAGCTGGGTCCAGTTGCCCAGGGCGTCACTCCTGTCCGGATTCCTGGGGTCCAGATAACGCCAGGCAAAGATGTCCGTCGGGTCCAGGCCGGAGTCCCATTCTACAATTTGCATCAAGGCCATTTGTATCCGCTCCTTTTGGTCTATGGTCTACAGATCGGGGTCCAGCAGCTCCATGGCGATCATCCTGTTGATCTGGGACTGGAGGTATAACGGGCCGAAAAGAAAGGTCATCAGGCCCGACGGGGCGATACTCAGGACGACGACGCTTTTCTCGAGATAGCGCGAGGCGTAGAGCTGGAGGATGCTGCGAGCCTTAAAGGACAGCCAGACGGAAAGGATGAAAGCCGCCAGGCTCAGAAAGGTGAAACAGTCGTTGACATCCTCCTCCGAGAGCCCCAGGGCCTGGCCGACGGAGCTCTGGGGGATCAGAATCCAGCTCAAGTGAAGGGCGAGCTGCAGACAGGCCGCCCAGAAAGGGAGGTGGATCTTCGGGGCGAGGCGGTTCAGGGACTTATTCCTGAGGACATGCCAGATGCTGCCGTAAAAACCGAAGGTGAAAGAGTAGAGGAAGAAGAGCATCCCACCCGACACCCGCTTCATGGGGAGAAGGCCCTCCTTCCTCTTCTCTCTCAGGATCGCCTCGAGATTGTCCGCCGCGTGTGGCGTGGCGGCACCACAATATTCGCATCGCTCAGCCCCGATGGGCAGGGCCGCGCCGCAGTGTTTGCAGTTCATGTTTGAATTCCTTCCTCCATTTGTCGACTTGTCGACCGGATTGGGGGCATCCCCGACGTTTTCCAGTTTATTGTGCTTAGAAAGGGATGCTCTGTCAAGTCATTTGGGCCCGGAGCGGGCCGTGACCGGGGTGGTTTTTCCCATGCCGGGCCATGCCGTTGGGATAAAAACGTAAAATGAATGAGTTTTTGCTCCGCATTTAGGGAGGGATGGGATAGAATAGAAGAAAGTGCCTGGAGGACTCTGGGGGACTTCGTCCGAGCTGGGCGCAATGCCTGTGCAAACGGTTCGGATTCTGGATTTCCTTGGCGGACGATGGATATTTTCGGGAAAGGGTGTCGAAAATTGCTGGAGGGGCTCAAGAGATTTTTTGCGGTGCGGGCAGGGAGATTTTTTGTTTTTGCGCTGGGACTTTCGTTTCTTCTGGGGTTCTCGGCCTTGCGGCCCACTCCCGCAAAGGCGGGAGACGCCGAGGTTAAGGCAGTCCCCAAGAAGTCCTCAGGGGTAAAGAGCCGCGGGACCGTCCGTAAGGCCTCGCTCAGGAGGAGAGCCTCGCGGGGGAAGGGTAGCAAGATCTTCGCGTCGGGCAGCGGCACGCTCAAGAGTCCCTGGGTCATTCGCACGGCGGCCCAGCTGGAGGCTTTTGCCCGATCCGTCAATCAGGGCAATTCCTATTCCGGGAAGAGGATCCGCCTGATGGCCGACCTCGATTTGAGCGGCATGCGTTGGAATCCCATCGGCTTTTACCGGGAGGGGGGAAGCCGCCCATTCAAGGGTTTCTTCGACGGGAATGGACATGTCGTGCAGGGGCTTGACATCAAGGCTCCGGCTGCGGGTATGGCAGGGCTCTTCGGGGTATTGGAGGGAGCGACCGTCGTGGGGCTCACCATTGAGGACGCCTCCGTATCGGCTGGTCCCAACGTCGGCATCCTGGCAGGGCTCGCCATACGCTCCGAGGTGCGAAATTGCGCCGTGTCCGGCAGCGTGCTGGGTACGGAGAACGTGGGAGGGCTGATCGGACAGACGTCCGAGAGCCGTCTGTCCGGCCTTTCCTTCTCGGGGACGGTCAATGGCCGAGTCTCGGGCACGGGGGGGCTGATCGGTTCCATGTTCGGTACCCTCCTTGCCCGGGCCGAGGTCCGCGGGGAGGTTTCGGGGCAGGACAACGTCGGTGGCCTGGCGGGCAATGTCCGTGAGGGAGAGCTGAACGAGGCGAGGACATGGGAATTGACGGTACAGGGCCGAAAAACGGTTGGCGGCATGATTGGCTTCGCCTCCGATTCCGTCGTCATCCGCCGGTCCCTGTTCGAAGGGACCGTCGAGGGCAGGGAGAATACTGGGGGACTTGTGGGCTGGGTGGAGTCCGGGAACCTGACCGGAAACTCTGTCTCCGGTTCCGTCCTGGGATGGGAGCGGACGGGCGGGGTGGCAGGTCTCTGGGGCGACGGCCTGGCACGGCACTGCATCGTGGAGGCGGATGTCAGCGGAACCTCGGGGGTGGGCGGCCTTGCGGGCCGGATGGAGAGGGGGCTCGCGAACCAGTGCGAGTCCTTGGGCTACGTCGAGGGAGGCAAATCGGTCGGAGGTTTGGTCGGGGACATGGTCTCAGGAAGGCTGGAGAAGTGCATGGCGTCCGGAAGTGTAAAGGGGGCCCTGACGTCGGGGAGGGAGATCGGCAACACCTCCAGATAAGGGCCGAGAATATCATAAGGGCCGAGAATATCCGGATGCCTGTTTTCTGCTGCGGACAAAAGCGCGGGGCGCCTCCGAGGGGGCGCCCCGTGTTTCCTCTCTCTCGTGTTTCCTCCCTAGCTTTTGAACTTCCCAATTTCGTAGCCCGTGAACTGTGCCGCGATGCTCAGCGCCTCTCGTTGGGGTTTGATGGGGGCGATGCCAGAGCTCGAGGCGAGGGCAACGAACCCCTCGATACTCTTGCCGTCATGGATCGGGACCAGATACTGCATGTGCCTGAGCTCCTTCCAGGACCCTGCGTCCAGCCCCCAGGAGCCGAGGACCTCGGAGGCCGAGGTACGCTCCAGATCATAGATCGGCTGCAGGCTGCGGGAGACCTCGCAGCGCCGGGAAGCGTGCAGGACGGGATGGTTCGAGCAATCTTTGACGCCATCCGAACGGTGCTCCACCAGGGAGTAGCCCTCGCGTTCTCCGTCCCATACGGACAAGAGGCATTCCGACATCTGCCCCATCTCCAGGAACACATCCGTGGCGAGGGCCAGGAAACGACCACGGTCCTCCTCGTTTCTCAGAGCCCTCAGGACGTTGGCGAGGGAGAGGATCGTGAAGTCCCCCGAGGACGCCTGCGACGCCGCCAGGGTATTTTGGGAACGGAGGCTGTTGATGGCGAGGGCGCGGGACGCGAGGTTCCCCAGAAGCTCGAGGAAATGAAGCATCTCGCTGTCCGGGAGGTCCTCCCATTCCAGGACGCAGAAGAGCCGCGTCTCCGCCTCAGCGATGGGAAGCACGACCCGATAGGGGGCGGAACCATGATCCAGGACCGGCGCAGAGGGCAGGATGGCCTGAGCGTAGATGCCCTCGCGCGGTGGAAGAACGTCCATTTTGCCCGCCAGGAGGCTCAGACGGCCTCCTTCGTCCACCAGGATGGAGACGGACCTTGGAAACAGGCTCTCTCGCAGGACGTCCGTGACGAACGAGGCGAAGTATTCGAGGGGCATGGGCTCGAATACGGATGCCAGTGTGCTCTTTGTGGCCAGGATCATGTAGGAGAGGCGGGAGAGCTTGCCCTCGTTGGCGTCGATCCTCTGGAACTGCTGCCAAAGCCGAACCATGCCGGCGTAGGGCTTTAGTTCGTTCAAAAGGGACTCGTCGATCTTTTCCCTCAGTAGAACGTAGATCTCCCAGTGCGGCCCGCGCATACGCAGACCCCACGGCCATCCCTCCTTCTCCACCCGCGCCTGTTCCAGCTCACAGGGGGATACGGCGGGGCGGTTTGAGAAGAGGGAGCGCAGGCGAAGAGCCTCTCCCGGCAGAATGAGCTGCGTCGGATTCGTCCCCACGGCGTCGAGGATATGGAGGTCCGCTCCTCGGGGAACCAGGATGAGGGCGGACGGGACCTTGGGAGCCAGAAAGTCCGTAAGCAATTTCAGTGCTCCGCCGGACAAGACAAAATCCATCTGTTCGTACATGTTGTTCACGAGCTGTTCACCTCCGGCCAAAATGACGCCCGCTCGAAGTTGGCGTCCGAGGCGGCGCGTGGTACGTCTGTGGTGCGTCTTTGGAAGCATCCGCGTATTGCCTTTTCCCGTCTGCACATTTTATCTTTTTGATAAATGGGGCGGATCGGGATAAAATTCTCCTCGTATTGTATACTTTTTTTGTTGTAAAATCGATAGAGCAGGGCTCATGCTGGAGTTTTTATTGTTTTTATTGGAGGTAACGAATCATTATGGGAGAGGCAGTGCTTCGTAAAGTTGGCGTTGAGGTGCATGGAATTCGTATGCCCGTGATCCGCAGGGGCGACGACCTGGTGAAGATGGCCGCGGAACACCTCGTCGAGGCCTCGGCTTCGGGCTACGCGCCCTTTACCCTCAGGGATCGTGACGTGGTGGGGGTCACGGAGTCCCTCGTGGCGAGGGCTCAGGGCAATATCGTCACTCTGGAGGAGATAGCCGCGGACGTTCGCGACAAGATCCCGGAGGGGGATGCGGCGGTCGCCTTTCCCATCCTCAGCCGTAACCGGTTCATGCCCCTGCTCGACGGGATCGTCCGGGGGATCCGGGGAAAGGTGCATCTCTTCCTGTCCTCTCCCGCGGACGAGGTGGGCAACCACCTGATCGATCCCGCCGAGTACCTCAAGCGTTCCCCGGGCATGCCGGAGTGCTTCGGCGAGGCGGAGTACGACGCGCGGTTTGGGCGCTACAGGCATCCCTTCACGGGGGTGGACTACGTGGAGCTCTACAAGGACCTGGACCCGGGGAGGATAGAAATCCACTTCACGAACAACCCGCTGCGCATCCTGGACATCACCTCCCGGGTCGTGATGGCGAACATCCACAACCGGGGTCTCTATGCCGGCCTTCTGCGAGAGAGGGGGGCCTCGGTCTGGACCCTGGATCAGATCTGCACGGAACCGCGATCCGAAGGGGGCGGATACAACCCCGAGTTCGGGCTTCTGGGGTCCAACTATTCCAAAGAAGGGGCCGTCAAGCTTTTCCCCCGCGATGCGGGGACCTTCGCGCACGCCCTCCAGCAGGAGATCCTTCGCCTCACCGGGCGCAGAGTCGAGGTCCTGGTCTATGGGGACGGCGCCTTCAAGGACCCCGTCTGCGGGATCTGGGAGCTGGCCGACCCCGTCGTCTCTCCCGGATACACGGACGGCCTGGAGGGCACGCCCTCCGAGATCAAGTTCAAGATGATCGCAGACAACGCCCAGGGCGATGCGGAGGAGGCCGTTCGCAGCGCCATCCGCTCGAAGCCTGCCGCAAGCGGAAGGGAGTCGGGGCTGGCGGAGGATAAAAACGCCCTCGGGACCACCCCGAGGCGCTATACGGATCTTCTGGGTTCCCTGTGCGACCTCGTCTCCGGGAGCGGGGACAGGGGCACCCCCGTCATTCACATATCGGGGTACTTCGACTCGTACATTGACGGATAGCCCTTTACCGTAAGGTCCAGACGGCACGAGCCGGAGGATCGATTCGCAGGATCGAATTCGGAGGATCGAATTTGTAGGATCGAGCCGAAAAATTGAGGAGGAGACCAATCGTGAGGCGAACTTTTTTCCCGACCATTTCTTTTGTAATTCTTGCCTTGTTCGCTTCGTTCGCCCCGATGCCCGTGCTGGCCCTTCCCCTGCGGGCACGGGCGCTTTTCATCGGGGACATCATGGCCCACAAGCAGCAGCTGGACGCTGCGGCGACGGGGAGAAACGGCAGCAGAGAGTGGGATTTCGCCCCGCAGTTCCGAAGGGTGCGGCCGCTCTTCGGGGGCGATGCCCTGATCGTCGGGAACCTGGAGACGACGTTCGCCGGCCCCGAAAAGGGGTACGCCGGGTACCCCTCGTTCAACACCCCGGACTCGCTTGCGGATGCGCTGGTCGGGCTGAGGGTCCGCGTCGTCACCCTGGCGAACAACCATATCCTGGACCGCGGGGCGGGAGGCGCGCGCCGGACCGTCGAGGTCCTGGACCGGGCGGGCATCCTCTGGACGGGGCTGGGGCTGGACGACATTCCCAAAAACGACGCGCTTCTGGTGGAGCATGGGGGGCTGAGGTGGGCCTTCGTCAACTACTCCTACGGGAGCAACCGACCTCTCTCCTCGAGCGACGTCCACCTCAACGTCATCTCGGACTCGGCGATCTCCGAGGGGCTCGCACGGGCGCGGACCCTGAGCCCCGACATCGTCACGGCCTGTTTCCACTGGGGGCAGGAGTATCATTTCGTCCCGTCGGCCCATCAGAGGAGGGCTGCCGAGGCGGCTTTGGCGCAGGGGGCCCATCTGGTCATCGGGACCCACCCCCATGTCCTGCAGCCGATGGAGATCCGCATCGCCTCCTCGGGGCACGGTATCGATGCCCGGCTCGTCGCCTGGTCCCTGGGGAACTTCGTGTCCTTCCAGCGGACGCTGCCCCGGGAGCGCAGCTGCGTGCTCGCGGTTGAGGTCGAAAAAGCGGCCGAGGACGAGGGGGCCCGTTTGATCCGCGTCTCCGTCGCCCCGACGCGGGTGGCCCTCGTCCCCTCGGGCGGGGGGCGGCGGACCGAGGTCGTCTACGCCGGGACGGGGGGCAGCTTCAACCATGCGGGGCTCCCCGAATTGGAGCTGGACCGGACGCGGAAGGCCGGAAGGCGCGTCCTGGACTTTCTGGGTGCGGACGGCGAGCCCGACGAGAACGGCTTCTATACGCTCTGGAGCGCCGAGGACCCCGGGTGCCTTCCCGTCCCAAGGCTCAAGTCCCCCGGCGATTGACGCATACCGATGAATCCAGACAAATATAGATGATGATTCGTCGTACATCCTTATTGGCGGGGCTCCTTGCTGCCGCTGTCCTGCTTTGTGCTTTTCCGATCCTTCCTGCTGGCGCGGCCCGGATAGACTGGTTCCTGCAGCCCGTATGGGAGCGGGCCTCCCGGTTCTCCGAGGGGCTCGCCGCCGTACGGTCCGGTGGGTATTGGGGCTATATCGATCCAGGGGGGCGTTGGGTCGTAGGGCCGACCCTCTCGGACGCCCATCCCTTCAGGGAGGGGGCCGCGGCCGTCTCGGTGCAAGGCCGGTGGGGTTTTCTGGACAGAAAGGGAAAGTTCTTCATCCCCCCGGCCTTCGATGCTGCCGGATCCTTCTGTGGGGAGCTTGCCGCGGTGCGGTCCGCGGACAAGTGGGGGTACGTCGACAGGGCGGGGCGGCTCGCGATACCCGCCAGCTTCGACCTGGCGGGCGACTTCTATCAGGGGCGGGCGGCGGTGGCGCTTGGGGGGCGGTATGGGTTCATCGACCGGCGTGGAAAATGGGCTGTTGACCCGATCTACGACGGGGCCTGGCCCTTTGTGGAGGACCGCGCGGCGGTCCTCGTGAAGGGGAGGCTGGGGTTCCTGGAGCTCTCGGGGGATACTGCCGTCGAGCCGCGCTACGATCCCGTGCTGGGTGGCAAGGTCTTCTCCGGTGGCGTTTCGGGGGTTGCGCTTCATGGCCTCTGGGGCTTCATCGATTCGGCGGGAGACTGGGCCGTGGAGCCCTCATACGAGGCGGTCCTGGATTACAGCGAGGGGCTGGCCGCGGTGCGCCGTGCGGGGCTCTGGGGCTTCATCTCCCCGTCGGGAGAGTTGGCGATCCCCTACGTCTTCCAGGACGTGATGTCCTTCTCGGAGGGAACGGCCGGTGCAGCCAGCCAGGGACGATGGGGCTACATCGACCGTCGGGGCGCCTGGATGGCCGACCCCATCTACCTGGAGGCCTGGCCCTTCTCGGAGGGCCTGGCCCCAGTGCGCAGTGCCTCCAACGGCAGGTGGGGCTACGTGGGACGCAGCATCCCACCCCTCTTCGGAGGGCGGAACTTCGAGGAGGCCGGGGCTTTCTCGGATGGGCTGGCCCTTGTGAGCGATGGGGGAGAAAAACATTACATCGACGTGCAGGGACGGGATGCCTTCGAGGGGGTGTTCGCGGATGCCCGGGATTTCTCGGAGGGGCTGGCCGCCGTGCTCTCCGGGGACCGCTGGGGGTACATCGACCATAAGGGCCGGATGGTGATCCCTCCGCGCTTCGAGGCCGCAGGCCCCTGCTCCGAGGGGCTGCTTGCGGTCCGCATGAAGGGGCGGTGGGGATTCATCGACAGGAAGGGAAACTGGGCCGTGAAGAACGTTTATGACGAGGTCTGGACCTTCTCGGAGGGGCTGGCCGCGGTCCGGAGGGGGAAGAAGCTCGGCTACGTCGACGTATCCGGAAAGCTCAGGGTGCCCTGCCGCTTTGGGGTCCCCTCCCGGGGGAGCGAGGCGGGAAGGTTTTCGGAGGGGCTGGCCGCCGTACTGAGCGGCGGAAAGACCCTTTTTGTAGACAAGAAGGGTAATGCCGTGATCCGGGGAGACTTCGTCCCCTGGACGGGCGAGGCCCCTCGCTTTCGCTGGGGCGTCGCCTGTCTGGAGACCTCGAAGGGGAGGTGGCGGTATGTGAACCGTGGCGGACGATATATCGGGGAGCCTCCTGTCGGCTCCGTCAATGCCGTTTCCGGCTCCGCCCCCGGCATCCTGCCCTATCGCTCGGACTCGGGGGCCTGGGGCTACAGGAACCTGGACGGAACCGTCGTCGTCCCGCCCTTTCTCGATGCGGCACGTCCCTTCAAGGGGGGGATAGCGGCGGTCTCCCTGGGGGGGCGCTGGTGGTATATCGCCGAGCCGGGACGATAGCGCCGGGGCCTCTCTCAGAATCCGCAATAAAGTTCGCTATAGAGAGCTTTTCTCTGGAAGTGTTAAAATTTAAGGAAAGCTCTCGACCGGTCATGGAGGCGTACGGATGCAAGACAAGATTCTGATATCGGGGTTCGATCCCTTCGGCGGCGAGCCCGTCAATCCAGCCTGCGAGCTGCTCGGAATTCTAGACGGCAAACTGCTGGACGGGTACTGCATCGTCACTCAGAAGATCCCTACGGCACGTTTTCGCGCGGCCGAGATGCTTCACTCGGCCATAACACACGAGGATCCCGCTGTGATTCTAGCCCTCGGCCAAGCGGGCGGGTATTCCGAGATCGCTGTTGAGCGGGTGGCTATCAATGTCGACGATTATCGCATCCCGGACAACGACGGCAATCAGCCTGTGGACGAACCCGTGGTCGAGGGGGGCCCCGTGGCCTACTGGTCCACCCTGCCTATCAGGAGCATAGTTCGGGCGATGCGGGAGGTCGAGGTTCCGGCCTTCGTCTCGAACAGCGCGGGAACGTTCGTATGCAATCATCTCTTTTACAGGCTGATGCGTTTTCTGGAGGAGGAGGGCGGTGTGCGCCGGGGCGGTTTCATTCACGTCCCATACATGCTGGAACAGGCCGAGCGTTTGGGGCAACCCGGCTTGCCGCTCGAGGCGATGGCTCAAGGACTTGAAGCCGCGGTTCGGGCGGCGGTAGCCGTCTGTGGGGAGGGTGAGCTTTGATCAACCTGATCGGTATCCTGATCATCCTAATCGGTACGACTTTCGAGTTCAATCTGCTTCTGACCATTTTGCTCGTCATTTTCGTTATGGGCATGTTTGCCGGAATGTCCCCCGTCGTCATCCTCGAAATGATCGGGAACGCCTTCGTAGCACACCGTTTCCTGTCGATCTTTCTTCTGCTCCTGCCCTTGTGGGGGCTCCTTGAACGATTGGGGCTGTACAAAAAAATAGAGGCTGAGTTCCAGCATGTCAAAGATGCTACGGCCGGACGTATTCTGCAGCTGTACATGACGATCCGGCAGGTCTCGGTGGCCCTGGGCATCACGCTCGGGGGGCATCAAATAGCCCACACCCTCGTCGCCCCAATGGTCCTCGAGGCCTCAAAACGGGATGGAAGGCTGTTGCCCAGTATGGTTGACCATGTCAAGGCCATGATCATAGCGACGGAGAACTGCGGTAACTTCTTCGGACAGCTGCTCTTTATCGCCTCGGGAGGAAGCCTGTTCGTCAGAGCTGTCCTGGAACAGGCGGGGTACCCGGTCAGTTTCCTCAGGCTCATCCTTTATGCCATTCCCACAGCGCTGGCGGCCTATGTCATCGTTATGGTGCAGTGCGCTCTTCTGGACTCGGTCCTGCGCCGAGAGTCCGACGAAAAGACCTGGAGAGAGTGAACCTGATGATGGTCTCGGAAATTTTTGACATTTTTGACCTGGAAAGCATTTATCGCATCATAGGGACCCTTCTGTTTACCTCCTCCCTGATGGCCCTTATCAATGATAGCCCCAAGAGGTGGGGTAAGGTCCTCTTCACGGGGCTTTTGGGGGGAACGTTTGCCTTTGGAACGGTCCTTCCCGCCGCCGTCACGGGGGGATGCGTTGTCCTGATGGTGCTTATCGTCGTGCTGACAGACATCAAGCCTGGCCAACATAAGCTTCCTTCCGAGGAGTGTCAAAAGGCCTCCGCAGCCCGTTTTGGAAGGTGGCTTTTTTCTCCATTTCCGGTTTTGTTCGCCTCTACTCTGGCCCTCCATTGGGCTTGTGGTGTAGAGATTCTGCTCGCTTTCGGGATCAGTAACATCGTCATTCTTTTCTGTTTCATGCTGTTTTTTCGCGAGACGCCCGCCGCCCTCATACGGGATGGGCTCAGAATGTTCAACTCCATAGGGTGGGCCGCGTTCCTTCCCCAGCTGCTGGCTGCCTTTGGGGTGGTGTTCGAGGCCGTTGGAATGGGCGGCATCATTCTGGAGATGACCGAGTCGTTCGTCGTGATAGACAACAAGCTGATGGCCGCCATCGTCTATTGTGTTGTTATGGCGTTCTTCTCTATGATGATGGGGAACGCCTTCCCCGCCTTTCTCGTTGTCTCCTCGGGGATAGGGATCCCGCTGGTTATCCGACGGTTTGGGGCCGATCCCGCCGCGGCGGGGATCATCGCGATGCTCTCCGGCTACTGCGGAACCCTGATGACCCCTATGGGCCTGAATTTCAACGTCCTTCCCGCAGAACGCCTTGGGATCCGGAACCTGAACGAGGTGCTCCGGGTGCAGAGGGGCACGGCGCTGCTGCTGCTTCTGATAAACATCGCACTGATGTACTTCCTGGCTTTTTAAGCCCTTCTTCTGTTCCAATAGCCGAGGAGCGCCGGATAAAAACAGCAAGTCCCGCCAACCCCTTGTTGGCGGGACTTGCTGTTGCTTTCCGCCCCCGGTAAGGCCGGGAGGCGGAAACTCGAACGGATCAGCTGGCGGCGGCGATGAGTCCGATCTCCTTCACGGCTGCCATCTGCCTGTAACGCTCGTACTTTTCCTTCGCGTCCTCCTCGGCCATGGCGATGAGCACCTTCGCCTCCTCCGGGAAGGTACGTTCGAGGGCCGAGTAGCGGACCTCGCCCATCAGGAACTCCCTCAGCGGACGGGTGGGCGC
The DNA here is from genome assembly GCA_963514535.1 of uncultured Fretibacterium sp. Taxonomy (GTDB): domain Bacteria; phylum Synergistota; class Synergistia; order Synergistales; family Aminobacteriaceae; genus CAJPSE01. Next base: position 19,793 of record CAUPUB010000021.1, read on the forward strand.
CTTGGAGTCCAGGACGAACGGGTTGAGCCCCTCCTTGACCCGCCGGGGGTCGTAGCGGTAGAGATGCCAGTACCCGGCCTCGACGGCCAGTTTGGACTCCTTCTGAGAGAAGCCCATTCCCTTCACGATCCCGTGGTTGATGCAGGGCGCATAGGCTATGACCAGGGACGGCCCCCTGTAGGACTCCGCCTCCTTCAGGACCTTGACCAAGTGGTTGGGGTCAGCGCCCATCGCCACCTGAGCGACGTAGACGTTTCCGTAGTTCATGACCATCGTGCCGAGGTCCTTTTTCCTGACCTTCTTGCCCGACGCCGCGAACTGCGCCACCGCCCCGACGGGCGTGGCCTTGGAGGACTGTCCGCCCGTGTTGGAGTAGACCTCCGTGTCCACCACCAGGATATTGACATCAGGGCCGAGGGCCAGGACGTGGTCCAACCCACCATAGCCGATGTCGTAGGCCCAGCCGTCCCCCCCGTACATCCACATGGACTTCTTGACGAAGTGCTCGCGGTTCTGCCAGAGGTAGCGACAATCCTCGTCGTCCGAGCCCGGGGCGACGCGCGCCACGGCCGCTATCGCCTCGTCAGCGCGCTCCCGCGTCCCCTCGGTCTTGTTGAACCCGTCGAGCCACGCGGTCAGGGCATTCTTCAAGGGGTCGTCCGAGCAGCGAGGCAGGAACGCACGTGCCCTCATGGCCAGCTGCTCGCGCTGCTGCTCGACGGCGAAGCACATCCCGAGGCTGAACTCCGCGTTGTTCTCGAAGAGCGAGTTGGAGAAGGCCGGCCCATGTCCCCGGCTGTTGGTGGTGTAGGGGACGCAGGGGGAGGCTGCACCCCAGGCCTGGGTGCAGCCCGTAGCGTTGGCCAGATACATGCGGTCGCCGAAGAGCTGCGTCATCAGCTTCATATAGGGCGTCTCGCCGCATCCGGCGCAGGCGCCGGAGAACTCCAGCAGCGGCTGCTCGAACTGGCTCCCCTTCACCGAGAACTTGTCCAGCGGGTTCGGCTTCTCGGAGACGGTCAAGGAGTAGTTCCAGTTCTCCATCTCGGGGAGCTGGCTGTCCAGAGGCTTCATGACCAGCGCCTTGTTCTTGGCGGGGCAGGTTTCGGCACAGCTTCCGCAGCCGACGCAGTCCAGGGGATCCACCTGGATACGGAACCCGTAGCCCTCCATTCCCTTGCCCCGACCCGGAAGCGTGACGTAGTCCTTCGGCGCCGCGGCCCTCTCCTTTTCGTCCAGGAGGAAGGGACGGATGGAGGCGTGGGGGCAGACAAAGGCGCACTGGTTGCACTGGATGCAGTTCTCGGAGATCCACTGGGGAACGTTGATCGCCGTCCCGCGCTTCTCGTACTTGGAGGTCCCCAGAGGGACGGTACCATTAGCGTCGTCCACAAACGTGCTCACGGGCAGATCGTCCCCCTTGAGGGCGTTCACGGGGATGAGGACCTCCCGGATGTAGCGCGGCAGGTCCGCGCTGGGGCGCTGAGCGGGTTCGGGTTCCAGCGTCGCCCAGGAGGCGGGGACCTCGACCTGCACCAGGCCCTCGATGCCGCGGTCCACGGCGTCGTAGTTCATGTTCAGGACCTTGTCGCCCTTGCTACCGTAGGTTTTTTTGATGGCGTCCTTCATGTAGCGCACGGCATCCTCTATGGGGAGGATCTCGGAGATCTTGAAGAAGGCCGACTGGAGCAGGGTGTTGATGCGCCCGCCCAGCCCCATCTTCTGGGCGATGCCCGTCGCGTCGAGGGTGTAAAAGCGGATCTTCTTATCGGCGATCTGCCGCTTCACCGAGGCCGGCAGGTTCTCCTCGAGTCCCTGGAGGTCCCAGGCGCAGTTCAGAAGGAAGGCGCCGCCGGGCTTGACGTCGGACACGATATCATACCGCCCGATGTAGGAGGGGTTGTGGCAGGCCACGAAGTTCGCGGAGCTGACGAGGTAGGTCGAGTGGATGGGGTTCCGGCCGAAGCGCAGGTGCGATTTCGTCACGCCGCCGGACTTTTTCGTGTCGTACTCGAAGTAGGCCTGGACATAGAAGTCCGTGTTATCCCCGATGATCTTGATGGAGTTCTTGTTCGCCCCGACCGTGCCGTCGGAGCCCAGCCCCCAGAACTTGCAGTTGACCGTCCCGGGGTCCCCCGTATCCACGAGCGGCCCGACCGGCAGGGAGAGGTGAGTGACGTCGTCGTTGATGCCCACCGTAAAATGGTTTCTGGGCTCGGGCTGGCTCATGTTGTCGAACACCGCCAGCATCTGGGCGGGCGTGACATCCTTGGACGAGAGCCCATAGCGCCCGGCGTAGACGGCCGGGTGTTCGGCACGGCCGATCATCGCGGTCGCCACGTCCTTGAACAGCGGCTCCCCGGACGCCCCCGGCTCCTTCGTCCGGTCCAGGACGGTGACCCGTTTCACGGTCCCCGGCAACGCCGCGAGCAGGCGTTCCTCGGAGAAGGGGCGGTAGAGATGGACCTGCAGAAATCCCACCTTCTCCCCCTTGGCGTTGAGGTGTTCCACAACCTCCCGAAGGACGCCGCTGACCGACCCCATGGCCACGACGACGCGCTCGGCGTCGGGGACGCCCCAGTAGTTGAAGAGCCCGTAGTGCCGGCCCGTCAGACGGCTGATCTCCTTCAAGTAGCCCTCGACGACCTCGGGCAGATTGTCGTACCAGGGGTTGCAGGCCTCCCGGGCCTGGAAGAAGATGTCCGGGTTCTGCACCGTGCTGCGCTGGACCGGATACTCGGAGTTCAGCGCCGTCTTGCGGAACGCGTCCACGGCGCCCCAGTCCAGCAGCTTTCCGAACTCCTCGTAGTCGAGCACCTCGATCTTCTGGATCTCGTGAGAGGTCCGGAACCCGTCGAAGTAGTGCAGAAAGGGCACCCGCCCCTTGATGGCCGACAGGTGCGCCACACCCGCCAGGTCCGCCACCTCCTGGACGCTGCCCGAGGAGAGCAGCGCAAACCCGGTCTGGCGGCACGCCATGACGTCGGACTGGTCCCCAAAGATGGAAAAGGCATGGGTTCCCACCGTCCGCGAGCTGACGTGAAGCACCCCGGGGTGCAGCTGTCCGGCGATGCGGTACATCGGGGGGATCATCAGCATCAGCCCTTGGGCCGCCGTGTAGGACGTCGCCAAGGCCCCCGCCTCGAGCGCGCCATGCATGGCCCCGGCCGCACCGTGTTCCGCCTGCATCTCGACCAGCCTCACCCTCTGTCCGAACAGGTTGAGATGCCCCTCCGCCGACCAGCGATCAACGTGCTCCGCCATCGGGGAGGAAGGGGTGATCGGATAGATCGTCGCAACCTCCGTAAACGCGTAGGATACCCACGCCGCCGCCTCGTTTCCGTCCATCGTCTTCCTCGTCTTCTTGACCTCCAAAAGAATCCCCCTCCTTCAAATATGCTCTTATGCTCTTTTTCAGTACGTCTTTGTGAAAATTCAGTGGGAACCCGCCACTTCTATTTTCTATTATAACCGATACCCTGCGCCTGCTCCGTAGTGTCCACTTCATATATTAAGTGTCGTCGTTCCGTAAACGGAAAATCAAAACTTTGCGTTATGTATCCTCGAACTTATAAGCAGCTCTTATAAAATGAAGAAACAATGGCCCACCCTCTCCCGATCCGTCATGTTTTGCTCCCGTTTGGTCATGTTCCGGAGAATGGGAACGTTGTAGAATAGGGCGTTGGAGTTTGTAAGCTGCAACTCTCCTCGATGCTTCGGAGAGGCTTTTGGAAAGGGGCGTGTTTTCATGGAAAAAAAGAACGAGAAAAAGAATCTGGAGAAAAAGAAAAGGAGCGGGATCGCCCGGCTTCTGGAGATAGCCGGGCAGCGGCGGGGACTGGTGACGCTCTCCTGCGTGCTCTCGGCCGTCAGCGCGGCGCTGATGCTGGCGCCCTTCCTGAACGTGTACTTCATCCTGGGCGAACTCTTACAGCATGGGGTGACGCCGGAGAACTCCGGTTTCTTCATCCGTCAGGGGGCCGTCGCCTTCGGGGCCATGGTGCTGGGGTTCGTCGTTCGGTACGCGTCCCTGATGGCCTCGCACGTGGCCGCGTTCCGTATCCTGTACGGCATCCGCATGGGCCTCGCCCGCCACATCGGCAGGCTGCCGCTGGGGTTCCTCTCGGGCACCACCATCGGCGCGGTCAAGAAGACGATGGAGCAGAACGTCGAGGACATCGAGCTCTTCGTCGCCCATAAGATCCCGGAGGTGGTCGATGCCGTGACCACGGTGCTCGTCCTGGTCGGGGCTCTGCTCTTCCTCAGCGCGCCCCTGGCGCTGACCTGCGTCGGGGCGTTCGTCGCTGCGCTCGCCTTCCAGGGGTCCCTCTGGTTCGGGAAGAAGGGCCGGGACAACCTGAAAGCGTACTACGACACGCTGGAGCGGGTCAACGCCTCGGCGGTCCAGTACGTCCGCGGGATGCAGATCGTCAAGGTGTTCGGCCGCACAGTGCAGTCCTTCCGGGGCTTCTACGCCGACCTCCAGGACTACGGGAGGCTGTGCATCCAGTTCACCAACGCCTTCCAGAACGGTTACATCCTGTTTCGCGTGGTCGCCAACTCCTTCCTCGCCCTCCTGCTGCCCGTCGGGCTCCTGATCCTTCGGGACGATCCGACGGGCCAGGCCTTTGCGCTGACGTTCCTGTTCTTCGTGGTGATGGCGCCCGGCGCGGCGGCCCCCATGATGAGCCTGGCGATGCTGGCCATGCAGGGACGGCAGATCGACGAGGGCGTGGAGCGCATCGAGGCCGTGATGAACCGAAAGCCCGTCCCCGAGCCCCGGAATCCCAGGACGCCGAAGCGGTTCGACGTCGAGTTCCGGGACGTGACTTTCTCCTACGACGCGGAGGGATCGAAAAACACCAACGCCGTCTCCACGCGCGCCCGTGCCCTCTCCTCCATCTCCTTTCACGCGGAGGAGGGGAGGGTGACCGCCCTCGTGGGCCCCTCGGGCGGGGGAAAATCCACCGTTGCCAGCCTGATCCCGCGCTTCTGGGACGTGAGGGAGGGGGAGGGGCAGATCCTCATCGGGGGCGTGGACGTCCGGGACATCCCGAACGAGGCTCTGATGGACACGGTGTCGTTCGTGTTCCAGGACAACTTCCTGTTCTTCGACTCCGTGATGAACAACATCCGGGTCGGGCGGCCGGACGCGACGGACGACGAGGTGATCGCCGCGGCGCGTGCCGCCCAGTGCCACGAGTTCATCGAACGCCTGCCCCGGGGGTACGACACCCCCATCGGATCGGGCGGCGTCTACCTCTCCGGCGGGGAGGAGCAGCGCGTCTGCATCGCCCGGGCCGTCCTGAAGAACGCGCCCATCCTGGTTCTGGACGAGGCGACGGCCTTCGCCGACCCGGAGAACGAGTTCGAGATCCAGAGGGCCCTGACGGAGCTCATCAAGGGCAAGACGGTGCTGGTGATCGCGCATCGGCTCTCCTCGATCCGAAGGGCCGACCAGATCCTGGTGTTGCACGAGGGACGCCTCGAGGAACGGGGTCGACACGACGAACTGCTGGAGGCGGATGGACTTTATGCCCGCATGTGGCGGGCCTATGTTGGGGCGGAGAGCTGGAGGCTCGGCGGAAGCACGCCCGGCAGAAATACAAAGGAGGGAGCGGCATGAGGGGCATGTTTCGGACCGTTACCGTGGGGCATCCCGAGAAATTGCGCAAGTCGGTCTTCTACACGATCGTCTCCTATCTGGTGAACATCGTTCCGTTCGGCGTCTCCATCGAGGTAGTCCGCACCGTGTTCGCGGCCTGGTCGGCCGGCGGCGCACCGGATATGGCGAGGCTGTGGGGGCTCTCCGCGTTTCTGCTCGTCTGGATGCTCGTGATGTTCGCAGCGGAGGTCCCGGCCTACCGGGCCTGCTACTGGGATGCCTACGAGGCCTCGGCCCGGGGGCGGGCCGATCTGGCGGAGAAGCTGCGCAGGCTTCCGCTGGGCTACTTCGCCCGGCGCGACCCCGGCGACCTCGTGAACATGATCATGGGCGACTTTCTGCTGCTGGAGACCGCGATCTCCCATCAGGTGCCGCAGATGGTCGGGGGGCTCGTACTGCCCGTCATCGCCTTCGTGGGCCTGTGCTTCTGGAACCCGCTCATGGCCGTCGCCATGTTCGTCTCGCTCCCCGCGGCGGCGCTGGTGCTCGTGCTCTCGACGAGGCTCCAGAACTGGCTGAGCCAAAAGCACATGAGGGCCAAGATCGACGCGGGGAACCGCATTCAGGAGTACATGAACGGCATCCGCGTCATCAAGGCCTACAACCTGACGGGCGGCCGCTTCGCCCGCCTGGAGAGCGCCTTCCGGAGCTTCATGAAGGAGAGCATCCGCATCGAGGCGGCCCTGGGGCCCTTCGCGATGCTGGCGATCTCCCTGATCCGTCTGGGGCTGACCCTGATGATCGTGCTGGGCGTGCACCTGATGATCGGCGGGACGCTCGACCCCGTGACCTTCGTCGGGTTCCTCATCGTTGGGACGCGCGTATACGACCCCCTGACGGCTGCGCTGCTCAACTTCTTCGTGTTCCGCTACTTCACCCTGGCCGGCAGGCGCATCCTGGACCTGATGGAGGAGCCTGAGATGACCGGGGACGGCGACGTGCCCGAGCGGCACGACATCGAGCTGGAGAACGTCACGTTCGGTTACGGCGACGAGCCCGTGCTTCGGGACGTGAGCCTGACGTTCCCACAGGGGAGGCTGACCGCGCTGGTGGGCCCGTCGGGGTGCGGAAAGACGACCCTGATGAAGGTCATGGCCCGGTTCTACGACCCGCAGTCCGGGACGGTGTTCTTCGGCGGCGCGGACGAGCGCGGGCTGGACCCGGAGAAGCTGATGCGGCGGATATCCTTCGTCTTCCAGGACGTGTACCTGTTCCGGGACACGGTGCGGAACAACATCGCCTTTGGGCGCGAGGGGGCGACGGAGACCGAGGTGGAGGAGGCGGCGAAGCGGGCCTGCGCGCACGACTTCATCATGCGGCTGCCACAGGGGTACGACACGATGGTGGGGGAGGGCGGCTCCACCCTGTCGGGCGGGGAGAAACAGCGGATCTCCATCGCCCGGGCGCTGCTGAAGGACGCGCCGGTCGTCCTGCTGGACGAGGCCACGGCGAGCCTGGACCCGGAGAACGAGGTGGAGGTGCAGCGGGCCGTCAACGCGCTGGTGGAGGGGCGCACCGTGGTGGTGATCGCCCACAAGCTGCGCACGACCCAGAACGCGGACAACATCGTGGTGATGGAGGCGGGGCGCGTGGCGGAGCAGGGCCGTCACGAGGAGCTGTTGGAGCGCGGCGGGCTCTACGCACGGCTCTGGGCGCTGCAGAACGAGTCCGTGGGGTGGAGCCTGACCGGGGACTGAGCCTCGCGAGGCTCGTCTAACCTGTCGGAGAGACGAACTTGACTTCATTTCGCCTCAAAAAGCCGGTTTCTGCAATGAAAACGAGATCGCCCGCCGGTACCTAACCGGCGGGCGCTTTCGTATGCAGAAGAGGGAGACCTTATTATCACATACAAGTCGTTTTGTCAAATGCTCGAGTTGCCAATGGCGCTTTGTCTGCTAGACTTGTTATGTACATTGCCTGTCGAGGAATATGCGTTAAAACATTCTATTATTCAGGGAGGTTGAGTGGGATGGACGATATGCGAAGAAAAATGTCTGGAGCGGAGAGGCTTACAAAATGGAGTAAGAAGTTCCTCAAACCCCGCATTACGGTCCTTTTGCTGTCGGCGGTGTTGTTGGGAGTCTGGAGTGTAAGGGACTTTTCCCTTGATGCCGGTTGGCCTCTTTCGGATTATTCGGGCTACCCGTGCGAAGTATTTATTCGGCCACAAGAAAATCATGAATGGATGCGCTATAACGTATCCGTAGATTATACTCAGCAAAAATTTTATATTTATGATGGGCAAAAAGGAGAATGGAAGCCCCATGATCTTCTTAACGAACATCCACAATACCAAATTTTTATCCGGGACAGAGAAAATACGTTACACATAAAAAACGGGGAGAAACCGACTTTGAGTTTCATCCTAACGTCAGATCCAAATTTTCCTTCTCCAATCGGGTATCCCGAAATATCCCTTATTGACTCGGAGACGAAGATACCTCCATATAGTAAACCAGCAATCTACCTCTACCCGGAGGCCGAGGCGGAGGTGACTGTGCGGCTGGAGTACCAAGGCAGGCTGACCTGTACCTACCCCGCGCCCGACCCCGACGGTGCGTGGCACGTCACCGCGCGGCCCGACGGGACCCTAGCTGACAGACAGGGCCGGGAGTACAGCTACCTCTTCTGGGAGGGCGCGTCCGACGAAACACCCCCCGACTTCTCCAGGGGCTTCGTCGTCAGGGGCTCGGATACCGCCGCGTTTTTGCGCGAGAAGCTGGCGTACATGGGCCTCACCCCGCGCGAGT
>CAUPUB010000022.1:0-28085 GCA_963514535.1 uncultured Fretibacterium sp.
ACCGTACCGCAAGGGCTGAAGGACTTGCCGAGGGGCGGGCCGAGGGCGGTCTGGAGATGCTTTTCTCCCTTGTTCGGGATGGGCTCTTATCGGTGGAGAAGGCCTCTGCGCGGGCCGGCATGACGGAGGACGAGTTTGCGACGCGAATGGGACGGCGCGACAGCGGACACCCGCCTGCCGATGGTTGCCCTTAGTCGGTGTTAGGTGCTGAGGACGGACCTGACCACGGACGCAGCAGATGAGGCCCTGTCCGCGGGGGGGAGACTAAGGTTGTTTACAATCAGGGGAAAAATGCTATAATAAAAAGCTCTAAAGGAGATGATGAAAAATATGCCTAATAAAGTTGTAGCTCAAAACCGTAAGGCGCGGCATGATTATTTCGTCATCGACTCTCTGGAGTGTGGTGTTGTCCTGACGGGCACCGAGATCAAGAGCGTCAGGGCCGGAAACCTGAACCTGAAGGACTCCTATGCCTCGATTGAGAGGGGTGAGCTCTGGCTGATGGGGATGCACGTCTCGCCTTATGAGAAGGGAAGCTATTACAACCATGAGCCGGAGCGGGACCGTAAGCTGCTGGTCGGCCGACAGGAACTTGTCCGTCTGGGAAGCAAGGTGCGGGAGAAGGGATTGACCCTGGTTCCCCTTTCGGTCTATATAAAGGACGGGCGCAGGGCGAAGGTGGAGCTTGCCTTGGCGAAGGGAAAGACCTCCTACGACAAGCGCGACGCCCTGGCGGACCGGGATGCCAAACGCGATATGGCCCGTGCGGTCCGGCACCGGGGACGTTATGAGGAATGAGCTTTCACCGAAGGGTGACAGGTTTCGGAGCTCGCGCAGAGGGTCAAGGTGCTTCAGGTTTTTGAAGAATGCTTTTTGAGGGGGCGACAGGTTTCGACGGCACGTGGAGGATCTGGAGGAGCAGGCCGAGTTATGTCCGTAATCCTCGCTAAACATTCGGACAAGACGATAAACGTCGACAATAACTACGCACTGGCGGCTTAAGGCTGCCACGTTGAAGGATGGGTTCCTCTGCCGGCCCGCCGGAGACGTCATTTCAGGCGGATGCTCCGCTTCGCGTCGGACCTTGCCGAAGTGGAAAAGACTAGAGGTCTTGGAAAGAGGAGGGCCGTTTTCTGCCGCTTCTCGGACGACAATTAAAGGAAAACTAAGCCTGTAGCGCCGCCACGATCGGCCCATGTCGGACGGGGGTTCGATTCCCCCCGCCTCCACCAACCATTACATCGGGGTAATCCCGATTTCTCCATAAACCCCGCCAGAAGCGGGGTTTTCTTTTTTCTTTACTCCATGAAAGTCCACCCTGATATGTTACAATCCGGACATAAACGGCCCACAATTTGGCCCACAGGCCACAGAGGCCCCTATTTTGTGGGCCACTTCGTAAGGCTTGAGGCCATCTGGTTTTATACCGTGGGGAAGCTCATCCGCTCGCCTTGTGGGGCAGGCTGTGGGCCAATGGGTGGAACTGTGGACCAGGGCCTCGGCCTCGGCTTTCGTAGCCCTAATGAGGCCTTTTTCAATTTACCTGTTGCATTTGGCTTGACATGAGGTCGTCATATCGGATATAACGCTTATGGAGTTGAAGCAGTGCTTCGAACCCAAGCGATCGAAGTTACTGGGCTACTTGGGTACTATAAATTATGCCCTCTTGCCTCAAACGGATGAGGTGGACGCTTTAGCCGAAGCTTATGTCGAAAACGGAATCCTGACACGCAAAAGTATCGGAGATTGTCAGCATATTGCTTTTGCAACAACGAGCGGTTGTGACGTGATCGTGTCTTGGAACTTCAAACACATGGTGCGTATGACGACGATTCAAAAGGTCAGAACGATCAACGCTATGAAGGGATATTTCAAGCTTCTCGATATCGTGTCTCCAACTGTGATGCTGGGAGATGATACAGATGAATAAGCCGAAAATCAGTCCTGATTTTACCATTGAAGATATACATAGAATCCGTGAGGCCAATGAAGAACGGCGTCAGGCTATGACTAAGGAGGCTTATCGGGCGGAGGTCAGAGCCGATGCTCTGTTCATCCAGGAGAAAATTCTAAAAATAAGAGAAAAGCGTCTCTCTCAAAATGGAAAGTCGAATGGAAAGCCGCACTCCCCAATACCCCATTACCCTGCCTTATCGTCCAGGGAGCACACCTCTGTGCCAGCGGGGGATTGCTAAGGAAATCAGGCGGTGAGACGGGACCTTTCCGTCGTGGATACCTCTACAGGCGCTCCGCCTCCACCAACTGAGTCCTCGACGCAATCGCAAAAACGTCGAGGTTAATTTTAAAAAAGGGCCTTTCCCGACAGAAGGAAAGGCCCTTTTTGCAACAGAAGAGCGGAGAGCGAGATGAGCTGGGAAAGATGAACGTGGCCCACATGGAAAACGTAAAGGATATAACGCTTATGGAGTTGAAGCAGTGCTTCGAACCCAAGCGATCGGAGTTACAACTCGTGACGATCGGTCTTGGTCCGATGACCGTTGGTATGTGGCTTCAGTGCCTGAGCCGCTTGTTGATCTCCTCGAACTCCCGCCGGATCGCCTCGTTCTCGAAGGGAAGGATCTCCGGCATGGAGAGCGCGTGGATGGAGTCGAACAGCTCGAGGCCCGAGCGGATGAGGTTCCGCAGGTCGCCGGAGCTCCGCACCGTCCGATAGGTGTTCTCGGCCAGGTCGCGGTTGCGTCGCAGGTCGGCCAGGTTGTCCAGAATCCCCTTGCGCTGCGAGTCCAGCAGCCGCGTGTACAGTTCGGCGACACGCAGCGTCATGGCGTTGGACTCCGCGTTGAGGGCGAAGGACTTTTTCTGCAGGTCCGAGTACCCCGCCTGGGAGCCCCTAGCCAGGGCCTCCTTGCGCAGCGCCTCAGCCTCCCTCCCGATCTCGACGAGCCGCGGCTTGTACTTTCCGTCTATTCTCCGCACCAACTCCTCCTGAGTGTGGATCAGCAGGTCGTTCAGCACCAGATACAGGCCGCTGTAGCGGCGGTTGATCTCCAGATTGTCCCGGTCCTCCCGAGAGAGCTCCGCCAGCTTCTCGACCATCGTCCTGACGTTGGAGAAGACCACGGCGTTCTGCAGCAGGTCGTCCCCCGTCACGGAGCTCAGCAAAATGTCTATCTGCCGGTCGTCCAGCTGGAGCCCCAGATCGCGGAGCGCCTCGGCGAGCTGCGCATTGACCGCCGAAAGGGCCCGCTCCCTGTCGGCGATCTCCCCGTCCAGCTCGGAGAGCCGTTCATCGATCTTTGTCCGTGTCTTGACCCAGGGCAGGCGCGAGCTCTCCGGGGCCGAGATACGCTGATTCCGAAGCCCATCCGCCTCCAGACGCAGTTTCGGGATCTCCGCCCGCAGCTCCAGGCCCTGACGCCGCAGGTCCCCGGCCCGACCCTGGGCCAGTATCTCCAGGGCCTGGTCCAGCAGTTCATCGATCTTTCGGGCGTTGCTGGTCCGGTCCGCGCCGAACCACGAGGACGCCGGCAGCGTCTCCTGCCGGTCCCTCAGGGACAGGGCGTCCGACAGCGTCTCGGTCAGGCTGCCCCATTTCTCGACCAGATAGGACGGCAGGGAATCCTCTGACGCGGCGAAGACCGACGATGCGGACAAAAGGAAAAAAGCGGCAAGCATTATCACGATTCGCCTTTCCACAGCCGTCAGCCTTCCGCTTGTTGCAACATATCCCACGGCCTTTTCCCAAAGGCCCGGAAACCTCACTCCATGCGGCCCCACGCAGAACACCTCCTCCAAAGACGACGAATCGTCAGGTCGTCAAAGACCTTCCGGCGAAATGATATCATAGTTTCCGCTGTCGCCCGTACCGTGGCTAGCGGAAGGAGGCATCGTCATGTCCAATTTATCGTTGCTGCTGATCGAAAACGCGGACCTGTTCTCCCCGGCCACCCTCGGGCCGAGGACGGTCTCGGTCGTTGGGGGCAAAATCTCCGGCATCCATCCCGCCGGGTCCGCCAAAGACTTGAGGCTCCACCTGGAGCAGATCTGCCCCGAGGTGACGGTGCTCGACGCAGAGGGTGGAAAGGTACTGCCCGGCATCATCGATCGCCACGTGCACTTCAACGGCGCGGGCGGCGAGGGAGGTCCCCGATACCGTACTCCGCCGCTCCAGCTCTCCGCATTCATCCGAGCCGGGGTGACCTCGGCGGTCGGGCTCACGGGGACCGACGGAACCTGCCGGGGCCTGCGAGACCTCCTGATGAAGGCTCGTGGGCTGGAGGAGGAGGGACTGAGCACCTGGATCCTGACGGGCAGCTATGCCCTTCCCTCCCCGACTCTGACGGGCGGTGTCATGGACGACCTCTGTCTGATCGACAAGGTGATCGGACTCAAGATCGCCCTGTCGGATCACCGCAGCGCACATCCCACGGTCGACGAACTGCGCCGCGCCGTCTCGGAGGCCCGCGTCGGAGGAATGCTCGCCGACAAGGCCGGGACGGTCTGCGTCCATATGGGCTCGGAGGCTCCGGCCTTCGAGCCGCTGCTCGCGGCCGTCGATGGGACGGACATCCCCCTGGCGCAGTTCGCTCCCACCCACGTCTCGCGCAATGAAGCACTTCTGGAGAAGGCCGTGGAATACGGACTTCGGGGCGGAAACCTCGACCTCACCGCGGCGCCTGGGGAAAAACCCGTCTTCGGCATTCCGACGCATCGCGCCGTAAAACACCTGCTGTCCGGCGGCGTGCGCCCCGAACGCATCACCCTGAGCTCCGACGGCAACGGTAGCATGCCGCGCTTCGACGCGGAGGGCAAATTGACAGGCATGGGCATCGGTCCCATCGAGTCCGTCCTGGACTGCATCCTGGAGTTGATGGAGGACCCCGAGGTTGGGCCGGAGAGGGCTATCGGCATGGCGACGAGTCACGTGGCCGACCAGCTCTCCCTGCCGCACAAGGGGCGTATCGAGAGAGGCCGCGACGCCGACATCCTGGTCCTGGACGACCGAAACGCCCTGCGCCACGTGGTGGCGAAGGGCCGTGTGATGATGGAAGACGGCAGCGTACTGGCCAGGGGGACGTTCGAATAAGGTCCGCGGGCTTGACCCTCCCCCTGCGGGAGGTCCTATGATGGTCCCCGCCGGAGGACGAGGACGGGAGGCGAAGGGAGGAGGATACTCATGGGCAATCTGCTGACGATCGGGGAGTTCTCCAGGGCGACGAGGCTCTCGGTGAAGGCGCTGCGGTTCTACGACGAGAAGAACATCCTGAGGCCCGTCTGGGTGGACGAGGCGACGGGGTACCGCCACTACTCCGCAGGGCAGTTCGTGGAGGCCCTGCGCATCCGGCGCCTGAGGGAGCTGGACGTCCCCCTGGAGGAGATTCGCGCCTTCCTGGGCGCACGGGACCCCGACGCGATTGCCGCATTTCTCGACCGGCACCGTAAGGTGCTCCAGGAACGCCTGAAGAAGGGAAACAGGGACCTGGAGCTTCTGGAAAAACTCACTTTGGAGAAGGAGGCGTTTTTCTTGTCCTACGAGGTCACCGTACGCGAGGTGGCGCCTGTCCGGGCGCTGACGCACCGCTGCACCGTCACGATGGAGAACATATCGGAGGAGAGCCATCGGGTCTTCACGGAGCTCTGGAACCACCTGGAGCGGAACGGAAGCGCCTACGGCGGGGAGTGCTTCGACATCTATTACGGGGAGGAGTTCGACCCCAACAACATCGACGTCGAGTATTGCCTGTCCTTCACGAATCCGGTCCCGGACACGGACCGGCTGAAGGTCCGGACGGTGCCGGGCGGACCAATGGCCTGCACCCTGCACAAGGGACCCTACGATCAGCTCGAGGGCGCCTACACCGCGCTGCGGCACTGGATGGAGGAAAACGGTTACGAGCCCGTGGCGGGGTCCGACGGTGCGCGGAACGTCTACTTAAACAGCCCCCACGAGGTCCCGCCGGAGGAGCTGCGCACCGAGGTGCAGTGGCCGGTGCGGAGGGCGTGACGGCCGGGGCGTTCCCTGCAAACGTCCGATCCGTCCGATTGCTCGAAGCCCGGGGCCGCACAGGCCCCGGGCTCCGTTTCATACTCCTGTCCGGCGACGTCCGCCCCAAACGGCGGCTGGACCGGCGATCCTGAGGCTACGCCCCAGCCTTTTCTCCGCTCGCCCCGTTCACCTGCTGCCTGTCCTCGACGCGCGCACGCTCCTGGATCTGGTTACGGATATCGTTAGGGGAGGGCATATTGGCGACGCGGATCTCGTAGACGTCGGTTCCGGATGAGGCGATGGCGATGTCCCCAACGTTAAGAAGACGCTGCATGAGCCTCTGTGTCACCTGGACGGTCCTGACATTGCGCATCCCTATCTCTATGGAATCCCGCTTCAGGATGCCCTTTTCGAAGGCAACCTCGTCGAATCGGACGATCAGCGTGGCCTCCAGGCGCTTGAAAAACATGTCGCCGAAGGTGGCGAGGACGAACAGAACAAAAAATCCCCATAGGGCTTTCTGATAGGCGGCATCCATGGGGACCTTGAGCGAGACGAAGGCGACCAGCACAAGGCAGGCGACCATTGCCGCGATGTGCAGACAGAAGCTCCTCCATGCGGGCTTATAGACGTATTCTTCTTTGTTCTGCGCTTCCTTGTTCTGCACTTCTGTGTTCATCGTACCGGCCTTCCCTTCGGATTATCTCGTTTTCCCAGGATCTCATTTTCCCTGCCTGCATTCATTTGAATTGAACCCATCTTGAATCGAATCCGTCTTGAATCGAACCCAACCCGGCTTGACCCCATACCATTTTTCATCATTATAACAAGAAGCGAAGGAAATGGCGGCCTGCCTTTCATATTTCTTCGTCCTTCTTTCTTCGTCCTTCCGTGCCCCGGCATATGACCGAGGAAGAAAAGGGGCAGGTCGTGCTAAAGTATGGAGGGGAGGTGCAGCGCAATGGACTGGAGGAAACTGGAGCGGGATCTGATCGACATCCGGCGGGACCTCCACCGTTATCCCGAGGCGGCCTGGACGGAGTTCCGAACGTCGTCGCTGGTCGCGGAGCGGCTGGAGCGTCTGGGTTACAAGCCCCGGGTCGGTTTGGACACGGTGGAGGCCTCCGCGGTCATGGGGCGCCCCTCGGAGGAGGAGATCGACCGGCACATCGGGCGCGCGATCACGCAGGGCGGCAACGCCGCGTGGATCGAGGCGATGCGGCGCTATCCTGGGGTCGTCGCGGTGCTGGACACCGGACGCCCCGGTCCCGTCGTGTCGCTGCGGTTTGACATCGACTGCGTGGAGGTGGACGAGGATGCCTCGTCCGACCACCGGCCCGTCCGGGAGGGGTTTGCCAGCGTCAACCCTCATCTGATGCACGCCTGCGGGCACGACGCCCACACGGCCATCGGGCTGGGGGTGGCCGAGGTCCTGATCGCCAGGGAGGGGCTGCTGGGTGGGACCGTGCGCCTGATCTTCCAGCCCGGCGAGGAGGGGTGCCGCGGGGCCTACGCCATGGTGCATAAGGGCGTGGTTGATGGATCGGATTACTTCCTGGCCATGCATATCGGCGGTGGGATGCCGTCCGGGACGTTCGGTCTGGACTCCCTGGGTTACCTCAGCACGACGAAGCTCGACGTGCATTTCACGGGCCGGCCGGCTCATGCGGCGGGCGCGCCGCACGAGGGACGCAACGCCCTGCTGGCCGCGGCGACGGCGGCGCTGGGGCTTCACGCCATCGCGCCGCACCGGGACGGGGCGATGCGGGTCAACGTTGGGGTGCTGAGAGCCGGGACGGGCCGTAACGTCATCGCGGAGCACGCGGACATGAAGGTGGAGACCCGTGGCGAGAACCAGGAAATTGCCGATTACGTCTACGCGCGTGCCGTCGATGTTCTGGAGGGTGCGGCGGCCATGTATGGCACGACGGTCGAACTGGTGAAGGCCGGGGCCGGCACCACGGCCTCGGGGGACGAGGAGCTTGTCGTAAGGGCCAAAAAGGTGGTCCTGGCCCTGGACTGTTTTCGGGAGGTCTTCGACACCGTCCGGACCGGGGGCAGCGAGGACGCGACGTGGATGATGCGCCGCGTCCAGGAGCAGGGCGGCCAGGCGACGTATATGGCGCTGGGCTCGGACATCACCGCGCCGCACCACAACGGCAGGTTCGACCTGGACGAGCGCAGCATCATCCAGGGGGTCCGGGCCGTCGTGGCCATCACGGAGGACCTGCTGAGCTCGAAATAATCGGGGTCCGGGGCCTGCGGCCCTGGGCGGGGGTTCGGGGGCGCCGCCCCCGAAGCACTTGTGTTTCCCTTTACGGAGGTACGATGATGAAGAAAAACATTGGTCCGATAACGGCCGGCTTTCCCACGCCCGTCGTCCTGGCCGGGACGACGGACGCGGCGGGGCGGCCAAACCTCATCACGTTGGCCTGGGTGGGTGTCTGCTGTTCGGAGCCGCCCGCCATCCAGATATCGGTCCGTCCGGACCGCTACAGCCACGCGGCCATCACCGAGCGTGAGGCGTTCAGCGTCTGCGTCCCATCGAAACGTCACGTGGACGAGACGGATTTCTGCGGTATCGTGTCGGGCCGCAAATACGACAAGTTCGCCCTCGCTGGTCTGACTCTGGAGCCCGGCCCGGAGCTGGGGCTCCCCTTGGTCGCCGAATTTCCCCTTTGCTTCGAATGCCGGCTGATTCACACGTTCACCATCGGGTCGCACGACCTGTTCGTGGGGCAGATCGTCTCCTGCATGGCCGAGGAGTCGACGCTCGACGGCCGGGGCCGCCCGGAGTCGGGCAGGCTGGACCCGCTGGTCTTCATGCCGGGGGACGGGTACTACGGGCTGAGCCCTCGCATCGCGCCGGGCTTCGGTGTGGGCAGGCGCTTCCTGTCTGGAAAAGGGAACTGCCCGGAAAAGGGAACGACGGAGACGGCAGAACTTCATGACGCATAACGGTTGCTTGGGTTGTTTGGGTTATTTGTACATCCGCATGGATCTGCCCGTCGGGGTCGGAGTGAGGTGACGGCGATGGCGTGGGAAGGGACAAAGCGATGGATTCTGTTTACGGCGGGGATATTCTGCGGCATCGAGACGGGGCATCTTTTCTACCTCGACCGCCTGTCGGCCGGGGGGGCGTTCCTGCTTCTGGCGGGGACCTTCCTGTTCTTTTCGCAGAGGGAACGTGGCCGGCGTGAGGAGGAGCCCCCCGAGGAGATGCCGGCGGAGCCCGAGGGCGGTCCCACGGCGGGGCTGGCCCTCTTCGTCGCTGAGGAGGCCTTGAACGGCCTCAAGCGGATTGGGCGCACGATGCCCCCCTCCTCCATGGAGGTGGCCCAGCTGGAGGACCGGCTGGGCGCGCTCCTCGGCAGCATGGGCGTTCCTGCCGAGGACCGGAAGCCGCTGGCCGAGGAATTCGAGAAACTCAAGGGACGGGCTCGGCGGAACGAGGGGCGAAGGGCCTTGAGCCAGAGCGCGCGGCTGTAGCGGCGCAGGAGGCCCGCCCTGCCCTTCTACCGCCGCTGGGAGGCCCGGCTCAGGAACGTCTTGATGCAGTCCGCGACCCGCTTCACGTCCGAGTCCTCGAGAAGCGGGAACATTGGCAGGGAGATTGCGCCCCGATAGTAGCGCTCGGCCTCGGGAAAGTCACCCCACCGGTAGCCGAACCGTTTTTTGTAGTATGGGTGCAGGGGGACGGGCGAATAGTGCACCTGGAGCCTGATGCCGTTCTCCGCGAGGTGTGCGAAAAGGGGCCCGCGCGCCTCCGCGTCCACCTGGATGGGAAACAGGTGGTAGGCGTGTCCCTCGTGTGCGGGGGGCAGGGTCAGTCCCCGGACGTCCGCCAGCAGCTCCCGGTAGAGCGCGGCGATCTCCCGGCGGCGTTTTACGAAGGCATCCAGGCGGCGCATCTGGCTGAGTCCCAGGGCGCAATTCAGGTCCGTAAGCCGGTAGTTCCACCCCAGAGTCTGCATCTCGCAGTGCCATGGCCCCTCGGGGACCTCCTCGAAGTCCTCGGGGTTCCTCGTGATGCCGTGGCTGCGGAACAGCCGGAGCGCGTGAGCGTATTCGTCGCTTTGGGTCAGGACGGCCCCGCCCTCGGCGGTCGTGATGTGCTTCACGGGATGGAAGCTCAGGACGGTCATGTCGGCGTCGAAGCCGATCTTGTGCCCGTCCCGGTCGCCGCCCAGTGCGTGGCAGGCGTCCTCGATGAGGACCAGCCCATGCTCGGACGCCAGCCTTCGGAACGGCTCCATGGCGAACGGATATCCGCCGAAGCTGACGGGCGCGATGGCCCGGACCCGGCTCAGCTTCGCCTCCGCCTTGACGGGGTCGAGACAGAGGGTGTCTGGATCGATGTCCGCGAAGACGGGCTCGGCCCCCACGTAGAGCGCGGAGTTCGACGTCGCCGCGAAGGTCATGGGCGTGGTCAGCAGCCGGTCGCCGGGCCCCAGCCCCGCCGCGGCCATGGCCCCGTGCAGCGCCGACGTCCCGTTGACGAACGTCACCGCATGCTTCACTCCGACGTAATCGGCCAGGGACCTCTCGAACGCCGCCACGGTCGGGCCCTGGGTGAGCCAGTCGCCCTCCAGCACCCTGACGACCTCCGCGATGTCGTCGTCGTCAATCCATTGCCGTCCATAAGACAAGTTTTTGGTGTTCACAATCTGCCCCTTTCGAAAAATCAAGGGAAGCGCTGATCGAATCAGCGTGTCCTCAGAAATTCAGCCGGAGTGACAATCTGTGGGCTGCCTATTTCGGACTCAAGAAAATCCCTGTCTCCGGTCAGCAATATATCCGCCTGACAGAAAACAGCCGCTCGCAGAATCGTCCTGTCCTTTACATCCCGGATCTTGGCCTCATCCATAATTTCTTGTTCCGGTGTGGGTACAATCGTCAGCACGGTCATTGCAACAGCCAAAAATGTTTCCATCGCCTGGATCTTCCCCGGCCATTTTCGATTGAATATACGCCTCAGTTCGTCCACGTTCTGGTCGCAGATTATCCCGCGATTGGGTGAAGTCACCGCCTTGACATAAGCACTATACGGAACGCTCCCGGGAAAGAGCGCGGCGGAGATCAAGACATTCGTGTCGATCAAAACCTTCATTACCCTTCACTTTCGTTTCGGACGGACCTGACGAGCGCCAAGACATCTTCCTCGGATGTAATCCCGGCTTTTTCCGCCTCGCCCATCATCCGAAGCTGCAGCATCTGCATCGCATAAACCGCGGCGTTGACGACACGGACGGTCTCCCCCTCGACGATGAAGGTAACCTTGTCGCCATTCGATACTCCCAGGACTTCCCGCACATCCTTCGGAATCGTAACCTGGCCTTTCGCCATCACTTTTGCACTATCCACAAAAATCTGCATGGCCACGCTCCGCTCCTTCGAGCATAAGTAGGGTAAACCCTACTTATGATTATAGCATCCACCACCTGCCCAGGGATGATGCGTCATTCGGCAGTACGTTTTTGAATCCACGGCCTCCGACCGGGAATCCGTACGGAAATGATGCCCCCCTGCCCACGGACGGTCCGGAGTTGTGGAATTACTCCCCAACCCTTCGGAACGCACAGGAGACCAAGTGATCGTTCACCATGCCCGTCGCCTGCATGAAGGCATAGACGATCGTCGGCCCGACGAAGCCAAACCCCAGGCGCTCCAGGTCACGGCTGATGCGATCGGACAGAGGGGTCCGGGCCGGGACCTCGCCCGCCTCGCGCCATGCGTTGACCAGGGGCGTGAAATCCACGTAGCGCCACAGGAAGTCATCCAGCGTCCCGTGCCCCTCCCGCAGCCTCAGGTAGGCCCTCGCGTTCCGGACCACCGCCTGGATCTTCAGCCGGTTCCGGATGATGCCCTCCGTCTCCATGAGCGCGGCAATCCTCCGCTCGTCGTATTCGGACAAGACCAGAGGGTCGAAGTCGTCGAACGCCGTCCGGAGGGCCCCCATCTTGCGCAGGATAGTGGACCAGCTCAGCCCGGCCTGCATCCCCTCCAGGCAGAGCATCCCAAAGAGAGCCTGCTCGTCGTGCAGCGGAACACCCCACACCCGGTCGTGATACGCGCGCTCCAGCGGACTTCGATCCGCCCACGGGCAGCGAACGATCTCTCCGTCCATTTCTCATCCCTCCGTTCTTCATCCCTCCGCCCCGAATCGGTCCGCCCCATCGTCATCGCCGCGGCCTGGCCGGCGGGGGAAGGGGCTTCGTCGTGCTCTTGAGCCACAGGGAGATGTACTGATCGTGCAGAAAGGCGGGATAGTCCTGCGACAGAGGGGGGCGTCCGAACGAGAAGACCTCCGGACGGGACTCCAGGAGGCGGCGTAGCGCCCTGGGCGTTCCCCCATCCATGACGGTCGTCACCTTCTCCTCCTTCCTGCGGTCGAGCTCCTGGATCAGGAGCTCCTGTTCCTTTCCCCTGCTCCACGCGGCCCAGTCGGCGGAGGCGGGACGCTCGATCCGGCACCCCGCGGCCTTGAGGAGGGCCCCGCTGTACCCCGTCAGGTCGTACACCGGGATGTCCCGCAGAATCTGGCGCCCCGCGAGCACGGAGCCGGAGAGCCGCGCCTGGAACTCCGCCAGACGGCGCTGATAATAGGGATAGTTCGCGGGGTCCCAGTCCGCAAGCACCGTCAGCACGCGCTGGGCGACGAAGGGAAGCACCGAGGGGTCCGAGAGCGCGGCATCGATCTGCGGCGCCTCGATGGGAAACGGCAGGTACAGCGCCCTGAAATTGGAAAATTTGCCCGCATCCAGCCGGACACGGTGGGCGTCGTCGGAATCGAGCGCCATGATCCGGGCGTCCCGGCTCAGGGAACGAAGTGTCCTCCCCCGCGCGGCCGGCACGGCGTCGCCGTTCGGGTTCCACTCCAGAAGCGGCACGACCGCGACGTTCGGGCCGCCGATGAAGGAGGTCAGAAGGGCCAGCCAGGGCAGGGTCACGACGACATCCAGCGCCTCGGCCTCGGCGCGGAACGGCAGGGTGAGGAGAAAGGAGAACAGGAGGAGAAGCCTCAGCCCTCTCACGAAGGAGACCCCCCGGCTTCGCTTTCCGCCGTCTCGTTCTCCTCTACCTCGAGGTCCTGCAGGACCAGCCCGGCGACCAGCTCCTCCGCCTCCCTGCGGCTCGCCCCGACCCCGACGCGGTCGGTGTTCCCCACCCGGAGCCGGACCTCTAAACGGGGAGAATGGGACGGACCGGAGACCGAGACGACCTCGTAGTGCGGGATCCCAAGGTCCCGCGCCTGCAGCAGGATCTGGAGGCGGGACTTGGCGTCCAGCTCTGTGCCGTCCTCCCCGGCGGCGTCCGGACCGCCGAAAAACAGGCGGCGCACCACGCGCTCCGCCTCCGGGACGCCGCCGTCCAGACAGACGGCCCCGATCAGGGCCTCCAGGGCGTCCTCGCAGAGGGAGGGCGGAAGGTCCCGATTCCGCATGGACCGGCCACAAAGCAGGACATCCGCGACGTCCAGGGCCTCGGCCCTGCGGCAGAGGGAGGACCTGCAGACCAGCGCCGAGCGCATCTGCGAGAGCTCGCCCTCGGCCGCGTCCGGGTGCCGCTCGAACAGGATGCGCGCGACGAGGAAGCTCAGGACGGAGTCCCCCAGGAACTCCAGGCGCTCGTTGCTGAGCGACAGGCCGTGTTCGTTGGCGAACGAGGAATGACAGAGGGCCTCCTCCAGAAGCCCTCCGTCCTTGAAGCGGTAACCCAGCGCCTCCTGGAGCCCTTCCAGGTCACGCCCGGCGAGTCGGACGGCGTCCCCCTGGTGAAGATATGGCTCAAACGAAACGCTGGAAGGCGAGGACCCCGTTGTGCCCACCAAACCCAAAGCTGTTCACCAGCATCCGGTCCACCTTTTTCTCCACGCCCCGGCCCGTCGAGAGGGTGATGTCGCACTCGGGATCGGGGGTGGTGTAGTTCAGGGTGGGATGGATGTAGCCCTGCTCGATTGCCTGGAAGGAGGCGATGGTCTCGAGCGCCCCGGCCGCGCCCAGGCAGTGCCCGATCATGGACTTCGTGGAGGTGACGACGACGTCCTTCGCCCGCTCTCCGAAGGCCTTGCGCACCATAAGGGACTCCATCTTGTCGTTCAGACCGGTGGAGGTCCCGTGGGCGTTGATGTAGTCCACCTGCTCGGGGGACCAGCCGGCCATCCTCATGGCGTGTCTCGTGGCGTGGAGGGCGCCCTCGGCCTCGGGGTCCGGCGCCGTGATGTGGCCGGCGTCGCAGGACGTGCCGTACCCCACGAACTCCCCGTAGATATGCGCACCCCGCGCCCTGGCGTGCTCCAGCTCCTCGAGGACCAGCACCCCGGCCCCCTCGCCCATGACGAACCCGTCGCGGTCCTTGTCGAAGGGACGGCTGGCCGTCTCGGGGGAGTCCATACGGGTGGACAGCGCCTTCATGGAGGCGAATCCCGCGATGCTGATGGCGCGCAGCGCGGCCTCGGTTCCGCCCGCCAGGATGACGTCCGCGTCGTCGCGGACGATCGCGTGGTAAGCCTCTCCCAGGCTGTGCAGCGAGGTCGCACAGGCCGTCACGATGCAGAGGTTCGGCCCCTTGGCCCCGTGCACGATGGCCACGTAGGCCGTCGACATGTTGCTGATCATCATCGGGATGAAGTATGGGCTGACCCGGCGGGAGCCCTTCTCCATCATCGTCTTGAAGTTGTTGAACGAGGTCTCGATGCCGCCCTGCCCCGTTCCGATGTAGACCCCGAGACGATAGGGGTCCATGCTTTTGGTGTCCAGCTTCGCGTCCTCCACCGCCAGCTTCGAGGCGGCCACCGCAAACTGGATTGCCCGGTCGGAGCGCTTGGCCTCCTTGCCGTCCATCCACTGCGTCGGGTCGAAGTCCTTGATCTCGGCGCCGAACGTCACGGGACAGTCCCCCAGCTCGAACGTCGTGATGGGGCCGACCCCGTTCCTTCCCTCCCGGAGCGCCCTCCAGTAGGCGTCCTTCCCCGTGGCGATGGGGCTTATGGGCCCAAGGCCCGTAACGACCACTCTTCTCATCTTCGTTTCACTCCCTGGCCGTGCCGTTCTATACGATAACGCCCGCCGCACGAGAGGAGGCGGGCCGCAGGTCTCATATTCTTCCAACTCTTCCAAATCATTCGACAGCCGTCTCGGTCCGCAGATTCAATGACGGGGGGAAGGCGTTCCTCCCCCCCTCGAACAGCGGCGTTACTCGTCGACCCCGATCTTGCCCAGCGTGTAGCTCAGCGCCTCGCCCACCGAGGTGAGCTTCTCGGCGTCCTCGTCGGGGATCTCGATGTCGAACTCCTCCTCAATGCCCATGATCAGCTCCACGATGTCCAGGGAATCGGCGCCCAGATCCTCCACGAACGTCGCCTCCGGGACAATCTGATCCTCCTCGACGTCAAGACGCTCCGTGATGATCTCCTTCAGCCTGGAAAGGACCTCCTCCTTCTTCATTGTTCCTCACCTCCCTCCGACAACATATCCTTAACACATCGTCATCCCGCCGTCAACCGCCAGGACCTGGCCGGTAACGTAGGAACTCTCCTCAGAGGCAAAAAAGGCCACAGCCCGCGCCACGTCCTCGGGCGACCCCATGCGTCCCAGGGGAATCTGCCCCAGGATCGCCTCCTTGACCTGCTCCTTCAGCACGCCGGTCATGTCGGTTCCGATGAATCCCGGAGCCACGACGTTGACCGTCACGCCGCGCGCGGCGTACTCCCGCGCCACGGACTTGGAAAAACCGATCAGCCCCGCCTTGGAGGCGCTGTAGTTGGTCTGCCCGGTATTCCCGACCAGCCCCACGACGGAGGCGATACTGACGATGCGCCCCCACCGGGCCTTCGCCATGCCCCGGATGGCCTCCTTCGTGCAGTAGAACGCGGAGCTCAGGTTAGCCGCCAGCACAGCGTCCCACTCCTCGGGCTTCATGCGCATCAGCAGGTTGTCGCGCGTGATCCCCGCGTTGTTGACGAGGATCTCGACTGGGCCCATCCCGGCCTCGACGGCCTTGAACAGGGCCTCGACCTGGGAGCGGTCCGAGACGTCGGCCCGGAAGGCCGAGGCTCGCGCACCCAGCGCCGCCAGCTCGCCGCAGAGCGCCTCTGCGGCCCCCGCGCTGGCGTTGTAGTTCACCGCCACGTCACACCCATTTTTGCCCAGGGCCAGGGCGATGGCGCGTCCAATCCCGCGCGAGCCCCCCGTGACCAGGGCCAGACGGCGCGCCATCAGGCGGACCTCAGGGCCACAGCCATGGCCTCCAGCGTCTCGGGCGTCCCGGCGGCCATCAGGGTCAGCCCCTTGCGTATCCTCTTATTCAGGCCGCAGAGCACCTCGCCGGGCCCCAGCTCCAGGAACGTGTCCACGCCGTCGTCGGCCATGAAGGTCACCGAGTCCGACCACAGCACGGGACTGGAGGTCTGGGCATAGAGCGCCGCCTTGATGTCGGCCGCCGTCGATACGGGCCTTGCGCTCACGTTGGCCACTATGGGCCAGCGCGGGTCGGACCACGCATACGTCTCGAACTGCGCCTTGAGCTTCTCGGCCGCCGGCATCATCAGGCGGCTGTGGAACGGGGCGCTGACGTTCAGCATCACGGCCTTGCGGGCCCCGCGGGCCTTGGCGGCGGCAACCGCCCTGTCGACGTACTCCGCGACGCCCGATATGACGACCTGCCCCGGCGAGTTGAAGTTGGCCGCCTGGCACTCCTCGTTCGGAGCGACCTCCCGGCACACCGCGACGACGTCGTCGGACTCCAACCCCATGATCGCGGCCATCGCCCCGACGCCCTCCGGCGCGGCCTCCTGCATCCAGCAGCCCCGCTTGTTCACGAGGTCCACCGCGTCACGAAACGCCAGGACGCCCGAGGCCACCAGGGCCGTGTACTCGCCCAGGCTGTGCCCGGCCCCGAAGGCGGGGGACAGCTTCACGTCCAGCTCGTTCTCCAGGGCCCGGAGCGCGGCGACGCTCGTCGTCATGATGGCGGGCTGCGTATTGGCCGTGAGCTTGAGGGTCTCGTCCGGCCCCTCGAAGATCAGCCGTGCAAGATGCTGGGACAGGGCGTCGTCGGCCTCGTCAAAGACGGCCCTGGCCGAGGGGAATGCCTCGTAGAGGGCCTTGCCCATCCCCACCTCCTGAGCCCCCTGTCCGGGAAAACACAGTGCGTATTTCATATGAGTCGGTACCTCCCAAATGTCCCAATCACTCGTCGTCCCCTACGGGACCCGTTGAATTCCAATATTTGAATTCCGAGATTTAAATCCGACGGTCGAATCCGACGATCGAATCCAAAGAAGGAGCCTCGCCGGCACCCCGCCCTATTCGGGTTCGGCGTCGCAGCATCCCTTGATTTTCTGCAGGACGTCCCGCGCCTCGTCGAAGAGCCGCTCGACGATCCTGCGCGCGGGCAGGATATCGTTCACCATCGCCGCAGACTGCCCCGACATCAGGGACCCCCAGTCGGTGTCGCCGTCCACGACCGCGCTGCGCAGACGTCCCGTCCCGAGCTTCTCGATCTCCTCCAGAGGCGCCAGACGCGCATCCAGCTTGTCGAACTCCGCGGTCAGCTTGTTGCGCAGGCACCGGACGGGATGTCCCGTGCGCTGGCCCGTCACCGACGTGCTCCGATCCCGGGCGTCCAGGACCGCCTGCTTGAAGTTTTGGTGCACGGTGCACTCCGTGCAGCAGATGAAGCGCGTCCCCAGCTGCACGCCCTCGGCCCCAAGGGCGAAGGCGGCGGCGACCCCGCGCCCGTCCGCGATGCCGCCGGCGGCGATGACGGGGATCCTTACGGCCCCCGCGATCTGCGGCACCAGGACCATCGTCGTCAGCTCCCCGATGTGTCCTCCGGCCTCCATCCCCTCCGCCACGACGGCGTCCGCCCCCTGCTTCTCGACGCGGCGCGCCTGAGAGACCGACGCGATGACCGGGACGACGATCGTCCCCAGCGGCTTCAGGCGCTCTAGCACCTTTCCGGGGCTTCCCGCCCCGGTTGTGACGATCGGAAGCCTGTGCTTGACCGCCAGCTCCAGGGCGTCCGGCGCCGTCGGGGACATCAGCATGATGTTGAGCCCGAAGGGCCGGTCCGTCAGGCCCTTTGCCTTGAGGATCTCCCGATCCAGGATCTCCGGCGGGGTCGCCGCCGCGGCGATGATTCCGATGCCGCCGGCATTGCTCACGGCCGCCGCCAGGGCGGCATCGGCCACCCAGGCCATGCCCCCCTGCAGAAGCGGATATTCCGTCCCCAGCAACTTGCATACGCGGTTGTTTACGATCATGAAATCCCTTCACCTCGATCCAGGGGATAGGCCCCTTTTAGCGAAAATCAGTGCAGTTCCCTGCCCAGCTCCTCACGGATCTGCTCCACGCCGTCCCCGGCGATGAAGTTCCGGGCGGCCGAAAGCGCCCCCAGGATGGCCGGGGCCCTCGAGCGGCCATGAGCCTTAATGACCGTGCCCTTGACGCCTAACAGGGGAGTCCCCCCGTACCTTTCGTAGTTGAAGCGCGCCCAGAGCGCCTTGACCATGGGGACCATGAAGAGCATCCCGAGCTTCGGAAGGATGCGCCGTCCCATCTCCTGGCCGATGATGGACTTGGCCCCGTGCATGAGCCCCTCGCCGAACTTGAGGATCACGTTGCCCATGAAGCCGTCGCAGACCACCACGTCCGCATGCCCCCAGGCGATGTCGTCGCCCTCGACGTACCCCTTGAAGTTGAGGGAGCTCTCCGCGATCAGGGCGCGCGCCCCGGCCACGGACTCGTCGCCCTTGATCTCCTCCGTGCCGTTCGAGAGGAGCGCCACCTCGGGGTTCCGCACGCCCAGGATCTTCCTGGAGTAGACGCTGCCCATCAGGGCGAACTGGTAGAGGTTCTCCGGCTTGCAGCGCACGTTCGCCCCGACGTCCAGCAGGAAGGTGCAGCGCTCGATGGTCGGCAGGGGCGCCCCCAGGGCCGGGCGGTCGATGCCCGCCAGACGCCCCACCACCAGCACCCCCCCCGCGACGATCGCGCCGGTGTTCCCGGCGGAGACGCAGCCCTGAGCCTCTCCGCTGCGCACCATCTCCATCGCGACGCGCAGGCTGGAGTTCCGCTTCCTGCGGATGGCGACGGCAGGCTGCTCATCCATCTCTATGATCTCGGGAGCGTGGACGACCCCAAGTCGCGCCCGCACCTCCGAGGACGCGGCCTCGAGATGCGGGCGGATCCTCTCCTCGTCCCCCGTCAGCACGACCTCCAGGTCGGGAAAGGCCTTGCAGGCGTCTATCGCCCCCTTACAGATCTCGTGCGGGGCGTTGTCCCCCCCCATCGCATCCAGAGCTACGGTCATTTTCTTCATTATGTGGACACAATCCCCTTAAGAAGGATTTTTTGTTTTGCTTTGGGTCCGCCCCCGCACTCCGGGGACGAACGGAACGAAGGAAACTTACAACGGGACATCCGGCGGCGCCTCGCGTCTTTTACGGATTCGTGATAGGGTACGCAGACACTGCCCTCATCGGTCGCCCCGAACCTCGACGATGAAGCGCCCGACGAAGATCTCCTTGTCTCCCACCCGGGTGCGGACACTGACGATGCGCCGCCCGTCGCGGCCCACCCCCATCTTGGCCCGGGCGATCAGGGTATCGCCCACGAGGGCGTGTCCCTTGTACTCCCCCCGCATGGAATCCACGATGACGACCTCCGCCTCCACCGCGGCGACCGCTATCGAGCTGGCCTGGGCATAGATATAATGGTCCCAGACGATGTCCGTGGACCGGAAGGCCATCTCCCGCGTGGTGCGCAGGACGGAGAGCGCCCAGCGGTCGGGCTCCAGCTCCAGCAGCTCCCCCACGATCTCGTTCCGGCTCAGGGAGCGCAGTTTGCTGTTCGCCTGCTGCGCCATGCAGCGCACCCGCTCGCGCAGCTCCGGGACGCCCATCAGGGCGCGGTCCAGACGCACCGTGCTGACGCTCACGCCCAGAGTGGCCGCGAGCTCCTGGTCCGTGGCCATCGGGTTGCCCTCGATAAATCTGGCAAGACGCTCCTGACGAAGCTTTTTAGCGGTTTTTGTGCTTTCCGCAGTCTTGATGGTAGACGCCCCCGTTTCGGGATATCCCACACTCCAAATTCCGCGCCCTAAATAGTTAAAAAGCCCCAATAGACCGACAAATGGAATTTAACACCAGGTATCAATAGCTGTTACGCTAACCAGGATGCAGTATAGGGGCGTCAGGCCCGCTCGTCAAGAGTCGGACGACGATCCGATCTCCGCGGTGTTCGATGGGGGAAAGGGAACCCTGAGATTCCACATATTCCAGTCCCGGCAGAGACCGTTCTTCCGATCTCTAAATCAGCGTTTCCTTAAGTTATAATGTATCCGCAGCGGAAATTAGGAGGATGGGGCATGGCAAAACCTGTGGAGGCCGATGTGGTTTTATCCTGCAGTGAACACCTGCCGACGGTTGACGTTTGGCTGGTGATCGACGTTCTTCGTGCGACGACGGTGATTGTCCGATGGTTCGAGCTTGGAGGCCGGGAGCTCTACCCCACGGAGACCCCCGACGCGGCGCGGCGCCTGGCGCACGATCTGGAGCAGGAAGGCCGAAAGCCCCTTCTGATGGGAGAGGAAAACGCCATAGCCCCCCAGGGATTCGACCTGGGAAACTCGCCTCTGGACCTCACGAAGGAGCTCGCCGAGGTTCGCGCGTGCGCCGTCATGGCCACGACCAACGGCACGAAGGCCCTCCTGAGGGCTGCGGAAACGGGGGTTCCGGTTTTCGCCGTCTGCATCCGCAACGCCTCGTCGGCGCTCGGCTGCGCCCTGTCGCGAGGTTCCCGGATCGGCCTCCTCTGTTCGGGACGAAAGGGACGCCCTGCCTGGGACGACACCCTCTGTGCCGGCCTCTTGCTCTCCATCCTGCAGCGGCAGCACCCCGGGCTGAGGCTCGCGGACAGCGCCCGCCTGGCGCTTCTGACCTGGCAGTCCTCCCGGAACGACCTCCAGGCGTCCCTCTCCGGGGCGGACCACGCCATCTTCCTGGAGCGGGTCGGCTACGGGTCGGACATCGCCTTCGCCTGTATTCCGGATGCAACCGAGGCCGTTCCCGAGTTGCACGAGCTCCCGGACGGTGATGGGATGCGCGTGGTCCTGCGCCGTGTCCCTCCGGACGCCATGGGCCCCCGTCTCAGAACCGCAACCCAGCATACCGCACAATATAAGACGGGCCTGACTTCGATACGGTATTGAAGATATGGTATTGAAGATACGGTGTTGAACTTGATGAAGGGGGACCACGATAGATGAAGACACTTTACCTGGACTGTTTTGCGGGGATCGCCGGCGACATGCTTATAGGGGCCCTGCTGGGCCTCCTCCCCAACCCGGAGCGCTTCCGGGCGGAGATGCGCAGGCTGACGCTCCTACCGGAGGACAGTTACGAGCTCGTCATCGAGAGGGGCATGAAAAACGGTATCGCGGGGATGAACTTCGACGTCCGCACCCACGAACATCATCCGCACCGGGGGCTGCACGAGATTGAGGGGATCATCGGCGGAAGCACCCTGTCCGACCGCGTCCGGAGGGAGTCCCTCCGGGCCTTTGCGCTGCTTGCGGAGGCCGAGGCCCAGGTCCATGGGACGACGCCCGACAAGATTCACTTTCACGAGGTGGGGGCCATCGATTCCATTATCGACATCGTTGGGGCCTTCGTCCTGCTGGAGCTTCTGGCATGGCCCCGTGTGCTCTGCTCCCCGCTCAACGTGGGCTCGGGCACGGTGACCTGCGCCCACGGCGTCCTGCCCGTCCCGGCCCCGGCGACGGCGCTCCTGCTTCGGGGGCTGCCGATATTCTCCCAGGGCGCGCCCCTGGAGCGCACCACCCCGACCGGCGCACTGCTCGCCAGGACCCTGGCCTCCGCATTCTGCTCCATTCCCGCTGGATCGCTGATTGCGTCGAGCTTCGGCTTGGGCAATCAGGACTCCGAGGACATGCCGAACGTCCTCCGTGCCCTGCTGCTGGAGTCCGGCCAGATGGAATCCGGTCAGGGGGACGAGGGGCTGGTGCACGAGCGTCTGACCCTCCTGGAGTGCAACATCGACGACATGAACCCTCAGGACTTCGAGCCCGTCTCAGGGCACCTCTTCGAGGCGGGGGCCCTGGACGTCTGGACCGAGCCCATCTACATGAAGAAGGGGCGACCCGCCGTCCGGTTCTGCTGTCTGGCCGAGCCGGAAAAGGCATCGCCCCTGACCCTGATTATACTGGAGGAGACCACCTCGCAGGGGGTCCGGCGCATCGCGGCCGACCGCACCCGGCTGCATTTCCGCATCGACCGCGTCTCCACGCCTCTGGGGGAACTCGACGTCAAGACCGCGCTTCTGGGGGATGTACCTCTACGCTGTACCCCCGAGTACGAGGACCTCAAGCGTCTCTCGGCCGAGCACGGCCTTCCGATGGCCGAGGTACGCCGCCGTGTGGCGCGCGAACTCTGATGCATCGAAACGACAAAACTCCAGAACGCTAAATACAGATCCGGAAATTTAAGATACAGGAGGGCTTTTCATGTCAATGATCGTAGCGCTGCTGCTCGTCCTCTCCGTCGTCCTCAACGTCCTGCTCCTGACGCGGAAAAAGAACCCGGCCGCGAGGAAAAAATCGGTCCGTTCCGCGATCCTGCAGGGTATCCAGAACGTGAACGAGCTGGCGACCGTGCGGGAACGCTTCCAGTCCATCGTCTCGTTCTCCGACGGCAAACAGCTGCCGTTCCTGGGCTTTTTCCTCCCAGGCACCACGCGGAAGTTCATCATGCGGTACGCCGGGGTCATCGTCTGCGGCAACGACCTCTCCAGGCTCGACATCTCCGAGCGATTCGCGGTCAACCGCGTCCGCGTGGTTGTCCCGCGCAGCCGCATCCTGGACATCTACGCGGACGTCCAGAGCTTCGAGGTCTACGACCAGCAGGCGGGGCTCTTCACCTCCATCCGCCTCGAGGACCAGAACCGGGAGGTGGCGGCGGACCTGGAGGAGATGAGACAGAACGCCCTGAAGAGCGGCATCCTGAGCCATGCGGACGAGAACACCCGTCGGATCCTCACCTCCATCGTCGCGGCCACGGGCATGGAGGCCGAGATCGTCTTCGACGACGGCGAGGGCGAGGTACTGCGCCTCGGGACGCAGGACGTCAAGCCCGAAAAGGCCAACTCCGAGCAGGACCGCAGTCCCGTCCCCGTGGGGGTGGCTGCGGACCTGTGAGCCTTGTGCTCCTCCAGAGACATTGCGGGCATTGTGGGGGGAAGCCGCCGCGCAGGGGAATAAACCGTCCTCTCCAGATTTTTGATAGATTTTCGATAAAGAGATTTTTAAGTAAACGATAAGGGGGTTTGGTGAGTTGTCGCCAAAGGGGGTTCATTTTATCGTGGAGGCTTCCGGCTGCGGCGAGGTCATCACCGATGTCGTCAAGCTGCAGGATATCCTGGTGGAGGCGGCGAAGCAGGCCAACGCCCAGGTCTGGTCCGTCTCCTTCAACCGTTTTCCGCCCAATGGGGTCAGCGGCGTGGTCGTCATCAGTGAGTCGCATCTCTCGGTGCACACCTGGCCGGAGGTCAATTATATGGCACTCGACATCTACACCTGCGGAGTCAACAGCAAGCCCTTCAAGGCGGTGGAGTACGTTCTGGAGACGGTCGAGGCCAAACGCAGCCACATCACGGAGATAACCCGCGGGCTCGACGACGACGACCAGGTCTTTTACCACTCCTTCATCACCTGGGAGGAAATACTGAGGAAGAACGGGGACTCCGAGAAGGCCGTCCCCTGAGGCCGATGAAAAGATAAGGACGAAAGAATAAGGACGCTGGAATATGGATGATGGAATATGGATGACGGCCTGAGTTGTGTTCCCAGGATACTCATCGCGGCAACCCAAAGCGGTTCGGGCAAGACGACGATCGTCGGCGGGCTCCTGGCCGCCCTGCACAGGCGCGGGCTTCGTGTTTGTGGGTACAAGATCGGCCCCGACTACATCGACCCCGGCCACCATCGGCTGGCGGGGAACTGCCCCGTCTGCAATCTGGACACCTGGCTGACCGACGAGCGGGCCATGACGGCCCTTTTCGTCCGAACCTCCCGCGGGGCCGACATCGCCGTGACGGAGGGGGTCATGGGGCTCTACGACGGGGGGCGCGGGGGAATCAGCAGCAGCGCGCAGATCGCGAAGATCCTGAGGCTTCCCGTCATCCTGGTGATCGACGCGCGCTCTATGGGAGAGAGCGCGGCGGCAGCGGCCCTGGGGTTCCGGGAGTACGACCGGGAGGTCGACCTTCGGGGCGTGATCCTGAACCGCCTGGGCTCTGAATCCCACCTGGAGACGATCCGCGAGGGGCTCCGGAGGGTCGGGATCCCCCTCCTCGGGGCCCTGAGGCGCGACGATGCACTGACCCTGCCCGAGCGGCACCTTGGTCTGGTCCCTGCCGGAGAGTCCCCGGATCCGGAGCGCATCGGGCGCATCCGCGACGCGGTGGAGCGCGGGGTGAACCTCGACCTCCTCCTGGCCGTGGCCCGTTCCGCACCGCCGATCGAGGCGGAGCTCCCCGCCGCACCGTCCCCCTTCGCGAGGGGCGTGCGCCTTGCCGTGGCGCGCGACGAGGCGTTCTCATTCTACTATCCCGAGAGCCTCTCCGCGCTGGAGGACCGGGGCGCGGAGCTGACGTTCTTCAGCCCGATGCGGGACAAGGCCCTGCCCGACGCGCACGGCGTCATCCTGGGCGGCGGGTTCCCCGAGGTCTTCGCGCGTGATCTCTCGGCCAACGGGTCCATGCGCGCCGCCATGGCGAGGGCCGCGGAGCTGGGGATGCCGGTCTTTGCGGAATGCGGCGGGTTCATGTACCTGACCCGTTCCATCACGGACCTTCGCGGGGAGACGTTCGAGATGGCGGGGCTCGTGCCCGCCCGATGCCGTATGAACGACCGACTCCAGACCGTGGGGTACGTGGAGGCGCGGGCCCTGCGGGACACGCTGCTCTGCCCCGAGGGGACGGTGCTGCACGGACACGAGTTCCACTTCTCCGTCGTCGAACCCGACGGCGGGGCATTTCCCTTTGCGCTCGACATCACGAGGGTCCGTACCGGCGCGTCCAGGCCCGGAGGCTACGCAAAAGGGAACGTGCTGGGCTCCTACCTGCACCTGAATTTCATGGGCAGCCCGGCGGCCGCGGACCATTTCCTGCGGCGTTGCCTGGAGTGCAGGGACTACGGAGGGCTGCGGTAGGACCAAGAGTCCAGGGTATAGCCCCTGCAAAGGAGTGCTTAGCTGGATACGAACGGGGCTGGAACTGAGCGAGGTCCCGGCGGCCATGCGAGTCATCCAGACGCACGACCGCAGCTAAGGAAATGCTGATTTAATCAGTGCTTCCCTAAAAAAGGGTAGGTGGGGAGGAGTTGCATCCGGAATCGATTACTCGAGAGGAAATGCGGGAGGCGGACCGCCGGGCCATAGAGGAGTTTGGTATCCCCGGCATCGTCCTCATGGAAAATGCGGCCCTTGCGGTCGTGCAGGAGGTCGCGGACGCGGCCTCCTTTACCGTAGTCTGCGCCCCCGGGAACAATGGAGGGGACGGTCTGGCCGTGGCCCGGCACCTGCTGATCCGAGGACGGAGGGTCGAGGTCTTTTTGGTGGGGGACCCGGATCGGGGTAGTGCGGATTTCCGCACGAACCTCGGCATCCTGCGGCGCCTTTCGCCGGATGCCCCTCTGCCCTTGGACGAGATCTCCCTGGAGCGCCTCGTCTGTTCCCTCCGGAACTGTGAGGTCTGCGTGGATGCGCTCTTTGGAACCGGACTGGCGCGCCCGGTCGAGGGGCTCTACAGACGCCTCGTCGAGGCGATCGGCGCCTCGTCCGCCCATGTCGTGGCGGTAGACCTGCCCTCGGGGATCGATGCCAACACGGGAAGGGTGCTGGGGGCCGCGGTGAGGGCGGACAGGACCGTGACATTCCACAGGATGAAGCGCGGCCTGGAGCTGGCTCCCGAGTACGCCGGGAGGGTGACGGTCGCCCCCATCGGTATCCCGGGGCCCGAGATTCCGTGTGTCGCGCTCTCCTCGGCCCCATGACGATACCGGGATGACGAGCAAACGTTTTTATACTGTTTCCTCTATTCTGTGTTCTATTATTCTGTGTTCTATCGGGGGCGGCCTTTATGAGGTGGGAGAAGCAGGTTCGGCGTGGGCCTCCCCTCAAGGTCGAGCGTTGGCGCCCTGGGTATTTTTTCGACATTTAACGCGGTAAAGGAGATGGGAAGATGACGATTCGAGGCAAGATGTTGGGGACGGTTGCGGTGGTTTTTCTGGTGTTGTTCGTGGCGATCGGAGTTGTTTACCTCTGGGGCGGGTCGGTGCTCACCTCCAACTTGAAGGGGGCCGGGGTGGAGAGCGTGTCCCAGTTGGCCAGAAACTTCCGAGGCATTCTGGATCGAGCCGCATCAACCCTCTCCATATCAGCCGAGTCGCTGCGTTACGCTTACCTGGACCTTGGGATGGTTTCAAAGGACGAGATGACCCAGGCGGCCGTTGCCCTTTTTGCCAAAGCCAAGGAGAGCGGACTTCAAGATCTATACTGGGGCTACGAGTCCGATGGCAGCTTTGCGGACGGGGGTGGGTGGAAATTTTCCGAGGACTTCGACGCCCGGACGCGCCCCTGGTACAAGCTTGCCGTCGCGGCCAGGGACGGGGAGGTCGTCTGTTCAGAGCCCTACATTTTTGCCGCGACGAACAGCCTGGGGATCACCATGGCCGTCGCGGTTCGCGATGACTCCGGGAAGCTCCTGGGGGTCGTCGGCGTAAACCTGGACATGGACCAGATCAGCCTGCAGACGGCGGAGATGAAGGTCTCCGGACAGGGGGCTGGGTTCCTGGCCTGGAAGGACGGCCTCATCGTCGCCTCCCCCCGGAAGGAGCAGGTTATGAAGACTAATCTTCTCACGGACTCCTCCCTCCCCGAGAGTCTTCGCGATGCGGCCCGGCATATGACGGCGGGCGAGACCGGGTCTGCCGAATACACCCACGAGGGTGAGCGGCGTCTGATGTTCTACGCTCCGGTCGGGTATGGCCTCTATCTCGGCGCGTTCTTCCCCTACGCCGTGATCTCCGGGGTCCTCAGAACCCTGACCCTGGTCCTGCTGGGGGTCGCGGTCACGCCGCTGCTCATCATTGGGGTCTCCTTCTTCTGCATCATCCGGGGCATGACGCGCTCGGTGCGCCGGATGACCGACCTGATGGAGGGCCTGGAGGCCGGAGACCTCTCGACCCGCTTCGACGACTCGGGTAGGGACGAGTTCGCCAGGATATCCGGGATGTTGAACCGGACGGCTGTCTCCATCGGCGAGCTGATAGCCCAAATTCGTACCGGTGTGGCCGAGAACTCCAGGGAATCCGAGGAGCTCGCAAAGATCTCGGGTACTCTGCTCGCCTCGATGGACGAGGTCGGAGGGCTGATGGGCAAGTCGAATGCCCTTCTTGACGAGAGCTCCTCCTCCCTCGAGACCATCAACGCGGCCATCGGAGAGGTGGCGACCGGGGCACAGTCGAGCGCCCAAGCGGCTACGGAGGGCGCCACGCAGTCCTCCACCGTCAGCAGCGGGACGACGGAGGGAGTCCAGAGTGTGGGGCGAATCGTGGAGGGAATGAAGCGGGTGGATGGAAAATCCGACGAGACGATGGAACTGATTGGGCGCCTTGCGCAGTCGGTGGAGGCCATCTCGGGCTTTGTGAGCTCCATCACGTCCATAGCGGACCAGACGAATCTCCTGGCGCTCAACGCGGCGATCGAGGCGGCCCGTGCGGGCGAGGCGGGACGCGGTTTTGCCGTTGTGGCCGAGGAGGTCCGGAAGCTGGCCGAGGAGTCCGGCAACGCCGCCAGGGAGGTCAGCAAGCAGATAAAGGAGCTCCAGGAGCATTCGGGGAGCTCGCTCGCCGCGACGAAGGAGGTGGCCCAGAACATCTCGGAGCTTCTTCTGAGTGCCGAGGCGGTGGATAGGGAGCTCCAGGGCGTCCTTGGAGCGACGAACCATCTGAACGATTCGATCCAGAACGTTGCGGCGGTCTCGGAGGAGCAGGCTGCGTCGGCGGAGGAGATGACCGCGTCCGTCCAGAGCGTGACCACCTCCATCGGGGAGATCGT
>CAUPUB010000023.1:0-27243 GCA_963514535.1 uncultured Fretibacterium sp.
GATGGGCGGCATCGACGTCTCCGTGCCGCGCAGGGTCGTCGCGATCGCCTGCCTGGTCCTCGGCGTCTTCCTGTTCCGCGTCGTCCTGAGGCGTCGCGAGCGCCTGCTGCGGGAGCGCGAGGAGAGGGAATCCAAGGAAAGAGAATCCGAGGAGAGGGAACCTTGAGAGCGGCGTTTCGGATCGTCTCCCGATCCGAGGCGGCGACGCGGCGCCTCGGGCAGGTCCTGGGGAGGGCCCTGCTGCCCGGCGTGACCGTGTTGCTCTCGGGGGACCTGGGGGCCGGCAAGACCGCCTTCGTCAAGGGGGTGGGGGACGCGTTGGGCGTTGCCGGCGTGCGCAGTCCGTCCTTTACCCTGATCAACGAGTACCGCACGGAGCGATTCCTTCTGGCCCATGCGGACCTCTACCGTCTGGACCCCGAGGGGGTGGACGAGCTGGGCCTGGAGGAGTACACCGGGGCCGGGGATGCCGTGCTGATGGTGGAGTGGCCGGAGCGCTGGCGCTTCCCGCCGGGGACGGAGGTGCTGGACGTGACGCTGGGCGTGCGAGGGGAGGAGGAACGCATGCTCGAGGTCCGCTCCGTCGGGGAGCGGGCGGACGAGGCGGCGGACGCCCTGTTCGCCGGTGTGAGGGATTGCCCCGGCGCGGAGCTTTTGTAAAAGGCGGGGAATTCTTCGATGAAAGACGATGTGATGCTGGTCCTGGATTGCAGCCTGCGCCTCACCGGAGTGGCTGTCGCCCGGTGCGGCGAGGTCCTGTCGCGGGAGAGCGCGGACCTGGGGCGGCGGCAGGCGGCGGAGCTGCCCCTGATGGCGGAGCGCGTCCTGGCGGCGGCGGGCATGGCGTTCGCCGACATCGGACTGACGGCGGTAACGAGCGGCCCCGGGTACTTCACGGGTATCCGTGTGGGCGCCGCCTATGCGGCGGCCCTGGCCTACGGGCTGGGGGGGCGGATCGTCCCCGTATCGTCCCTGGAGATGCTGGCCTCATCCCATCCGGCCTTTTCAGCCGGGACTTTTTCGGAGGAACCGGAGGGAGAGGTCCTGGCGGTCGTCTACGCGGGGCGCGGATTCGTCTACGCGGCCTCGTTCGGTTCCGGGGCCGACGCCCTTCCCGTAGGCGAGTACGGGGGGGAACCCCTGGAGGCGTGGATGAGGGGGCATTCGGGGGCCGTCGCGGTCTCCGACGACCCCGGCCGGGCCGCCGAGGCCGCGGGGCTGACCTTCCCTATCGTCCCGATTCGCCCGGACGTCGCGAGGGCGGCCGAGTTGGCGTGGCCCCGGCGGGCCTGTGCGGTCTCGCCCCTCGAGTTCCGGGCCGTGTACTGCCGGGCGCCCCAGGGGACGGTTTGATCTGCATTTTCTCATTCATGTTCCCGTCGCTGATTCGTTCGCAGTCGGCGGCTTTCCCGGCATATTTTTCCTTGGCCCCCAACCGTCCCCATACCGTGTCCCCATATCGATGGAAAAGGGCGGGGCCCCGTCCTTGACAATCCAGCAGGCTTATCGTGATGGCACGGACCCCCGTGGCCCCAGCCGTTTGATGATGCGCCGAAAGTTTACGGCGCTGCCGTAATGGCCGCAGCGGACGATGCGGCGCCGACAGGAGTGAGGTACGATGAGCGAAGCGCACATGAAAGCGCCTATGATGAAGGATCTTGCCGAACGTTATCCGCTGATCCGATCCATGAGCCGCGGGGAGGAGGTCCTCTGGATCAATCCCCGCCGGGACGCCTCCCCGTCCTCGGAGATCGCGGATGAGGATATCGCGGACGCGGCGGCCCGTCTGGAGCGGTTTGCCCCCTGCATCCGAAGGATGTTCCCCGAGACCGCAGGGAGCGGCGGGATCATCGAGTCCCCGCTGCGGGATATCCCCAACATGATGGAGGCGCTTTCGAGCCGGTCGGACATGCCCCTCCGGGGCCGCCTGATGCTGAAGTGTGACGGCGAGCTCCCGATCTCCGGCTCCATCAAGGCACGGGGGGGCATCTACGAGGTGCTCTGTTTCGCCGAGAAGGTGGCGCTGGAGAGCGGGATGCTGCGCGATGGAGACAACTATGCCGTGTTGGACGAGGAGCGGTTTCGCCGCTTGTTCTCCGGGTATTCGGTCGCGGTCGGCTCCACCGGCAACCTGGGGCTGAGCATTGGGATCATGGGGGCCCGGCTTGGTTTTCGGGTTACGGTGCACATGTCCGCGGACGCACGTCAGTGGAAGAAGGACCTTCTGCGCCGGAAGGGCGCTCAGGTCGTGGAGTACGCCGGGGACTACCAGAAGGCCGTAGCGGAGGGGCGCCGTCAGGCGGAGTCGGACCCGTGCTGTCATTTCGTCGACGACGAGAACTCCAGGACGTTGTTCCTGGGCTACGCCGTCGCGGCCGCGCGTCTTCGTGATCAGTTGGAGGAGCGCAGGATCGCCGTCGATGCGGATCACCCCCTCTTCGTCTACCTGCCTTGCGGCGTGGGGGGCGGCCCGGGCGGGGTCGCCTATGGACTGGAGCGCCTCTACGGCGAGAACGTGCACTGCTTCTTCGCCGAGCCGACGGAGGCCCCCTGCATGCTGCTCGGCGTGGTGACGGGCCTGCACGACGGCATCTGT
Organism: uncultured Fretibacterium sp.; assembly: GCA_963514535.1. Lineage (GTDB taxonomy): Bacteria > Synergistota > Synergistia > Synergistales > Aminobacteriaceae > CAJPSE01. The sequence goes on from CAUPUB010000023.1 coordinate 2,597, forward strand.
GTGCAGGACATCGGGCTGACGGGCAGGACGGTCGCGGACGGCTTGGCGGTGGGGCGTCCCTCGAAGCTGGTGGGGCGGATCGTGGGGCCCATGCTGGATGGGCTCTTCACGGTGTCGGATCCTCGGATGGAGCGCCTGGTCCCGGAGCTCTGGGAGCGGGAACGTATTTTTGTCGAGCCGTCGGCTGCGGCCGGCTTTCCGGGCTGTGTCCTGACGCAGAGGGACGAGGAGTACGCCGCGGGTTTTGGAGGAGGGGCCCTGGAGAACTCGGTCCAGATCGTGTGGGCGACCGGCGGCGGCATGGTCCCCGAGGAGGAGCGGCGCCGGTACCTCGCGGTTCATTGAGCCCCGGGCCCGAGGTTCGCTTTCTCGTAGGGAGCCTTTCGATGCGGTAGGGGAACCGGGCGGTTCCGAATCAACAAAACCCCGGCGTGATATAATTTTTGTGAGATCCTTCGTTTTTTGTTCCTGGATGGAGATTCGGGGGCGTATTCTGTATTCTCCCAAGGGAGGTGGGGCGGGTGTCAGGTAGATCTTGGAAGCGGCGTATCTTGTTGGTCCGGCATGGTCAGACCGATTGGAACCTGCGTTATTGCTTCCAGGGCCAGACGGATGTTCCGCTGAACGCCGAGGGATTGGCTCAGGCTGAACGCCTGGCGGAGCGATTCGCGCAGTGGCCCGCGGAAAAAGTCTATTCCAGCCCCCTGCAGCGGGCGTTGAGTACGGCGCAGACCCTGGCGATGCCTCGCAAGCTCTGGACCATAATACTGGATGGCTTGAAGGAGATCCATTTCGGGTCCTGGGAGGGGCGCTCCATCCGGGCGATAGAACGGGAGGAAAGGGGCGCGTTTCGGACCTGGATGTACGATCCCTTTTTCAACATGCCGCCCGGCGCCGAGACGTGGGAGGCCATAAGGGACCGGGTGGAGAGGGCCCTCGAGTTGATTCTGATGGATCCGCACGAGCGGATTGCCATCGTGACCCACGGCGGCATCATCAGGGTGCTCTTCGTGGTGTTGCTGGGGCTCGATCCGCATACCGTCTGGCGCCTCAAGGTGTTCAACTGTTCCCTGAGCGGGGTGGAGATTGGGTCGGACGGGCCGGCCCTCGTCTTCTCGAACGACGACCTGCATCTGCGTTGGCCGTCTGGGAATGGATCTGGCGATACCGGAGGGCGTCCTCTGCCCCTCTTATGGTAAAATCGCGGCGCGGTCGGGCGCGACTATGATCCGGAAAACGAGGCGATCGTCTGCCCCATGGTGGAGAGAACGGAGGAGAGGACATCGGCTTCGCTGAGCCCTGAGAGGGAAAGGGCCCTGTGGGCGCTCTGCCGCTCCGGTGACGCGAATGCCCGCGAGGAATTGATCGTCGCCTACAGGCCCCTTGTCTTTTGGGTCGCAGGGCGAATCCATGCGGCCCCCTCCTTGAGACAGGATCTCGTCCAGGAGGGGATGTTGGCTATGATCGGGGCCGTGGACCGGTTCGACCCCGACCGGGACCTGAAGTTCGCCACCTATGCCTGCCACCGGATCCGGGGGCAGATGCTCAATATGCTGGAACGTTCGGAGCGCCGTGCCCCGGTCCCTGTTCCGGACGAGTGGCTCGAGGTCGCCCCCGCGCCGGGGGACGAGGACTGGCTGGATGTCGCCGAGAGCATCGCACGCCTGCGGGGGCGTGAGGCAGAGGTGGTCTCCGCCCTCTTTTTTGAGGGAAAGGACCCCAGGGCCGTGGCCGACGAGCAGCACCTGGACGTCAGCCACGTGTATCGTCTACGGCGCAGCGCCATCGCACGCATTCGGAGCTGGCTGGGGCTGCCCTCCGCCTGTAATGCCGCGGAAGCGGGGATGAAGGGATAGGTTGGAGGGATAAGGCTGGATGAAAGGCGGCAGCCCGGGGCTGCTGTTCATGGAGGTGAGTGCCGTGGCGTTCGAGTGGAAGGACCTTGCGGAGGACTTTTCGGACCGGCAGCGCGCTATCGTGGGCGAGGCGTTTTACGACGAGGTGGTGCGCACGATGTCGCAATGGGAGGACTTGGGCAACGCACTGGAGGTGGCCTGCGGCGACGGAGGCTTTACCTCGCTTTTTGTGCCCAAGGCGCGGCGCCTGGTGGCGACGGACCTGGAGGAGGCCATGTGCCGCGTGGCCCGGGAGAGGCTCTCGGTCTGGACCCATGCGGAGGTGCGTCAGGCGGACCTCTTCGACCTGCCCTTTGGCGAGAAGAGCTTCGACACGGTGCTGGCCCTCAATATTCTGCACGTCCTTCCCGACCGGACGGGTGCGCTGCGCGAGATGCGCCGGATGCTGCGGGAGGGAGGACGTCTGCTGCTTATGGACTTCGGCACCGACGGCATGTCCTTTGACGAGGTCATGGCGATGGCCGGGCGCTATCAAAGGGCCTTTGGCCCCGTGGAGGACAGGAAGCAGCCTGTGTCCTTCGATCAGCTGGCGGAAGAGATCGAGGCGTCGGGATTCGAGATCCTGAATCAGGAGCGCCTGTGCTCGCCCACGGGGGCCGCGCTGGTTCTGGAGGCACGGCGGAAGGAGACGGACTGAGGCAGGCCCGGTTTCGATCGGAGCGTCCCTTTTTTGGGGAGCGTAAGAGGCAGAACGGCCCCCCTCGCAGGAGGGGGGCCGTTTAGTCCTTGAGGAAAGATGGGGCATCAGGACTTTCCGCGCAGAACGATTGGCAGGGCCGCCAGAAGGATCAGGCCTGCGAATCCCGTGTTACAACCGCTCCCTCCGGAATGCCCAGACGTTTTCCTATCGGGCTGATTGTTGCCGGGATCGGGTTTGGAGCGAGGAATGCTGTCAATCGCCAGTCCCTCCGCCCCCAGACTCTTTTCCAGCATAAAGCCGTCCTTGAACCGGAAGCATACGGCTAAGATCGCCGCCTTTTCCAGAGCGGAAGCGGGAACCCGTCCTTCCAGCTCCAGCCGGTATTCCCGACTTTCCTTCGTTTGAACCGGGAAGGCGAACGCCCCGACCGGATTGCCGTCCCAGGCCAGACGACAGGTGAGGCCGCCGACGAAATGGGAGGACGCACCGGCATGTACGGCGTCGGGCTGGGACGAGAGCCTCACCGGGCAGATCAGGGAAACGCTGGAGAACCCCTGGGTGTCCGGGACCCCGATTGTCGCCGTCCAGCGGGCGGGGTCGATGGGGACCTCCGCGGATTCCTGAGGAAGCTGGGGACTGGGCTTCGGTTTTTGGTCAGGCTCCGGCTTGGGGGCAGGCTGTGGCTGCGGCGTTGGCTGCGGCGTTGGCTGCGGCGTTGGCTGTGGCTGCGGCTGCGGTGTCGGCTGTGGCTGTGGCTGCGGTGTCGGCACGGGTTGGGGCTTGAGCGACGGGTCGGGAGGAACCTCGGGATAGCGCGTTTTCAGCCACTCGAGAGCTCCCTTGACGTTGAGAAGGCCATGGGCGGAGAGCTTTTGTTCCTTCGGATTGATCCCCTGATAGTCGCTTTTTGTCGGAAAGGGCTTGGCGACGGGATTGACACTCGGCTTTGCCCCCTTGAGGATGGCCTCCTTGAGCTCGTGGGCTTTGAGGGTAGGAAACTTCGACATCAACAGCCCGGCCGCTCCCGCCACATGGGGGGCGGCCATGGAGGTTCCCGACATGAACCCATAGAGCCCATACGTGCTGCCGTATCCCGGGCCCTCGACTCCCTTGGGCGTCGTGCTGTAGATCTTCGCTCCTGGAGCCGCCACGTCGACTTTCGTCTGGCTCCAGTTGGAGAAATACGCCCCCTTTCCCCCCTCTGCCATGGCGCCGACGACGATCATGTTGTTCAGCCCCGTGAAGGACGCGGGATAACAATACTGCCCTCTCTTGAAACGGGGCCGAAGAGACTCCAAGTCGCTGAACGGGGCGGGTTCCCCTACCTCCAGCCCTTCGTTCCCGGCCGCTACGACAATGACGACGCGATCCGTATCGTCCAGCGCCTTGTAGGCCCGCCACTCCGCGGAGTCCTTTTCCATCTCCTCGGGGGTTTCCGCGCTGTAACCGCCCAGGGAGAGGTTGACTGCCGCAATTTTGAGGGCCGGCTGGCTGCGAAGAAGGCCAAGCAGCCTGTCAAGCCCCCTGATGACGGTGGCCGTCGAGCCCGAACCACTTGCGTCCAGGACCTTGAACGCAATGATCTTACCCCGCCAGTTGACCCCGACGACCCCTTTTTGATTGTCGCCGACGGCGCCGATGATCCCGCTCACGTGGGTGCCATGCCCCTGATCGTCCTCGTAGGCATCTTCGGCGTAGAAGGGCGAGAAGCAGCGGCTGTTGAGCGTGTCGATGTTGTCCTCCAGATCCTCGTGTTTGGCCGCAATTCCCGTATCGAGCACGGCGACGCGAATGGAATCGTCTCCCGTCGTCTCGCTCCACGACGCCGGCGCGTCGATGTCCCTCATGCCCCAGAGCTTGTCAAAATAGGGGTCGTTGGGGATTTTCTCCTCCAGCGCGTACAGGGGGCGGTTGGGAGAGACGGCAAGAACATTGGAATCGCCCTTCAGCGATGCCGTCAACTGCTCCGTCGTTCTGCCCTCTGCGTTCAGCAGTACAAAAACTCCATCCACGGACTCCGAGAGCTCCCCATAGGTTCGGACAACCCGCGCTCCTACCGCCGCGGCAGCCGCAGCAACATGGAACTGGGCCATGCCACGAAGGGCGGAGCTGTGAGTCAGGCGTTCGGTGGAGTGGTTGCGGAACAGAACGATCACCTCTCCGGGAGCGGCCGCCTCCGCTTCCAGGGAACCTGAGCATAGAAGTGCGAACACGCAGCTGCAGATAAGGCCAAGGTATTTTTTCGTCATGACGTGAAGCCTCCCGAATCGGTCGGATCTATCGGGGCGCGCTGTCCCCGCCTGCGGCAGAACAAGGGGATGCCTGCGAGAATGATGAGGGCGAAGGGGAATGAGCTGCATCCGCCCCCCGAGCTTCCCGTACCTCTCTTATCGCTCTTATCGGGAGTTTCCGGCGTGGGCTTGGCGCGGGGAACGCTGCGAAGGGGCAGCCCCTCCGAGCCGAATTTCTTCTCGGATGCGGAGCCGTTCTCAAAATAGAAGGTGATCCCCCTGATCGTCGCCTTGTCCAACTCCGAGTCCAGAACCCGTCCGATCAGCTCCAGCCGGTACTTGTGCTTCTTCTCCGTCGTCTCGGACATGACGGTCCCGGCAGCCTCCCCATCCCTGACGAGCCTGTAGAACTCTATGCCGTTGACGAAGTTCGAAGAATCGACGCGCACAGAAGTGGGCTGACCGAGGAAGCTCACGCCGCAGGAGAGGGAGATGCTGCGCTCTCCCCTGTCGTTGGGAGCTCCGACTTCCAAACTCCAGGCGGCAGGATTCTCCGGGACGTCCACACCGATGTCCTGTGAGATCTCGGGTTGTGGCTGCGGTTTGGGATCTGGTTGAGGTTTCGGATCGGGTTGGGGCTTCGGATCCGGTTGAGGTTTCGGATTGGGGCGGGGTCGGGGCTGCGGATTAGGCTTGGGATCCGGCTGTGGTTGAGGCGCGGGGACATCCCCGGACAGGATGGTCAGGGACAGTGAGGCGGACAGCAGAGAGCCGTTCTTGAGCCGCACATCGAGCGTCAACGTCCCGTCTTCGATGCCCTCCAGGGGCTTGAAGATCAGGGCGATATCCGTGCTTGTGACGGGGTCCATCCACCAACTCCATTTTGTGTCGGGGCGGCCATCCTTGCCGCGATAGGACGGAACTGCCTTATCCACGGTCGCGATCTCGGCGTCGCCGATCAGATGATAATGGAACGTGCGTTTTTCGCCGACGTGGAGCCTGGTGTCCGGTTGGCCCACGACCTCCAGCCCGGTGAACCGTATCTCCTCGAATCCCGCCGATATGCTGTGATCGCGGGAGACCCCTTCGAACTTATAGTCGTACTCCGTGCGGCCGGAGGCATCCGGTAGGAGGGCCCCGTCGACCCGAACGCCAGCGATCCGGAAGCCCTTGTCCGCACGAATGGCGAAGGAGCGATCCGTTCCCCTCTTCACGGAGATCTCCCCGGAGGGCTCGATGCTGCCCCCGAGGTCGGCCGCCGCGGAGATAATGAACTCCGTGCCGGGAACCGTTGCGTTTACCTCAAAGGATCCGGCATCCGGCCCTCCGGAACGCTTCAGTCCCCTCTGGTCCGCCGAGACGCAGGAGAGGAGCCCCTCCTTCTGCTTCTTCGACAGAGAACTCCTCTGCAGCTTCCCCTCCAGCCCCGTACCGTTCATGCCGATATCGATGGCGGAGCTTCCAGCCACGATGGCACAGGTCTCAGTCAAACCGCCATTGTCGGCCAGCGGCTGAATTTTTGCGTCCCCGGACACGACGTTTTCCGGGGTGGCCCTCGAATAGTTGAAGTCCCCCTTGACGACGCAGTGGCTTACGAGGAACCTCCCGACCCTTTCGTGATAACCGATCTCTCCGCCCTCGTTCTCCCAGAGGATGCCGTTCAGAATAAAGGGCTCGACCCCCTGTTCGGCGTAGAAGGCGCCGCCCTCCGTGCTCTTGTTCCTCAAAAAGGTACAGTGCGTCAAGACGGGCGCTGTCCTAGGGGTGGAGTTCCCCCCGTTTTCCGCATACGCTCCGCCGCCCCTTGGGGCTTCGTTTCTGGAGAAGGTGCAGTTCGTGAGCGCCGGGGACCCGACGGACTGGAAGAAGCCGCCGCCGCATCTCGAGGCGTAATTCTGCGAGAAGGTGCAGTTGTACAGGGAAATCGCGGTACGTTCCAAGGTAGAGACCCCTCCGCCCAGCCCCCTGCCGTTTTTGGAGGATGCCCGGTTGCCGACGAAGGTGCAGTCCCTCACCTCGGCAGTACTGTCGTAATAGAGATAAAGCCCGCCTCCACGGGTATCGACCTTGCTTTGTTCGCTGCACTCCGCAGTGTTGCCCTTGAAGGTGCAGGCGATGATGTGTGGGCTCGCCGTCATGACGCCCATCCCTCCGCCGAAGGCTTCCGCCGAGTTCCCCTCGAAGAGGCAGCCCTTCACCGTGGATCCGAACGCCCCGGCCTTGCCGATCTTTCCGAACTCGAACAGGCCGGCTCCACCCTGATCGGCCCTGTTCTTTTTAAAGACACAGTTTTCGACCCTGGGGCTGCCCTCGCGGCTGGCCATGCCGCCGCCTGACTTGGCCAGGTTGCCCACAAAGATGCAGTTCGATATCCTTGGGGAGCCCGATAGGCTCAAGCCTCCGCCCTTGCCCGACGGATTGCTGCCCCCGGTGATGGTCACGCCGTCGAGAACGGTACTCTCCGTGCATTTTGCACCCTTCACCACGACGGTGCTGTTCGTCCCCTTGATACCCTCCCAGGAGGCCGTCGCGCCGCTTCCGTCCTTTTCGTCGTCGTTATGGAGGTCGCCGGTGAGGATCGTCACGTGCGCCTTGGGGTTCCGCCCGCTTCGGTCCTTCTCGTCTCCCTTGAACCCTCCGTAGATTGCCACTCCGTCCCCGAGGACGAATACCGCCGCCGGATCGCCTGATTGGCTGGGCCGATAGCTGCCGCCGGCCACCCAGAACTCCGTCCCCGCTCCAGCGGAGGAAAGAGCGGCGGAAAATTCCTTTTCTCCCAGCGCGCGCTCCCAGGAGGAGCCGTCCCGGTCCGCTTCCAGGGGTGCCCCGTTCGGTGTGACCCGGAGCACCTTTTCGGCCGCCCCGATGGGGCGGGGAAAAAGCAGCGAGACAAAGGCCAGCGCTGCCGCAACATGAATCGTAAAACTCTTCCTCACTTCCAGGAACTCCCTTCGGAAAAATTATCCCGAATCTCAAACGCTTCGATCCGGACACACCTTGAAACAAAGCAGAAGACCGCCCTGTGGATATGGGAGGGGCGGCCTTTCGCCTTGATTCAACGGTTCAACGAAAACTCAGGATTGAGCCTACCGTGCTTTTCTCCCGAACCGAGATGCCATGGGCACCAAGGCCAACGCCGCAAAGGAGAGAAGCCCGGCATCACATCCGCCGCTGCCATCTTTCTTTTCCGTCTGAGGGCCGGGCTTGGGGTCCTCCGGCTTGGGAGTTCCGGGCTTGGGGTCCTCCGGCTTGGGAGTTCCAGGCTTGGGGTCCTCCGGCTTGGGAGTCTCTGGCTTGGGAGCCTCAGGTTTCGGAGTCTCTGGCTTCGGATTTTCCGGCTTGGGCTCCTCGGGTTTGGGTTTTTCAGGATCCGGATTGCCGGGGGTGGAGGGAACCGTTGTCTTCGAGACGACGAAGTTGCCGACGTTGGGCGCCGCTGTCGCTCTGCCGATAAGTTCCTCCATGCTCTCCTCGGTGATGTGAAGCGCGCCGGACCACCCCTTCAGTTCGTCGTGCATGACGTGGACTTCCCCGAACGCCGAGACTCTCCCGACCTTCGCGAGCGTTTGCAGTTTGGCGGTAGCGCCCTTCTTCTTTTTGGCCAGCGGCCTGATCCTGTCCGCATAGGCTTTCAGGTTTGCATAGTCCCTGCGGCCAAGGTCCTCGGTCTCCGCTATCGTGTAGATTTCGCCCGTGGATTTGATCTTGATCCTCACGGTAAGCCGCTCATTGTTCGAGTTGTCCGAGGCCCCCGCGCTGGTTTCGACGTCGGCGACTCCCAAAGACTTCCAGAAGTCCGCGGGGTTCGTGCCCCTCAACATGGGCCCGACGGTGACGGAGACATCGGCGGGCTTGAATACGCCATCGCTCCATGCCTGGGAGGCGAACTGCGCGGCGCGGAATCCCGTGACGGTGTTGAAGATGATGTCGGAGCTGATGTTGGCGTCTTTCACAAGCTCATAGACAAGCAAGCCGAGCTTCTGCTTCTCCTTGGAACCATCCTGCCCCAGGAAGACGAGGGAGTCGTCGTACAGGACGTCGTCCAGGCCCTTGCCCTTCGGACAATCACGGACCTCGAAGCCTCCCAGGAAGGGCGAGACCTGTGCCAGACCGGCCAGACGCGTCTCCTCCTGCGCGGTGGACGCCCCCTTGCCCTTGAGCTCGAAATAGCGGGGCGAGAGCATCTTCTCCGTAGCGCGGAAGAGCAGGGACTTTCCCGTCGAGAGGGCCGAGACGCGGAACCATGCGTCGGCCAGCCCCAAGTCCTTCTCCGCGGTCAGGGACCCCGCGGCTCCGAGCACGATTCTGCCCTCGGGGACGCGCAGTCCTCCCGTCAGAAATTCCTTGACCTTCGGATCGTTCCATCCCGTCTCGACCATCACGTCGTCCGCGTGGAACTTCTTGTCCTGCCAGAGGCCGGAGGCGATCTGGGCCAGCCTGAAGAGCATCGTCTCCGTCAGGCCCCGGTTCCGCCCCTTCAGCTCGAGGTCCCCTCCCGTGGTCTTCAGGCTCCCGTCCTGGACGAGGACCTCGACCCCGACGCCCTTCTCCAGGACCCGGTACTCGTAGTCCTCAACCTTAGGGTGATCGAGGATCCGATTGAGCAGGTCGCTCAGGCGATCGGACTCCTTATCCAGGGCCCTTTCCTCATCGGTCACCAGCTTCTTGGGCCATTCCGCCTCCATTTGCTTGTTTAACTTATTGAACACCTTCTCCTGCTGTTCCTCGGTAAGCTCGTTGAATTTCTTTCCAGGATGATCCGCTTTGAGGATTGCCAGGAGCAGCTCTTTCCGCAGTTTCCTCCAGCGCCCACCCAGCTTGGCGTTCCACTTCACGGCAACCGGAAAGTAACCCTCGGCTATATCCTTGATCGGCGTGCACAGGAACCGCTCACCGGAGGACCGGGACCGCCCCGAGAACTGGAACTTGAAGGAATCCGCGGCCCCCGGGGGCATGGCGAAACGCCAGCCCAGCCAGAGCCCCTGATCGGTGCCCTCCTGATACTTTTCCGTCTGGAAGAAGCTCAATGCGCAACCGAATATCCATCCTGCCTGCAGCGTCAGATCGTAAGGACGTAAAACCCCATCCGGAAATTGATTGCGTTCCAGAACCTGCATCAGACGATAGGACGAACGACGGTTCATACACCCCCCCATCTGCCCGAAGGGATCCTTTGCCGGTACTCCACCAAACGTACGGACCACCTTCATCTCGTTGAGGATCGGACCTTGGGCTGGAGACTCCGCCGCGACGGGATGAGGTGTCCCCGCGAGCGTGAGCGCCAGCGCCAACAACACGCCAAACGCTGCCAATACCTTCTTCCGCATTTCTCCACACGTTCCTTTCCGGGCGCCTCTGCGCCCCATAATCCCTCTCTCCCGTGCCGACACACCTGGCCCTGAAGAGACGCCAAAGGCGGCGGCGGAGCTTCCGACCCCGCTTTAACCGCCCAACCCTCTCCGCCTCCAAAAAGCTACTCAGAGAAGCGTTGAATTTGGAAGCGTTGAACTTGCTGTTTGCTACTACAAACAGATAATAGGTCCCTTCCGAAGCATTGTCAATGCCTGGAGGTGTGTTCCACCTCTATATCCAAAGAATACACATGTTAAAGGTGGGTGAAAATTATTATAAATGCTTTGTATCAGCTATTTATTTCGATAAGATGCCCTTCCCGGCGACGCTGCATTCGGAGAATGACGGAGATATCCTTCTTGGCCTTCTATTTTAGTCGAAATAGTCTTGATATAAAAGTTTCTTAAAACGAACTTTTTTATTGACAACCCGCTCGTCGGCAGTAAAATAAGGTGCTGGTTTGATGCGTTAAAAATGATCCGCACGTGAATATAGTGCGCCAAACATAACCGACAGGACTCACAACAGTACGTGGCGAAGCCGAATGAATTTTCGAGCCAAGACAGCTTTTCTGGAGTCGAAAGCTTTTACAGAATCGAAATGCTTGGCCCATGAGGCGGTTTTCCGGGGTGTTTCCCTGGATTCGTTCAAAAATCCCAAGGTAGGTAAAGGAGAGGTGTCGATGTACGGGAAAGGCCAAAGGAGTGGGTTGTGTGTCGGAGTTTTGCTGCTGTCCCTGCTCGTGTTTTCCGCAGGTGCAGAGGCAAAGACATATTACGTGACTCAAAACGGCGGCGGAGATAAGGGGGGCGGTGATTGGAACAACGCCCTTGACGAGGGCGGGCTCAGAAACAAGCTCAAGGAATCCGAGAACGGCGACGTTTTCTGGGTGGCCAAGGGAATCTACCGGCCCTCGGGGGAGAAGGACCTCAATGCCTCCTTTGTCCTCAAGGAGGGCGTGAAGCTTTACGGTGGGTTCAAGGGGGACGAGGCGAGCCTCGAGGCCCGTGATCCAAAGAGCAATGTCACGGTTCTGACGGGCGACCTGGACGGCGACGACAAGAGGGACGGGAACGGCGCCACGCCCAAGGCCGGGGACATCGTGGGAGAGAACAGCTACACCGTGGTGCGGAGCTCGAAATGTACCGCCGCGGCCGTCCTGGACGGTTTCACGGTCTGCGGGGGTATCGGTGAAAAGGGGAAAGTCGAGAACCATGCCGGTGGGATGCACAACATCGAGAGCTCCCCGACCATAACGCGCTGCGTATTCTCGGGCAACAAGGCCGTCCGGTATATGGGCAGCGGCGCCGGAATGTGCAACAGCAACGGTAGCAATCCCGTCATCAGCTACTGCACCTTTTCGGGCAATATGTCCGAGCCGGTAAAGTGCGCCGGCGGTATGTACAACGGCTCCAGCAGCCCCACCGTGACCCACTGTGCCTTCTCCGGAAACATCGGATACGCCGGCGGAATGTTGAACGATGGCGGCAACCCGGTCATCACCCAGTGTAATTTTTCCGACAACGAGGCCGGGCCGGGGCGGGCCCACGGCGGCGGAATGTACAACGGCAGAGGGAAACCGCTCGTTTCCCATTGTATCTTCTCCAGGAACAAAACTTCGATACAATTCAGCTCCGGCGGCGGGATGCACAACGCCGAGAAGAGCGAGGCGGTCGTCACCCACTGCACCTTCTCCGAAAATACGGCCTTAAAGGGGTATGGCGGCGGGATGTTCAACATGGGCACAAGCAGGCCAACGATTGCCTACTGCACCTTCTCCGAGAATAACGTTGGCGATGGCAGCGGGGGAGGGATGTACAACGACGATCGCAGCACACCGACCGTGAGTTGCTGCGTCTTCTCCGGGAACAAGGCCAAGGGGGCCAACGCCAAGGGAGGCGGGATGTTCAACCACAGCCAAAGCGAGCCAACCGTGGTCAACTGCACGTTCTCTGGAAATTCGGCTGATAAGGGCAGTCCTCATAATAAGGTCACAGAGAGACCCTGGGGAGGGCTCGGCGGCGGGATGTGTAACTTCGAACGCAGCAAGCCCAAAGTAATCAACTGCACTTTCTTCAGAAACCGAGGCAGCGTCGAGGGCAGCCCGGAGGGCAGCGGCGGTGGAATATACAACGCCTTGAAGAGTGAACCCACGATGATCAACTGCATCCTCTGGGACAACGGCACGGAGATAGTCAACGAGAAGAATGTCACCTTGACGCCGAAAAACTGCGTCATCCAGGGCTGGACGGAGGGGGGCGCAGGCGTCACCAGCGCGGACCCGAAGCTGAGAACCCTGGAGGACAATGGTGGGCCGACCCTCACTCATGCACTGCCCTCGGACAGTATTGCCGTCGATGCGGGAACCCTGGAGGGGCTGCCCGCCAATATTCGGGATCTGGTGAGCGTCGACCAGCGGGGCTATAAGCGCACGGACGCGAAACCGGACATCGGCGCCTACGAGTTCGTGCAGCAGCCCGTGCCCGTTCCGACGAAGTTCGCCGTCGAGGTCTCCTGGAATGCGGGCGGGAGCGTGAAGCACAAGGGCGCTGCGGTCGCCTCCCCCTTCAAGACAGAGGTGGCGTCGGGAGACAGCGTCGCGTTCGACATCACGGCCAATCCGGGCTTCGTCATCGGCACGCTGACGGACAACGGGACCGATATCAGGGATGCCGCGGGAAAGAGCAACTACAGGTACGCACTCAACAACGTGACGGCGGCCCATACGCTTTCGGTGACGTTCAGGGCGTCGGCCCCCGTCGTTCCGACGAAATTCGACGTCCAGGTCTCCTGGAATGCGGGCGGGAGCGTGAAGCACAAGGGCGCTGCGGTCACCTCTCCTTTCAAGACGGAGGTGACGTCGGGAGACAGCGTCGCATTCGACATCACGGCCAATCCGGGCTTCGTCATCGGCACGCTGACGGACAACGGGACCGATATCAGGGATGCCGCGGGAAAGAGCAACTACAGGTACGCACTCAACAACGTGACGGCGGCCCATACGCTTTCGGTGACGTTCAGGGCGTCGGCCCCCGTCGTTCCGACGAAATTCGACGTCCAGGTCTCCTGGAATGCGGGCGGGAGCGTGAAGCACAAGGGCGCTGCGGTCACCTCTCCTTTCAAGACGGAGGTGACGTCGGGAGACAGCGTCGCATTCGACATCACGGCCAATCCGGGCTTCGTCATCGGCACGCTGGCGGACAACGGGACCGATGTCAGGGATGCTGCGGGGAAGAGCGACTACAGGTACGCGCTCGACAACGTGACAGCAGCCCACGCGCTTTCGGTTTCGTTCAAGGCATCGGCGTCGAATCCTCCGGCATCTTCTGATCCCAAGCCCAACGAGCCTCAAAAGCCCGATCCGAAGAAGCCGGCTCCGGCTCCATCTCCGGCCCCGAATCAACCTCTGCCCCCCGAATCCTCGGACGTTCCTCTGCCCGATATTCCCATCAGCCCCGAGAGGTGGAATGCCAGGGTCGTTCCCGAACCCGGAAAACCGGGGACTCTGCACTTCACGCTCACAACCTCTTTTGAGACGCAGCAGTCGATCGCATCCCTCGAGTCGAAGATGCGTGATATCGTCGAGGGCACACTGCGGACGGAGCTCTCTCTGGAGGGACAGAAGGCCAGCCTCACTTTTGCGGTCGACAATGCGGTGCTCGGCGGATCGCTCCGCCGCTATGGCCTGAAACTGACGGGCAACGTATTGGAGAACAACTTGTCCAACACAGCCATTACGGCCATCCAGTACCGCCTGGAGGGCGATTCGAGGATCCACTCGGTTTCCCTTCCCGAGGGCGGCATCCCCGTAAGTAAGATGCAGCGGAACCAGAACCCGCAGCAGAATAAATCATCCAGCAGCGGGGGCTGCGAGACGGGATTGGGCTCTTTGGCCCTGGTCGCCCTGTCGGCGTTCGCTATTCGCCGCAGGAGATAGCGCTGTATTGCCGATCCCATTGAGCCCAAAATCAGCCCAAAAGGGATGGCGGCTTCCCCAAGCCGCCATCCCTTCTTAACGGAAATCCCCCCGCCTGCGCGGGGGGATTTCTTCATGGCCTTCGTTCGCGTCCCTCGTCCAACTCTCAGCCAGCCTTCCTCACGTACAGCTCCAGGATCTTCAGCGCCATCGCGGTGGCCTTCTCCATCGCCTGCACCGGGATGAACTCGAAACGGCCGTGGTAGTTGTGCCCACCCGTGAAGAGGTTGGGGGTCAGGAGCCCGCGCCAGGAGAGCGCCGCACCGTCCGTGCCGCCACGCATCGGGATGATGAGCGGCGTGATGCCCAGCTCCCGCATCGCCTCTATCGCCGTATCCACGACGTGCATGTTCCCAACCATCTTGTCGGCCATGTTGTAATACTGATCCTTCATCTCCAGCTCAAACCGGTCCGCTCCGTACTTGTCCCGCATCCACTTCACGGCCCTCTCCATGAATGCCTTGCGCTCCGCAAATTTTTTCGCGTTATGGTCGCGGATGATGAAGTACAGCTCGGCAGCCTCGGTCCTCGCCTCGAAGCGCGTGCAGTGGTAGAACCCCTCGTACCACTCCGTCGCCGCAGGAACCTCCGCGGGCGGGAAGAGCGACAGGAACTCGTGCCCCATCGTCACCGCGCTCAGCATCATGCCCTTGGCCGTCCCCGGGTGCACCGCCCGGCCCTTGATCCGCACCGTCGCGTTCGCCGCGTTGAAGTTCTCGTAGCACACCTCGCCGATGGGACCGCCATCAAGCGTATAGGCAAAGTCCGCCCCAAACTTCTCGATGTCCAGCAGTTTTGCCAGGTGCCCCACCTCCTCGTCGGGGGTGAAGGCGACCTTGACGTCGCCATGCTCGATCTCCGGGTGCTTCACCAGATGGTCCAGCGCACCCATCACCTCGGCCATGCCGGCCTTGTTGTCCGCGCCCAGCAGCGTGGTTCCGTCCGTCACCACGAGGTCCTGCCCCTGGTAGTTATACAGGAAGGGGAAGTCCCGCGGGGAGAGCACCACGTCCTCCGCCTCGTCCAGGACGATGTCACCGCAGTCATAGTCCTTCACCACCCGGGGCTTGACGTTCTTGCCGGTCAGCTCGGTCGCCGTATCCAGGTGCGCGATGAAGCCGATGGCGGGCACTTTCTTCGAGGAGTTGCCGGGCAGCGTCGCCGTAACATAGGCGTGCTCCGTCACCTCCACGTCCCTCAGGCCCAGAGCTCGCAGCTCCGCGCCCATCTCCTCGGCCAGGACGAGCTGGCCGGGGGTGCTGGGCACGGTGGGGGCATCCTGGACGGACTGCGTGTCGTAGGTCACATACTTCAGAAAACGTTCGAGCGTCGAGTACATCGATCAGCCATCTCCTTACGGCTCCATAAATAATTTCATTTCTAAATCATTTGTAGGCAAGGCGGCTTTTGCGAACCGCCGCGAAGGCGTACATAAAGGTACGTCGAGCAAGGTGAGCAAAAACAACGCAGCATACAAATGATTGAGAATTGGAATAGGGGGCTGCCGCCCCCCATACCCCCCACCCGGGGCCTCAGCCCCGGACCCCATATGAAAATACAGGCGAGGTTCAGGACAGCGCCCCGAGCTCGGACGATCGGGCTAACCCCCTCTTTGCAGCCCTCCCGCGAAGTGGCAGGCCACGTGATGTCCGGGCAGGTGTTCCCGCAAGGGCGGGGTCTCCCGGCGGCAGATGTCCTGGCAATACCGGCAGCGCCCCACGAAGCGGCAGGCGTCCGGGGGCTCGATGGGGCTGGGGACGTCGCCCTCCAGGATGATGCGTTCCTTCTTCACATCCAGCCGCGCCACGGGAATGGCCGAGAGGAGCGCCTGGGTATAGGGATGCAGCGCCGTCGTGAAGAGCTCTTTGTAGTTGCAGAGCTCGACGACCTGCCCCAGGTACATCACCGCGATGCGGTCCGAGACGTGCTTCACCACGCTGAGGTTGTGGGAGATGAACACGTAGGTGTAGTGGAACTCGCGCTGGAGCTCGTTCAGCAGGTTCAGGACCTGGGCCTGGATGCAGACGTCAAGCGCAGAGACCGGCTCGTCCAGAACGATGAACTCCGGGTCCAGGGCCAGGGACCGCGCGATGCCGATCCGCTGTCGGCGCCCGCCGTCCAGCTCGTGCGGGTAGCTGTTCTCCAGCCGCTCAGCCAGGCCGACTGTGCTCATCAGCTCGCGGATGCGCCTGCGCATTTCGGCCTTGCTTCGGTAGACTCTGTTGACAATCAGGGGCTCTGCAATGAGCTCCCAGACGGAGAGCCTGGGGTTCAGACAGGAATAGGGGTCCTGGAAGACGATCTGGACCCTCCTGCGCAGCACCTTCATCGTGGAGGCGTTCACCTTCGTCACGTCGGTGTAGCCGCCGCCCTCCCCGTCCCGGAGCAGGACCTTGCCAGCCGTGCTGTCCAGAAGGCGGATGAGGCACCGGCCAAGCGTGGACTTGCCGCAGCCGGACTCACCCACCAACCCCAGGGTCTCGCCCTTCTCGATGTCGAAGCTCACGTCGTCCACGGCGTGAAGCATCCCTCGCTTGGTGCTGAAGTACTTCTTCAGGTTCTCGACCCGGATGTAGGGTCTGTTGTCCATCGTCATCACCGTCACCTCACCGGCCCCATCATGCGCGCGCGCACGGGACAGGCCACGAAATGCCCCGGCTCCAGCTCGACCGCCTCCGGCCGCACACGGAAACACGACTCCTCGGCCATGGAGCAGCGCGGGTGGAACGCGCAGCCCGACGGGAGCTCCATCGGGTCCGGCATCAGGCCCGGGATGACCGACAGCTCCTCGACGTCCTCCTCCAGGTCCGGCACGGACTTGAAGAGCCCGATGGTGTAGGGATGCAACGGGTTGCTGTAGAGGGCTCGCTTGTCCGCGTACTCCACCACCCGGCCTGCATACATGATCGCGACCTTGTCGCAGATGTCCGCGACGATCCCAAGGTCATGCGTGATAAGGATCATCGAGGCGTTGAACTGCTGTTTCAGCCTCTTCATCAGCTCCAGGACCTGGGCCTGGATGGTCACGTCCAGCGCCGTGGTCGGCTCGTCCGCGATCAAAAGCCCGGGGTCGCAGGCAAGGGCGATGGCGATCACCACGCGCTGCTTCATACCGCCGGAGAACTGGTGCGGATAGTCGTGCATCCGCTCGCGCCGGATGCCCACCAGCTCCAGCATGTCCCCCGCCTGCTTCAATGCCTCCGCCTCGGATACGTTCCGGTGCAGCCGGATCATCTCGGCGATCTGCCGGTCCACCGTCATAACGGGGTTGAGGCTCGTCATCGGGTCCTGGAAGATCATCGCGATCTTCCCACCGCGGATGGCGCGCATCTCCGCCTCGCTCTTCCCCAGCAGGTCCTCCCCCTCGAAGAGGATCTCCCCGGACCGCACCACACCAGGCGGAGAGGGGATCAGGCGCATGATGCCAAGTGCCGTGGTCGTCTTGCCCGCGCCCGTCTCGCCGACGAAGCCCAGGGTCTCCCCACGCCCCAGCTGGAGATCCAGGCCCTCCACCGCGTGCACCGTCCCGCTGTCCGTCACGTACTGGATCGTCAGGTCCTTGACCTCCAGCAGGAGGTCCGTCTTGTTCTTGATTCTTTCCAGATTCGGCCTTTCCAGATTTTGCCTTTCCATTGACTTGGTTCCTCCCCTCCGCCAGCTTCAGCGCTTCAGCTTCGGGTCCAGCGCGTCGCGCAGGCCGTCGCCCAGGAAGTTCAGCGCGAGGATCGTGAACATGATCGCAAGCCCGGGGTAGAGCGTCAGGTGCGGGGAGTCCCGGATGTACTGCCGACCGCCGGAGAGCATGGCGCCCCACTCGGGGTTGGGCGGCTGGATGCCCAGCCCGATGAAGGAGAGCCCCGCCGCGTTCAGGATCGCCGAGGCTACGCCCAGCGTGGACTGGACGATGATCGGGGCCATGCTGTTGGGGATGATGTGCTTCAGGATGATGCGCAGGTCGGAGCTGCCGACGGACCGCGCCGCCTCGACGAACTCCATGCCACGAATGGAGAGCACCGATCCGCGCACGATGCGGGCGTAGGTCGGCACCGCCGAGACGCCCACCGCGATCATCAGGTTCATGAGGCTGGGTCCGAGGGCAGCGATGATAGCGATGGCCAGCAGGGTCTGGGGGATGGAGAGCAGCACGTCCATCACGCGCATGATCCCGTTGTCGATCCAGCCACCGTAGTAGCCGGCAGTCGCCCCCAGCATTCCCCCAACGACCAGGGCGATGCCCACGGCGATGAAGCCGACCTGCAGGGAGACGCGGGCGCCGAAGATCAGACGGCTCAGGATGTCGCGCCCAAACTCGTCCGTGCCCAGCCAGTGCTCCGCGGACGGGGTCTCGAACTTGTGATCCAGATTCTGCTTCGCGAAGTCGTAAGGGGCCAGGACATCGGCGAAAATCGCGCAGAAGACCAGGAGCAGAATGATCGCCAGGCCGAACATGGCCAGAGGGCTTTTGCTCAGCCGGAAAAGAACCTCGGCGAAGGGACCGCGCCGCCTGCGCCCCGTGCCTTTCACGGGAGTATCCAGGGCATCCGTATTGGCGTTCGTCATGATGTCTCCTCCCTACTTATACTGTGCCTTGATGCGCGGGTCGATGTAGGCGTAGACCAGATCGACCAGAAGGTTCACAATGCTGAAGGCGATCGCGATGAAGAGCACCCCGCCCTGGACCACGGGGTAGTTGCGCTGCATGATCGAGGTGACCATGAGGCGGCCGATGCCGGGGATGGCGAAGATGGACTCCGTCAGGATCGCCCCCGCCAGCAGATGTCCGAACTGCAGTCCGCAGAGGGTTACCACGGGGATCAGCGCGTTGTGCAGTGCATGTACCCAGATCACGACGGACTCCTTCTGTCCCTTGGCACGGGCGGTGCGGATGTAGTCGGCGCGGATGACCTCCAACATCGAGGAACGCGTCATGCGCGTCACCATGGATATAGCCTGGGCCGACAGCGAGACGGCCGGCAGGATCATGGCCTTGAACGTGCCAAACCCGGAGGAGGGCAGCCAGCGCAGGTGCACCGAGAAGAGCAGGATGAGCAAAAGGCCCAGCCAGAAGACCGGCATGGACAGGCCGATCATGGCGAAGATCATCGTGACGGTGTCGAAGACCGAGTATTGCTTGATCGCGGAGAGTATCCCGCAGGGGAGCCCCACCAGGATGGCGATCACCATCGCCAGGGCCGAGAGCTCCAGGGTGGCGGGAAAGGCCGCCAGGACCTCCTGGGCAACCGACCGCTTGGTGACGTAGGAGCGGCCGATGTCCCCCTTCGTCACGGCCTTCCAGATATAGTTTCCGAACTGCACCAAAAAGGGGTCGTTCAGCCCCTCGCGGTTGCGGAACTCCTGGACCGCATCCTCGGTGGCCAGGTCCCCCAGAATCATGCGCGCCGGGTCGCCGGGCGTCAGGTAGAGCAGGGTGAAGACGCAGAAGGCCACGCCGAGCAGGACGGGGATCAGGAACAGGACACGGCGAACGATGTATCGTAGCATCGCGAAACATCCTTCCTTTCCATCTCATGCAACGTCTATCGTTATGCTAGTCCCCGGACCGTTCATATACAGTGCCTTCTGGACGGCTCAAGGATCAATCTTTACGTATCATTCCATTTCTAAATCATTCGTAGACAAGGCGGCTTTTGCGAGACGCAGCGAAGGCGTACAAAAAAGTACGTCGAGCAAGGCGAGCAAAAACAACGAAGTATACGGGTGATTTAGAATTGAAATCAGGTCGCTCAGACACGTCGGCAGGGAGGGTAAGGAAAGCCCTCCCTGCCGATCGAAAACCCCTCGAAGGACAAAAAACTTTCTGTCCCGGGGACGTTCAAGCGCGCGCTACTCCTCGAAATAGGCCGTGGCGAAGGTGTGAACGTCGAAGGGACTGCTGATGAACCCCTTGACGGACTTCTGGACCCCAACGAGGGACTCGTCGTTATGCAGAAGGATCATCGGGCACTGCTCGTTGATGTAGAGCTGCATGTCTTTGTAGGCCTTCTCGCGGTCCGGGCCGTCGGGCATGGACCGCCCCTTGGACAGCAGCTCATCCAGCTTCGCGTCGTTGAAGAAGGTGTAGTTCGTGCCCGCCCCGGTCTCGAGCAGGCCGGCCACGGCGTAGTCCGGGTCGGGAACGGAGAGCCCCCAGCCCAGGAGGAACAGGTCGTGACTCTTCTTCTGCAGGCCCTGGATATAAGCCCCCCACTCCAGGACCTTGATCTCGGCGTCGATGCCCAGCTCCTTGAGCTGAGCCTGGATGATCGTCGCCATATCGACGCGCTCCTTACGCTCGTTGGTCCAGATCTCGAGCTTCAACCCCTTGGGGTCGACTCCGGCCTCCGCGAAGAGCTTCCTGGCCGCCTCAACGTCCTGCGAGTGCACCGGGAGCTCGGCGTCGATGGAGTACTTGATCCCGGACGGAATCAGTGTCCGCGGCGTCTTCCCCACGCCGCGGAAGACGGCTTTCTGGATGCCCACGGTGTCGAGCGCCGCGCTGAAGGCGTTGCGCACGCGGGGGTCGTCGAAGGGCTTCTTGGTCGTGTTGAAGCCCATGTAGGTGGTGGAGGCCAGGGGCTTACGCTGGAGGACCAACGCCTCGTTCTCCTCGATGCGCGAGATGTCGTTGTTGATCATGGGGTAGGCGATGTCCACCTCGCCGGTCTCAAGTCCGACCGTGCGCCCCGTCGGCTCCGGGATGGAACGAAGCACAAGGGTCTTGAACTTCACCTTCTCGCCCCAGTAGTCGTCGAAGCGCTCCAGGGTGTACCGGTCGCTCTTCTGCCAGCTCACGAACTTGAAGGGACCGGTGCCGACCGCCGTACCGGCGGGCGTACCGTAGTTCTCGCCCTGGGCCTCGACCTCCTTCTTGTTGACGATGGAGCCCCAGCTGTGGGCCAGGGAGGCAAAGAAGGGGAAGTTCACCTTCTTGAGGTGCAGGACGACCGTATAGTCGTCCAGGACCTCGACGTTATCCAGGTCCTGGGAATAAGTCTTGATGTGAGCACCCAGGTCCGTGGTGGCGCGCTCCAGCGAGAACTTGACGTCCTCCGCCTTCAGCTCCTCGCCGTTGTGGAACTTCACGCCCTTGCGGAGGTACATCTTGTACGCCGTGTCGGAGACGAACTCCCACTTCTCGGCCAGGCCGGGGCGGAAGGAGCCGTCGTCGTTCAGGAAGATGAGGGTGTCGTAGACCTGACGACAGGCGCGGGAACTGGGGTAATCGTTGTGGCGGATGGGATCGAACATGGTCGCGTCGTACTGGTCGGCCACGACCAGCGTGTCCCGCTGTTCCTTGGCCGCCGGCTGTCTTTCGGACGCAGCGGGTTCCACCGGCTGTTCCTGGGACTTGAAGTACATAAACCCTCCAACCGCAAGGACCAGCACCACGAGCAGCAACACGAAATTATTCTTCTTCAACGCTATCCTCTCCTCTTTTCATTTTCCCCCCGAGCCCGGAGGGATGGAAAACTCAAAAGGCACAGCCCCTCAGCGGCTGTAGACCTCCGCGCCGTCGATGAAGGTCTTGACGACGTGCGTCCGCGCATCCAGAGGGTCCCCGTCCCAGACCACCAGGTCGGCGTCCTTGCCGGGCTCGATGGACCCCATCCGCTTCTCCAGCCCCAGATGCTCGGCGGCATACAGGGTCACCGCCCTGAGCGCCTCGTCCGGGGGCAGCCCCGCCTTCACGGCCAGAGAGGCGCAGACGATCTGATGCTCGATGGGGATGACCGGGTGGTCCGTGATGATGCAGAAGTGGACCCCGGCCCTCCAGAGTGTCACGGGCGTATCCCAGGACTTGTTGCGGAGCTCTATCTTGGGTTTCGACGAGAGCGTCGGCCCCACGGCGGCAAAGACCTTCTTCTCCGCCAGCCAGGGTGCGATGAGGTGTCCCTCCGTACAGTGCTCGATGGTGTAGCGCAGGGAAAACTCCTCGGAGATGCGGACCGCCGTCTGGATGTCGTCCAGGCGATGACAGTGGACCCGGAACGGCATCGTCCCGTCCAGGACGGAGAGAAGCGCCTCCAGCCCCAGGTCGCGGTCGAAGGGCTCCCCCTTCTTTGCCGCGGCATCACGCTTCGCCCCGTAGTTCCGCGCCCTCACGAAGGCGTCGCGCATCAGCCAGGCGTTCCCCATGCGGGTGTTCGGCAGCTTGCCCTTGGAATTGTAGACGCGCACCGGGTTCTCCCCCAAGGCGGCCTTCATCGCGGAGCACGGCAGGACCGCCATCCTCTCCACGATGTCGGGCTTCGTCTTGACCACCATTCCCTGACCGCCGATGACGTTACCGCTCCCCGGCAACGTCTGCACGCAGGTCACGCCGCCCGAGAGGGCGTCGGAAAAGGACGTGTCCCCGGGATAGAGGCCGTCGAGAATACGAAGCTGGGGCAGCACGGGTTCCACCATGTCGTTGGCGTCCTGCATGTCCTCGGGGAACCCCTCGTTGTAGGTCCCCATGTGGACGTGGGCGTCGATCAGCCCCGGTGTGACGAGGCACCCTCCGAGATCGGCGACGTCGGCCCCCGACGGAACGGGGACGTCCTCCCCCACCTGGGCGATACGGCCATTCTCCAGGACGATGACGCCCTTCCTCAGGCGTTGCCCCGTACCCGTCCAGACCTCGGCCCCCACGAGATATTTTTTGTCAGTGGAACTCAAGTACTCGCCCCCCTGGAAAGGTTAAATCAGCTTTTCTCCTAAATCGCATGGTTTTCTCAAGACGGCCTCTGCCCTCCGCTCCCCGGCCATCCGAGACCACGCGCAAAATCTCCCCTCGTCCGGTTATTATAGCGTATCGCTTCCCGTCCCCGTCAAGGGACGCGGAACACGGGGAATGCGCTATAATGGCCTGGCCCGACGATTCCTCCTCCCCCCCGGCCGCGAGCGAGGATGGGCGCCCCCTGTTTTTGCATTACATTCTCATTCGGGAGGAAACGCATGACCGAGCTGCCGAAGATTCAAGAAGCCGTTTCCCCCCGCCCCTGGGCGTCCCTTCTCTCCGGCCGCGCCGACCTCGAGAACGACAGCCCCATGAGGGCGCTGATCGTCCTGGCCGTGCCCTCGGTGGGGCTCTTCCTGTTCAACACCCTGCTGGGGCTGGTGGACACCATCTTCGTCTCCTGGCTGGGTGAGCTGCCCATGGCCGCCATGTCCTTCAACCTGCCCGTCAACCTGTGCGCCTTCGCCACACTCGAGTGTGTGGGTGGCGGCGCGGCCGCCCTCATGGGTCGCCATCTGGGGCAGCATGACCCCGATACCGCCCGGCACGTCGCGCGCAGCGCCCTGGCCCTGCTCTACCTCATCTGCCTTCTGTCCGTGCCAATGCTCCTGCCCCCGGTATCGGGCGCCCTGTTCGGGACGCTCGGGGCCGGGGGCGACCCCGAGCTGCTGCGGCTGTGCTGGCTCTACAACCTCTGGACGCCGATCATGCTGCCGTTCATCGGCTACACCTACATCGCCAACACCACCGCCCGCGCCCAGGGGGACACTCTGACACCCTTCAAGGCTATCGCCCTCGCGAATACGGTCAACATGCTCCTTGATCCGCTCTTCATCTTCACGTTCGGCTGGGGCATATCGGGCGCGGCCGCCGCAACCTGCCTTTCGCGGGTCGTCTCGGTGCTCTACCTCCTGAGGAAGATGCCGCGCATCAGCGCCATCCCCGTGCCGCCCCTGCTCCATCCCAGGACGGAGCTCTGCGCCTGGTGGGGTCCCATCCTCCGGATCGGCGTCCCCATAGCCCTGACGACGGCCAGCGTGGCCCTGGGGATGGGCGGGACCAACAGCATCCTGATGCACTACGGACACCGCGCGGTCTCCGCCTGGATGTTGGGTATGAGGGTGGAGGACCTGGCGTTCAACTTCCTCTTCGGCCTCTACATGGCGCTCATCCCCTACGTCGCCTACAACTACGGCAGGCGGGACCTGGACCGCATGACCGCGGGACTGCGCTCCGCGCTCCTGTTGGGCATGATCCTGATGAGCTCTATCGGTGCGGTCATCTACGTCTGGCCAAGGCTCTTCCTGGGGATCTTCCGCCCCTCGCAGGAGACGGCCGAGATGGCCGTCCGGGCCATCAGGGCGTCCGCGCCCTCCTATCCGTGCAGCGTCTTTCTGATCCTTGTCGGCGCGTTCTTCGTCGGCATCGGACAGTCGCTCTACGGGACGATCGTCCAGATCCTGCGCTCCATCGTCTTCCGCATCTCCACGGCCTGGCTCTTTTTCCTGTGGTTCGCCCCGCAGTATATCTGGTGGTTCCAGTCCCTCGCGGCCTTCCTCGGCAGCCTGGTGGCCCTGACGTTCCTCGCCCTGGTCCTGCGGCGACTGAGGGAGTCGCTGAGGCCGGAGGCGGACGGGTCGGGCGTATAACGCTATAATAAGAGAAGTGAAATGTTACCGTCACAAGAGACCGGGAACGAATGGCCGGCGCCGCGGTGCCGGCGCGTGTTCCGTTCGGATCTGGAGGGATTTCTTTTGTTGAAATGTGGAATCGTCGGCCTACTCCAGATTCCTGATGGGGCTTCGCCCCATAC
>CAUPUB010000024.1:0-26660 GCA_963514535.1 uncultured Fretibacterium sp.
CCAGCCGGGCCAGGTCCCGCTCGGGGTCCTCCAGCTCGACGCAGGGAACGGCGGGGTCCTCGGGACGCTTGCCGCGCCGCACGACGATCAGGGCCGCGCCCCTCTCGAGCGCCTGAGGGATGTACCGATGGCCGTCCGTCCGCTCCCCCTCCAGGGCGACGAAGACGCCCCCCCGCTCTACGTCGCGGCTGTCGGTCGCAACATGAGCGGGAAAGGGGAGCCCCTCGACTCCCCGCTCCACCTCCGCACCGATCAGGGCAAACATCTCGCCCACGGAAAGCCTGGCTCTCTCCTCCATCGTCTTCCCCCCTCGAATCAGCAAACCGGACGGCCATCCCATCCGCCGAGGGCCTGCACGTCCGGCTTCCACATCAAGCTTCCACATCCAGCTTCAATGGTCGCCCCTGGAGGAACGAATCCAGGAATCCACCGTCTCCGCATCATTGTAGGGCATCCTCTCCCCGCGCATCTCCAGGTACCGCTCCGGGCCCTTCCCCGATACCACCACCACGTCCCCGGGAGCGGCCACGCTCAAAGCGGTGCGGACGGCCTCCCTGCGGTCCAGGATAACCTGATGCCGTGCACCGCCCGACTCCTGGACTCCTCCGACAATTCCCTCCGCGATCTCCGCGGGGTCCTCGTCCCTCGGGTTGTCCATGGTCACGATCACAAGGTCGGCCAGGCCGGCGGCGACCCTGCCGAGGGCGGGGCGATTGAGAGGATAGCGCCCCCCCCCATGCCCAAAGACCGATATCAGGCGGCCCGGGCAGAGTGTCCGGGCCGCGGTAAGGACGTTCTTCAGGGCCTCGGGGGTGTGGGCGAAATCGATGAAGCAGCAGGCGCCGTTCGGCAGGGAATGCCTCTCGAGGCGTCCGGGGACCTGCGGGACCGCGGCGACACCGCAGACCACGGCCTCGTCCTCCACACGCCCCCGCAGCGCCGTTACCGCCGCCAGCACGTTCCAGACGTTGAAGTTCCCCACGAGAGGGCTTTGCAGATGCAGGTCCGGGAAGCCGCGCATCGACACCGTCATGGAGGTCCCCTCCAGGCCGGTCCGGAACTCCATCACACGCGCAAAGGTGTCGGAGGCGAGGGCGAACCCCCGCATATTCTCCGGAAAATCCTCCAGCAGCCGGCGCCCGTAGGGGTCGTCCGCGTTGGCGGCCCCCTCGAACCCGGGCCGTGCGTAGCGCGAAAACAGGAGCCGCTTGGCCTGGAAATAGTGCTCCATATCCTTGTGGAAATCCAGATGTTCGGGGCTCAGGTTCGTAAAGAGTGGAACGTCGAAGCGACACCCCCTCAGGCGCCCCAGGAAGAGCCCGTGGGAGGAGGTCTCCATCACGCAGGCACTGCATCCGTTCCGGACCATCTCCGCAAGCCGGCGCTGTATAATGCAACTCTCGGGGGTCGTCCGGTCCGCGTCCCTCTCCCTCACCCCGTCGCTCTCTACGATCGTGCCCAGGAGCCCGGAGCGTATCCCGGCAGCGCCCAGGATGCTGCGCAGGACGTAGGTCGTCGTGCTCTTGCCGTTCGTCCCCGTGACCCCCACCATCAGCAGCCCCTCCGACGGATTCCCGTATACGGCGGCGGAGACCTCGCCCATGACCTCGCGCACGGACGGGACCACGACGGACGGAAGCCCGGCGTCGACGGGCCGCTCGCAGAGCAGGGCCGCGGCCCCAAGCTCCCGGGCCATGGGAATGTAGTCGTGCCCGTCGCTCCTCTCGCCCCGAATGCAGCAGAACAGGGTCCCCGGACGAACGCTCCGGCTGTCGGACACGACGTCCGTTATCCGAGGGTTCCCCCCGGCCCCCTCGGCCTCCCGAAGGAGGCCCATCTCCCGAACGAGCTCAATCAGGCTGGAAAAATTCACACTCATGACCGATCATTCTTTCCCGGGGCATAATATTCGACCTCCGCCATCTCCTCGACGATGGCCCGAAAGGAGGGGGCGGCCAGTTCGCCTCCGTAGTAGCGTCCGCTCGTGGGCTCCCCTATGGACAGGAGCATGAGGTAGCGCGGCTTTTCATAGGGCCAGAAACCGATGAAGGACGCGACGTAGCGGTTCTTGCTGTACTTCCCGGACTCCGCGACCTGGGCGGTTCCGGTCTTCCCCGCCAGCTCGGTGATGGCGGTGTTCGCTCCCTTTCCGGTCCCCTCGAGCACGGCGGACCGCATCGTCCCTCGCAGCCATTGCGCCGTCTCTGGGGTGAGGACCTCCCGCATCACGCGGGGCTCCCCCCTGTAGACGACCTCCCCCGACGAGTTCACGGCCTCCTTGACGATATAGGGGCTCATCAGCTTCCCCCCGTTCACGACGGCGGCCATGGCGTTGATCAGCTGCAGCGGCGTGATGGCCAGCCCCTGGCCAATGGCGATGTTGGCGGGGACAACGCCGCGCCACTGCTCGGGGAAGGGCAGGATTCCGCTCGCGACCCCCGGCAGCTCGATGTCGCTCGCCGAGCCGAACCCCCAGCTCCAGAGGGTCTCGTACATCTTGACCTTCTCGGACCGGATGCCGATCTGAGCCATCCCCACATTGGAGGATTTGACGATGAGCTGAGCCGTGCTGATGTTCCCCATCGCCCTGGGGTAGGCCTCCGTTACGTAACCGTCGGCGACCTTGAGACGGGCCGGACAGTGAAAGGTCTCGTCCGTCCGCACCCAGCCCTGTTCCAGGGCTATGCCCATATAAATGGGCTTGAACGTAGAACCCGGTTCGTAGCTGCGGCTGACGGCGTTGTTCGAGAGCAGTTCCCCTCGGAACCCCTCCCGGACCCGTGGGTCGAAGGGAGGCCAGCTGGCCATGGACAGGATCGCGCCCGTCCAGGGATCCATACAGATAGCTGCCGCCCACTTCGCCCCGTTGCCCGACGCGATTTTATCGAGGTGCTTTTCGACCACATACTGCATCCGGCTATCGACGGTCAGGGTCACGACGGGCATGACGTGGCTCCGCTCCGGTTCGTCCCCGCCCAGGCCGATCGAATGGCCCCCCGGACGCCGGATGATGATGCGGTGCCCCGGAGGGTCGTAAAGGACGGAGTTCCACGACTGCTCTATTCCGGCCTGGCCGCGGTTGTCGATGTCGCAGAACCCCAGCACGTGAGCCAGGAGGCTCCCGTTGGGATAGCGCCGTTCCTGCTCTCCAATATCGCGGACGGCCCGTATGTCCAGCGCCAGGATTTTCTGCGCCTCCTCCCTCGACACCTTGCGCTTCAGCCAGACGAAACGCCCCTCGCCGTTCGGCTGCAGCTTTCCCACGACATCATCGGAGAACACGCTGCGAAGGGCCGGGAGATCGGCGGAGTCCAGGAGCTTCGGATCGACGGCGAAACTGGACACCATCTCGGGGATCACCAGGGCGTTGCCCTTGGAATCCTGGATGATGCCCCGATTCGCCTTGACGGGAACCCGCCTCCAGTACTGCTGCTGGGATTGCTGGAGCACCCTGGGGTCCGGATAGCAATGACGTTCGACCAGCGTCCGGGCCAACAGCGCGAACAGCACGACGAACAGGGCCCACGGACTGAAAAGGCGCCGCCTCAAGAGTCAGCGCCCCTCTCGCAGGGCCCGCGTCCCCGGACCTTTCGCATGGAGCCCCATCCTCCGCTCAGTTCCTCTCCCCGAGGATCCAGGCGACCCTCGAACGCCAGCCCTTCGCCGGCCCCGAAACGCCCTCGGCGGTCAAAGCTCCATCGCGGGGCCGGACAAGGATGGTCTCCGCTACCCGAACCTTCTCCATCCCAAGCTGCTCCTTGCAGTAACTGTAGATCCTGATAGGGGCCACAAGGCCGGAGAGCTCCTGCCTCAGGGCGGTCTCCTCCAGGGAGTACCTTCCGATAGCCCGGTTCAGGTTGTCGAGGCGATACGCCAGACAGCCTACTTCGTAACGCAGCGCCCCCAGCGCCAAAAGCACGAGCAGGCCAAACACGACCACCGCCATAAAGTGCCTTCTCATTGCCCGTAGCCTGTTGACTCTCCCCATAAGTTACAGCCCCCGTCCGTAGATGCTGTGCGATGCTGTGTCCATAAGTTCCCTTTATAAGTCACATTAAAAGAAAGAAAACGCCCTGAGCTTGGCGCTCCTGGCCTTGAAGTTCCGCTCCGTCTCCTCCGTGCCGGGCTGGATCGGATGGCGGGTCAGGACCCTGCCCCGTCCCTCCCCCTTCTCCCAGGCCCGGAACCGATGCTTGACGATCCTGTCCTCCAGGGAGTGATAGGAGACGATCACGACGACGGCCCCCCTCGCCGCCAGGCCCGGCAGGGCCGACAGCATGGACTCGAGCTCTCCCAGCTCGTCGTTGACGTAGATCCGAAGTGCCTGGAAGACGCGCCGCGCTGGGTGGATCCCCATCTTCCTCTGGACCGGAGCCGGAAGGAGCTCCCGGATCAGGGCGACGAACTGCCCCGTCGTCTCGATCCGTATTCCCCTGCGCCTCTCGGCCTCGACGCGCGCGGCGATCCGACGGGAATAGCGTTCGCCGCCGTACTCCCAAAAGATCCTGGCAAGCTCTCCGGCGTCCTCCCGCATCAGGACCTCCGCCGCGGTCGGGGCGTCTCCATGAGGGTCCATCCTCATGTCCAGCGGCCCGTCATGCTGGAAGGAAAACCCCCGCTCCGCCTCCGTCAGCTGCATGTTGGAGACCCCGAGATCGAACACCAGTGCGTCGAACGGGGCCTCATCCCACAGGATGGTCCCCATCTCCCCGAAGCGGCCGTGCACCGCACGAAACCTCGGGGCAAAACGCTCGAGCCTTTGCTCCGAATGGGATATCGCACTGAGATCACGGTCCAGCCCCAGGACCCGCACCCCCGGAAAAGCCTCGAGGATCGACTCCGAATACCCCCCCAGCCCCAGCGTCCCGTCAAGGACCCTGGCGCCGTCCTTCCTCTCCGACAACGGGGCCAGGAACCCCATCATCTCCTGCAACAGGACCGGCTCGTGCGTCATGCCTCAGCACCGCCCCCCGTCAGCTCGAGAAGCATGGCGAGCCATCGTGTCCAGACGATGCTCAAAGGTCCCCATCAACATGAAGGCATCTCACCGCCGCTCCTCTTTTCCCACTTCTTCCTACTTACTTTCACTTTATGACATTTTACCCTACAATATCACTTGCGTAAAATAGCTGAAGGGACTTAAGGCTCAAAAAACGAGGGCTTAGGTCCCTTTGCCCCTGAGGTCCAGGGCAGCCCTCTCCGAACATGGGAGCCGGCCCAAGGCATTGGGATGGGACACCCGACCTCAAAGAATGTTATACTTCTGGATATATAGAGAAGAGATATGGAGGAGATTTTGCAGGAACGTATTCCCGGGCAGGGGACGACATCGGTTTGGGGGTAAATCATTCGTGGACTCATCCGTATTGCTTCACGCAGCCGGCGGCGTAGGCCTTTTTCTCTATGGAATCAAGCTGATGAGCGAGGCCCTGCAGTTCATAGCGGGGGACCGTATGCGCCACCTGATCGGGACATTGACGAAGACGCCGCTCCGCGGTGTCTTCGTGGGAAGCCTCGTCACGGTCCTCATCCAGAGCAGCAGCGGGACGACCGTGATGACCGTCAGCTTCGTCAACGCCGGGCTGATGACCCTGAAGCAGGCCATCGGCATCATCATGGGGGCGAACATCGGCACGACCGTGACGGCCCAGATCATCGCCTTCAAGATCAACGACTTCGCCCTCCCCTTCATCGCCCTGGGGGTCGCCCTGGCCCTTTTCGGCAGGTCGAAAAAGCAGCGCTACTTCGGGAACGGGGTCGTCGGCTTCGGGCTTCTCTTTCTGGGAATGCAGACCATGGAGAGCGCCACCCGTTTCATGGCATCCCATGGGGAACTGCTGCTCTTTCTCAGTTCCAACCCGCTCTACGGGGTTGTGGCCGGCATGATCCTGACCATGATCGTGCAATCCAGTGCCGCCACCATCGGGCTCACGATCGCCATGGCCTCGCAGGGGCTTCTGGGGATCGACGCAGCCATCCCCATCATCTTGGGGGACAATATCGGCACCACCATCACGGCCGTGCTGGCCGCCCTCGGGACCAACCGCTACGCGAAACAGGCCGCCGCCGCCCACGTGCTCTTCAACCTCTTCGGCGTCGCCATCTTCCTCTCATTCCTCCCCTTCTACAAATTCGTGGTCGTCCAAACGGCCTCGGACGTCGGGCGCCAGCTCGCCAACGCCCACACGATATTCAACGTCGTCAACACCATCCTCTTCATCCCCTTCGCCTCCCAATTCGCCCGGCTGGTCCAGGCGATCCTGCCCATCACGGAGCCCGCGTCGACCTCCAGGGTGTTCTACCTGGACAAGAAGCTCCTCGACGCCTCTCCGGCGGCGGCCGTCGAGGCCGCCAAGGACGAGCTGATGCACATGGGCGATATCGTCCAGAACATGCTCCGTATCGTCCGCCGGGCCTATACGGAGCGGGACATCGAATCCCTGATGCCGCAGTTCTCGGACCAGGAGAAGAGCGTCAACGAGATCAACAAGGCCATCTCCTCCTACGCCTCGGAAATCTGGCAGCGGGGGCTCTCCGGGGAGGTCTCCACGGTCCTCGGCTGCTACGTCAACGCCTCGGGCGACCTTGAACGGGTGGGGGACCATCTCGAGAACCTCATGGAGCTGAGCGCGATACGCTTCGACGACGGCTCCCATTTTTCCGAACGAGCCACCCAGGAGTTCTGGGACATGTTCGACACGGCGGAGCAGGCCGTCTCCTGCGCCCTTTTATCCCTCAAGATCGAGGACACGGTCAAGGCGGACTACGTCATCCACGACCTCGAGGACCGCATCGACAGCCAGGAAAAACGGTACCGCAGGAACCACATCGACCGATTGAACCGGGGGGAATGCGATCCTGAGAAGGGCGTCCACTTCATCGACATCCTGAGCAACCTCGAGCGCATCGGCGACCACAGCCACAACATCGCCTACTTCACCCGCGACATCGCCTCGGTCAACGCCCAGGGGACCCCCAGAAAGCCGCAATAAGACACAATGAAATTGAAAGGGAAACATAAAGAATCGGATCCAATGCACTTACCTTATGCCCCTACCATAAAATGAAGAGGAATTCCATGCAGGTCAAAAATCCCATCCGCGCACGAGGACGCCTTCGCGCGTTCCTGTTCTTTCTTCTGGCGGCGCTCCTCTCGGGGATCGCGGCATTCGTCCTTCTGTATCTCCTCATCCCCCTCGATCCGGAACAGGTGACCCACATCGAGGCGTCCCCCGCCCTCTATGACGCCCGGGGACGCCTTTTCCACCTCCGGCTCTCCTCGAACTCGGAGTGGCAGATCCCCATCCCGCTCTCCGAGATGGGGAAATGGCTGCCGCTGGTCGCCGTCGGCGTCGAGGACGGCCGGTTCTACAGGCATCCCGGCATCGACCCCTTGGCGCTCCTGAGGGCCACAGCTCAGAACATCGCCGCCCGGCGCGTCGTCTCCGGGGCCTCCACCATAACCAGCCAGCTCATACGTCTTTCCATATCTGAGAGAGAACCCTCATCTGAGAGAGAACCATCAAAGGGAGAGTCGTCCGGGAGGGAGCCGTCCGAACGGGGCCCGGCGGTCCCGGCGCGGAGGGCCCGCAGCCTGGGGACCAAGGTCCGGGAGTTCATCCAGGCCATAAAGCTGGAACGGGTGATGACGAAGGAAAAGATTCTGGAGAACTATCTGAATCAGGCGCCCTTCGGCGGCAACATCCGGGGCGTGCAGGCCGCGTCCCTGCTCTATTTCGGCAAGCCGGCCCTCAAGCTCTCCCCGGGGGAGGCATGCCTGATGATCGGGATGCTGAAGGGCCCCACCCTGTACCGCCCCGACCTCCGGCCCGAGGCGGCGCGGCGCCGTCGGGACACCGTCATCCGATTCCTGAGGGATCGGGGCGTCCTTACCTCGGATACGGCTCAAAGGGCGCTCCTGGAGGACCTACCCCATCGCCGCTGTGCCCCTCCCCTGCGCGCCTTCCACTTCGCGGAGCTCGTCCTGGAGGACGGGGCCACGGGAGACGGCGACGGCAGGATCGACACCACCCTGGACCTGGAGATCCAGACGAAGCTGGAGTCCCTGCTCCGTCAATCCCTTTCGGACCTGCCCCGCGAGGTCACCCTGGCAGCCGGGATTGTGGACAACCGGACGGCCCGGCTCGTCGGGTGGGTGGGCAACGCGCGGTTCGGGGACGGGAACCGCAACGCCTGGGTGGACTGCGGACGGGCTCCCCGTTCGCCGGGTTCCCTCCTGAAGCCCTTTGCCTATCTCTCCGCCATCGATCGAGGGTCTCTGACCGCCTCCTCCCTTCTGGCGGACTCCTCCATGGCCTTCTCGGGGCGGGCCCCGCGCAACTTCGACCTGAGCTATCGCGGGGCCGTCAGTACCCGGGTCGCCCTTGCCGAGTCCCTGAACGCCCCGGCGGTGCGCGTCCTGCGTCTGGCGGGCCCCGATCGGGTACTGCAGCTGATGCGGGAGTGCGGCCTGGCCCATCTCACGCAGCCGGCCACACACTACGGCGATTCCCTCATCCTGGGCGGCTGCGAGGTCACCGTCCTGGAGGCCCTCGAGGCATACACGGCCCTGGCGTCGCTGGGATGCCACCGCCCCCTGAGCCTCACCTCATCGCCACTTCCTCCGGGGGGGACCCGAATGGCCTCGGAGGCCGCCTGCTGGATCGTCAGCGACATCCTCGACAACAGGAGCCGGCTGACGACGTTCTCGCGGGAAACCCTGGGGCAGTACTGGCGCGTCGCCCTGAAGACGGGCACCTCCTATGGGCTTCGGGACGCGTGGAGCGCGGCCTGGACCCCCGACTACACGGCCGTCGTGTGGGTCGGCAACCCCGAGGGGAACCCCTGGCCGGGGCTGGTGGGGGCCAGGGCCGCCGCTCCCGTCGCCGTCAAACTT
This sequence comes from uncultured Fretibacterium sp., assembly GCA_963514535.1. Classification (GTDB taxonomy): domain Bacteria; phylum Synergistota; class Synergistia; order Synergistales; family Aminobacteriaceae; genus CAJPSE01. The sequence continues at coordinate 8,897 of CAUPUB010000024.1, forward strand.
CTCCGAACGACCTCGCCAAGGTCGTTCTGGTACGGCAAACCGGCCGGGCTCGTCCTGCGCACCGTATGCGCGCTCTCCGGCCAACCGCCCACCGCGGCCTGCACGTCAACCCGGCTGGACTGGTCGATCGAGGGGGTCACTCAGACGATGCCCTGCAGCCTCCACGTCATCCGGCGGGGACAGCCGACGCTGATGCTGCCCGCCGAGTTCTCCTCGAGGGAGACGCCGCAGGAGCAGATTCAAAGGCGCGCCGTGCTCTCCATCACATCCCCCATCGCGGAGGCCGTCTACACCTCCGCCCCGCTGGACCTGCGGCAGAGGATCCCGATGAGGGCGGAGGGCGCCGTCGGAAGGGTCTGGTGGTACCTGGACGGGACGTACATCGGCTCGGCCCTGCCCAACGAGACCTTCTTTCACCGCGTCCCCGACGGCCGCCACGTCGTGGGGGCCGTCGACGAGGAGGGACGCAGCGCCTACACGAACGTCTCGGTCGTCACCCCCGGAAAGAAGCGCAAGGCGGACCTCCTGCTGCGCTGACCACGGGGCTGGGGCCGCTCAATCCCTTCCCCCACGGCCGTAGCGCGATCTGGGAGCGACGTCCGCCCCCCTGCTGCGGCCCCGGGGTTCGTCCTCCGGGTAGAGCCCCCATCGGGCCAGCCCGGCGCGTCCCTGCTCCAAACGGGAGAGGGCCAGGGGTAGCAGTTCGACCATGACGTGATCGTCCTTCAGGCGGATGGCGCCGACCTCGCACCGCTCCACCTTGAGGGCCGTACAGATCGCGTTCAGGACGCGCCCCACATCCCGGGCCCCGCCCTGGCTGCTGCGCAGGCGCGTCATCGTGCCCCTGGGACGGGATCCGGAGCGCCGCGACGCCCCCGACGCAGCGTATTCGCCTCGGCCCGCGCCCCGGCTGCGGCGCTCGCGCTCGCGCTCGAGGTCCGCGCCGAGGTTGTAGCCCTTGGCCGTCCGGGAGTTGAGGGAGCTCAGCAGCTTCGCGACCAGGACCTTGGGCTCGGCCCTCTCCAGCAGGTCCTCCGCCCAGCTCAGGTAGCTCGAATACTCCGTCTCGAGCGGCGCGGAGAGCAGTTTTTCCTCCGCCACCTCGCGCTGGACCGTACGGATGCGGTCCAGCCCCGGGACGTCCTGCCACTCGACCTTCATCTGCGTCGTCCGCAGCATGGCGCGGAAGCGCCCCGCCTCGACCGGCGAGAGCAGGATCAGGTTCGTCCCCTCGTTTCCGGCCCTTCCGGTCCGCCCGCTTCGATGCACGAAGGTCTCGCGGTCGTCGGGCAGCCCCAGCTGGATGACGTGGGTCACCCCCTCCACATCCAGCCCCCGGGCGGCGACGTTGGTCGCCACCAGGCAGGGCATGGAGCCCGACTTGAAGGAGGCCAACACGGCGTTGCGCTCGCGCTGGGTCATGTCCCCGTGCAGGGCCGCCGCATTGAACCCCTCGTCCTGAAGGCGCTGGGCGATCTCGATGGACTCCATGCGGGTATGGCAGAAGATCAGGCTGCGCCGGGGATGCTCCCAGAGCAGGATGTTCACCAGCCCCTCGAAACGGCGTCGCGAGGGGACCATGTAGACCCGGTGGAGGATGTCCTCGTGCTGCTCCCCCTCCTCCGTCAGGGTCAGGGTCAGGGGGGCGTCCAGATAACGGTCCGCCAGCGCACGCACCTCGGGGGGCATCGTCGCCGAGAAGAGCCACGTGTGGCGGTCCTCCGGCAGCGCGTCCAGGATGGCCTCCAGCTCCTCGCGGAACCCCATGTCCAGCATCTGGTCGCCCTCGTCCAGGACGACGCAGCGAATGTCCCCGGTCCTCAGGCTGCCGCGCTCGATGTGGTCCCGCGTCCGTCCCGGGGTCCCCACGACGATCGCCGCCCCCTCCCGGAGGGCCCTGAGCTGAGGCGACATCTCGAGCCCTCCGACGAGGGACACCACCGAGACGTCGAGGTAGCGCACCAGCCACTCCGCCTCCCGCGCGGTCTGCTGCGCCAGCTCCCGGGTCGGAGCCAGCACCAGAAGATGCGGCGAGCGCTCCGAGACGCGCATATCCTGCAGGAGGGGCAGAAGAAAGGCCAGGGTTTTCCCCGACCCCGTCCGGGCCCTCACGATGAGATCCCGTCCCCTCCAGTCGGACTCCAGGACCCGGCACTGCACGGGGGTGGGGGTCTCGAACCCCTTTTTCTCCAGGGCGCGGGCAAGCTCGCTCCTCAAACCGTAGACGTCGAACCCCTCCTCCCCGGCGGATCCAGCGTCCTCCCTGCCGTAGACCTCCAGCTCCCGGTACTCGTCCCGCTCCAGCCCGTTCCCGTCCCCATTGTCCTTCAACAAATCACTCATAACGTTCAAATATTCCTCCAGAATCATCCCGACTCGTCGGCGGCTGTGCATCCGCCTCTCCAATTCATCATTTCCAATTCCATCATTTCCAGTTTCATTCTTTACAATTCCATACGTCCTCAGGACGCCATCGCGTTGAAAAAGCGCGTTATTTGCCGTCTGAAGATGAGGTGAACGATATCCGTGGGGCCGTTGCGGTTCTTCGCGAGGCTCAGGGAAGCCTCACTGTCCACATCGGGCTTGGACTCCTCGTAGTAGTCCGGCCTGTAGAGGAACATGACGGTGTCCGCGTCCTGCTCGATGGCGCCGGAATCTCGAAGGTCCGACAACATGGGCTTCTTGTCGGGGCGCTTCTCCGTCTCACGCGAGAGCTGCGAGAGCGCGAGTACAGGGCAGTCCAGCTCGCGGGCAACGCCCTTGAGCATCCGGGATATCTCCGCGACCTCCTGCTGCCGATTGTCCAGGGAGCGCCCGCCGAAGCTCATGAGCTGGAGGTAATCCACGACGATCAGCCCAAGGCTCTCGTGGCGCGCCTTGAAGCGCCTGCACCGGGCGCGGAAATCCATCGTCGTCAGCATGGAGCTGTCATCGATGAAGATGGAGCGCCGGGTCAGGATCCCGGCCGCGTTCTGCAGCTCGTCCCAATCGCTCTTGCCCATGGTCCCCGTGTTCATGGCCTGGATGTCCACCTGAGCCTGCGAACCCAGCATGCGCTGCACCAGCTGCTCGGCCGACATCTCCAGACTGAAGATCAGCACGGCGGCGTTGCGCCCCCCGCCGCCGAACTGGGCGATATTCAGCGCAAACGCCGTCTTTCCCATGGAGGGGCGGGCGGCGACGATGTTCAGGCTCCCGGGCTGGAATCCGCCGGTCAGGCGGTCCAGATCCGTAAAGCTCGACTCGAACCCGCTGACGTCGGATCCGCTCTGCTGGTACCGCTGTTCGATCTTCCGGAAGGTCCCGCCCAGGATATCGCGGACGGGACGGAAATCGACGCGGTTGTTGTTCTGGGAGACCTCGAACACGGCGCGCTCCGCCTCGTCCATGATCATGGCGCTCTCGAGGTCGCTCGAATAGCCCAGGCTGACGATCCGGCTCCCCGCGTCGATCAGGCGCCTTCGGATCGATTTCTCCCGGACGATGTCGGAGTGATACCCGACATTGGCCGTCGTGGGGACCTCCGCCACGAGGGAGGCGAAAAAAGGCTGCCCCCCGAGCTTCTCGAAGGTCCCCCTCTTGAGCAGCTCCTCCCCGAAGGTCACGAGGTCGACCGGGCGATTTGCGGCATACATGTCGCTCATCACCCCAAAGGCCGTCCTGTGGTCCAGGTCATAGAAATCGTCCGCGCTCAGGGTCTCCAGAGCGATCCCCAGGGCCTCCTGCTCCAGGAGACAGGCGCCCAGGACGGCGCGCTCGGCCCCCAGGTTCTGCGGGGGTACACGGTCATAGAGCTGCATGGACAAGGGCTGCATGAATAAAGGAGGAACGGTCAGGCGTCCCGAACCGTCACGGACAGCACCATTTCCGTGGACACCCCGGAGTACAGCTTCAAGGTAAAGGGGTGGGTCCCCGACTGCTTGACAGGCTCGGCCATTTTTATGTCGCGCTTGTCCACCGCGACGCCATGCTGAGCCTCCAGGGCCTCGGCGATCTGAGCCGCCGTGATGCTGCCGAAGAGCTTCCCGTTCTCCCCCGCCGTCGCCTCGATGCGGACGGTCCTGCCCTGGAGCGTCTGGCGGGCCGCCTCGGCCTCCTGACGAAGCTTGTCCTCCTTTGCCCTCTGATGCTTCTGACGCTCCTTGAGGTCCGCAATTTTCCCGGCCGTGGCCTCGTCGGCAAGGCCGCGGGGCAGCAAAAAGTTCCGGGCATATCCGTCGCTCACGGTCAAAAGCTCACCTGCACGGCCCACTTTGTTCACATCCGCCTTCAAGATAACCTGCATCGGACGAACTCTCCTTTCACATCAAATGTCAAGTACCCATTCAAGTACTCAGTATTCGCCGCACGCGGCCCTCTCGGCCCGTCGTGCCTCCCCGACCGGTCCTCATCCCTTCGCCCCGCCTCCGCGGCGCCTCAGGTCGAAGATCATATCCCCCACCCCAAGCAAGACGAGCCAAAACCAGAACACGGGAAGGACAAAAAATGCCAGGGCGAGGCAGCGCCAGAACATGCCGACGCGCCAACGCGCAAACCACCACCAGAGCAGCGACAATCCCTGGACAAAGAAGAATACGTCCAGCACGATCTTCAGGTTCATCGCGAACATCGCGCCCGGCGTCCAGTCCGAGGCGAAAAACCCCATGAGGAACGCCAGAAGCATGGCGGGCAGCAGGGTCCGGGAAAAGCGCCAGTCCGAGAACGGAGGAAGCGGAGGGAGGCTCTGCGCCCACCCCCTCCGGCAGAGCGCCCCAAGCCCGTAGTTGACGAACGACTCGAAGAGCGATGAGACCAAGACCAGGGACGGCAGCATGTAGGGGAAAAGCGCGGCCATTCCATCCACTGCCTCCCGAAGCACCCAAGCCTGCTCCCCATCCAGGGAGAGCTCAGCATACAGGCGCGTCAACAGAAGGCGTATCTGTTCGGGGTCCGGCATCAGGGGGTTGTGCCCGGTCAAGGCCAGAAAGACGCCGAGCAGAAGCAGTTTCGAGGCGATAGATATGCCCGAACAGAGGAGCAGGGCCTCGGCCCCCTTGCGCCATCCCCTCGAAACAAAGGAGAGGGCACAGGAAAGCGGCGCCTGAGCTATCAGGTAGTACAGAGCCGAAAGGGGGTCCAGAAGCAGAGCAAGCCCTCCCCCCGAAAGCGCGACCCCCGCCGCCTGCCAGCGGCCCCCATCCCTCATCCCCAGGAGGGCCAGGGGCAAGGGGACCGTCAGGAAGCCCCCAAAACCCAGAACGGGGACGAAAAAGCCGACCGAGAAGAGCGCCAGCGTAAGGGCGACGGACAAAACCATCCGTGCCAGGGATGCTCCCCAAAACTTTTCGGGTTCTGCCATAATCCCTCCGAATCCGAGAAAAAAGGGAGAGGCCCTGAGCGGCTTCTCCCTTGGCGTTTGAGACTGTTCTTCCGCGGAGCCTGTACCAAGTTTCCCCGACGGCGTCGGGGAAAAGCCCGACACATCCGTCCGAGGGGAACCCTCCGAAAAAACGATCAGTCCAGAGAATAGGGCAGCAAAGCCATATAACGTGCCCTTTTGATGGCCTCCGTCAAAAGACGCTGATGCCTGGCGCAGTTTCCGGTAACGCGGCGAGGAATGATCTTACCCCGATCACTGATGTACTTGCGCAGCTTCTCCACATCCTTGTAGTCGACCTTCTCCTGCTTCTCCACACAGTAGAAACAAAACTTCGGACGCCGCCTGGGGCCGCCCCTGCGCATCCCCCCCCGGGGCCTGTCAGCGCCGGGGGCCGGTTTATTTTCTCCGTTCATCCTGGAACCTCCTCTAGAGTGCCGACCCCGCAGGGCTTTCCCCGCCGGACCGACACACCCAAATCTTCGTCACGAAAGGGCCGAGCATACCATCTAGCAGTTAACGTGACCTAGAAGGGGATATCGGCCTCGGGATCCTTGTCATCCTTCTCCATCTCGGCAAAGTCCGTCGGGAATTCGTCGCCGAACCCTTTCTCGTTTATGCTTTTGCCGAAATCTCCGTCGTCAGGAAAAGCAGGATCGGGCCGCTGGCCCTGGGGGGCGAAGGCCCCATCCTCGGAGCTTTTCCGACCCCCAACAAAGGTGACGTCAAGGGCCTCCACCTCCGTGGAGTACTTTTTTCCGGACCCGTCGCGGGCCTCGTAGCTGCGGACCCGCAGCTTGCCCTCCACCAGGACGCCGCTCCCCTTCTTCAGGTAGCGTCCACACCGATCCGCCAGGGGGCCCCAGGCAACCACGGGAATGAAGTCCGTGGCGTCCTGATATTCCCCGTTCCTGTTCTTCCACGAATAGCCGACGGCAACGGTAAAACGGGCCCAGGCACGCTTCTCGACCGTGTACCGGACCTCGGGGTCCCGAGCCAGATTACCCATCAGGACGACCTTATTGAATCCTCTGGCCATCGCTCCACACTCCCTATTCGTCCAGAAGGATGATCATCTGGCGATAGACGTTCGAGCGCAGTCCTAAGACGCGCTTGAGCTCGAACGTCTGAGCGGGCTCCAGATCGAAGGTGAAGAGCGCATAGAACCCCTCGGTCTTCTTCTGGATGGGATAGGCAAGTTTTTTCTTACCCCATACATCCGTCTGGGTTATCTCCCCTCCCAGACTGCGCACGACCTCCTCGATCTTCCCGACCTCCTCCTTCGGCTCCTCGAGCTCCGCGTTCAGGATGGTCAGCATCTCGTAATGCCGCACGACTTTCACCTCCTCCCCATGGTCTCACGGCCTCTTTTCTTCTTGTTCTTTCCCTTTTCGAAAGAGGCAGGGCTGTAAAAACTTATTTATTTTACTCCGAAATCATGGGGAAGGCAAGGGGCGTCGAGCCTCCCCAAACCGCAGGTTGTGATAGCTTATGAAGAATAAAGTGCGTTGTTGCATAGATTGCCCCAACTCTCATTTTGCACCCGTCAGGTGCGGCGGAAAGCGTGTAAAACCTGTCCTTACCACACGTTAAAATTTTGCCTGCGGTTTTGGGAATCAACATCCACAACAGGGGTTCCAGCCGTTACTCCCCGGCCGGAAGGTCCCGGGGCCGCTCGAACGGATCCTCGTCAACCTCCTGGCCAAACGAGGCCGGCGTGTCGGGAAAGGCCAGGATGGAGAGGGACAGCCCCACCCGTCCCTCCCCTCCGGAACTCCGGTCGTCCGTGTAGCCCAGTTCCCATTTCATGCAGTCGGTCACCCACTGCAGTGCATAATGGACCTCGTCAACCTCGGACTGTTCGAGGTCGTAACTTCCCCGTACCAGGCCGAAGACCTCCCGGCCCATCGGAAAACGCAGCTTTTGGTGGAGGCGCTCCCTCTCGCGGTAGCGATCCCACAACATAGCCCCTTCGCCCCAGACGTAGCGGCGTTCGTAGGCCGTCGCCAGCTCCAGCGCCCCGATCCGATAGCGAAGCCCCGTAAGGCTCCAGAGCATCTGCTGGTCCGCGCCATCCTTGTCGTAGAACCAGGCCTCGCCCCGAGACTTGGAGAAGAGGTCCACGTCCGCCCCCAGGCTCTTCTCGTAATAGCCGCGGAACCCCGCGCCCCAGCGGGAGATCACATCGCTCCGCAGGGCCGCGGTCTCCTCACGATACGCCCCCCAGGAGGCCGAGAGCGAAATCCAGGACTCGGGGGATATTCGAAACCACGGCGAGCGCACCGCCACCTCCGGACGTCTCTCAAGCCGCCCCTTGTAATCGTCCCGCAGGCTCTTCTGGTCCTGGATATACTCGTTTCTGGACCAGCCCAGCACCGCACGCCAGCCGTCCTTCTCAAAGGAGAGGGACGCGTAGGGGCGCCAGACCGTCTCGTCCCACAGCTCGTCCCAGGAATAGGCGACGCCCCCCCTGACGGAGACCCCCCCGCCCAGGGCCTGCTCCACCTCCGCCATCCACTCCGTTCCCACCCTGCTCCAGACCGCCACACCGACGGAAAGGGACCCCGAGTCCCAGGCGAGCGACCCCGTGATGCCGCCCCCCGTCCCACGCGTCTCGCTGCTCTGGAGGTAGGGCATGATCGAGTACTTCATGGCCCTGCGGTCTATTCGTACCACATAATCCAGGGGAGAGGTAAAGAGGTAGGTGTTCCCGAGGTAGAGGCGAGGACGCTTCGCGATGACGCTCCGCCCGGGCACGAAGGAGATGGTCTTCGACTCGATCCGGTAGTGCGGGTGGTCCAGGGCACAGGTCGTCAGGACGACGTTGCGCCACTCCGCGAGGTACTCGTCCGGACGCCCCGGACGCCCCCGGACAAGCCCCCGCTCGACCGCCCTGTCCCAGGGAAGGACCTCGATCTCCTCCCCATGAACATAGAGGGTCCCCGCCCCGACGGGCAGGCTCGTCCCCGCCCCGGACAGGACACCCTCCTTCGTCTCCAGGTCGTAGTCCAGCCGGTCCCCCGCCAGGAACTTGTCCCCGGCCTGGAGAACTACCTTCTCACCAGGCAGGGGCATGGCCTGGACCTTCTGAGAGTGGGCATCGTACTCGATGCGCTCGGCCCGTATCGTCGCCCCCTCGTAGTTTAAGACGGCCTTGCCCTCAGCACTCGCCTGCCCCGTCTCGTCGTTATAGGACACCCTGTCGGCGTCCAGGACGACCTTGCCGGGCTCGGCCCCCTCGGCCCAGACCGAGAGAGGGGCACCCCCCCAAAGAGACAGCCCCAGGAGTGCGGCCAAAAACAGGCGGCCCCGTCCCGCGCCGGGGCGACTCACAGCGCCCAAAAACGGAACGCCCGCTACCTCAATGGTTTCGTCCATATGACCGTGCCTCCTTTTTCCAAGACAATAACACCGCTCTCGTCCAGACTGGCCTCCGAGGTCCTGAGCACAAACTCGTCGTCATAAAGGGTCAATCCCCGCGGAAAGGAGAACTCCCTACCGGCCTCGCGCCACTCGAGCCTCGGGCTCTCCAGGTTCAGCACCCTCGTCGGCGTCTCGAGCGTCCCCAGGAGCCCCTGGATCACGGCCGCCCTCTCATCATGCGAATAGACGCCCTGAGAGCCGAAAAAGTACCATTCGCCCCCGGACTCCGTCCGACGGCGGATATCGATGGAACGGACCATCACCCGCTCCCCCAGCTTCTCGGCAAGGGGCAGGCGGACGCGCCAACGGTCCCCGGAGACCTCCCGGTCGAACTCCAGGTTCTCCATGACGATACCGGGCATATGCAGCAACCCCTCCCGAAGGAGATCGACGTCGAGACTGAGGTCCCTCATCACGTAGCGGACCAGAAGGGCAATTCCCAGACAGGCGAGAAGAAGCGCCAAAAGCCTCCCCCGCCCCCTCATGCCGCCCTCCAGAAAAACGCCGGAGGAAGCACAGGGCTCACAGGAAAAAGCCCCAGGGAGGGGCCGCATCCCCCACCAGGGAACACCGCAGGAGCCACCATACGACCTTCTGCCACTTCTACCATACGACCTTCCAGGCGGAGCCCTCCCGGGTCACCCCAAGGGTGCGGACGACGAGGGAACGGAACATCAGGAAGCGCCGGTCCGTAGTCACCCTGGCGCGCTCCTCCCCGACCCAGTCGATGTGATAGCCGTCCTTCAGCCCAGAGCGGAAGTCCGAGGCCTTCGCGGTCTCCCGTGCGAAGTTCTCCTGCGAGAGCATCTTCCGCGATGCCGTGGAGAGCATCGCATACATCTCGTCGGGCCGGTTGTCCGCCCACAGGGTCAAGAACTGACGCAGAACCTGCTCCCGGCTCACATAGGCGCTCTGCGCGTTTTTCTCGGACGTCTCGGGCGCCGCACTCTCCTTTTTGTCTTTTTTGTCCGTTTCGTCCGCCGCCCTCCTGTCCGCCGAGGCACTGCGGTCGCGCACGGACTCGACGAAGAGCGCCATATCTCCCGAGTCCTCCACCAGGAGCGGCGGGATGGGACGCGGAGCGGAAGGCGGCGGGGCCATCGGGACGGCGGGATGCTCGGCCGGCTTCGGAGGCAGGACGGGCCTCACCGAGACCTTTTTGGGGGCAGCCTTCTTCGGCAGATCGAGGACCACGGTCTTCATCTCCTCAGGGGCGGGTCCGCCATCCTCCCACTCACCCGAAGACGCCGTCGGCGCAAAGGAAAAGAGGCGCTCGTCGTAGCCGCCCATCCCCTTCACGGCCACGGCAAAATCCGTGTCCCGCTGCTTGGGGAAGAAGACCAGCCCCTGGACCAGGCCCCTCAGGGGTTGGTCCAGATTCGTATCGTAGCGGACGGGACGCACGCGATCGCCCGCGGCGGTGACCAGAAGGATGTTGTCGGAGACGGGCGCGAAGCTGACCGGCCTCGCGCCGAAGGAATAGACCGAGACGAGGAAGGGCTCCGCCTTATCCATCCGAAGCTCCGAGACGAAGGTGTCGCGGTACGCGCGCCGTTCAGCCTCGGACATCCCGACCCGCAGCGCCTCCGCCTCCACCCAGGGCTCGATGAGCTCCTCGGGATAATAGACGATCCAGACGAAGCAGTCCCGCCCCCAGTGGGACACCGTCCACTGCTCCAGGACACGGATCGTCTCGCCGAAGGGGTTTGCCGCCGGCTCGGCCGGCGCGCCTCCACAGGCCGGAGGGCAGACGGACAGCACGACTAAAAGGCAGGCCAGGGCAGACCAGAACCCCCTGCCGCGTCCCCAACAAAACCCCTCACCGACCCTGTTGTTCGGTGCCGCCATCTCGCTCCCCTTCATTTTACTCCTCTCCATTTCACTCCTCTCCCCCAAACGAAAAAAACGTCCCCGTTCGATCCGTTAATCGACCCGCTGCTCCGGAGGCAGCTCGAAGGTATCCTCGGATTTGGGGGTCTTCCTGGACTGCGAAGTCGGACCGGACAGGTTCTTCTTGATGATGATGTCCCTGTCGGCGGGAGCAGGCGCGGGCTCCCCCCCGGACGCCCCGCCGCTTACAGTCTGGCGTATGGCCGTCCCAGGGTCGATGCGCAGGCTCTCCGGAATGGGATAGGCGGAGACCGTCACGTCGTCCGAGGTCTGCACGAAGGTGATGGACCCCTCCGGGATACGGATGGAGTTGCCCCGAACGAAGAGCCCTCCGATGAGGCCGACGGGCCCCAGGAGCGCCGCTCCTGCGATACTGGCCGCCCCGGCACCAATAATGGCCCCCTCGCCCTTTTCCCCGCGTTTGCTGGCATCCTCTGCCGCCTTCTTGGAGGCCTCCCCCGTGACCACCCTCAGCCTCTGCGGGCCCAGGGGGATCAGGGCGTTGAAGTCCAGACGGACCTCCCCAGGCACGCCGAAGGGCCTGGGCTTCTTGACCTCGCGGACCGTGGTGTCGAGCAGGGACCCGCGCGGGGCAACCAGGCAGTCGTCCACGATGAGGTCGTCGGTCAGTGCCAGGCGGACCTTGTCTCCCTTCTTGTTCTTCGCGGGGCTCAGCTCCTCCAGGAATCGGAATTTCAGCACCGCCGCCCCCGGCAGTAGGACCTGGCGAAACGCCACGGGGTCGGAGATCAGCATGGCCAGAATACGCTCGACGCGCATCGCCACGGGCTTGCCGTACTGGAGGTCCCCGTCCATATCGTTCTCCAGGGTCTCGAGGCGCCTCAGGGCGGACCTGGACGCATAGATGTTCTTGCTCAGAATCCACTCCGCAACCCCTATTTTGAAGAGCATGGAGGGCTGCTCCTCGGTCCCCGTCTCCAGAAAGTTGAGGATCGCCGCGTGTCGCTCGGCGATGCTGCCCGGCAGGCTGCGCCCGAAGAGCTCCCGCTCTATCCCGTTCAGCCGCTCGACCAGACCGCCCTTGTTCGGCTCGCCGTAGATGATCGTCTCGATCCGCTCCATCATCAGGACGGAAGCGCTCTTATCGTCCTCGGGACCTGCCGCCGCACAGGGGGAGATCAGCAGACACAGCATCGCCGCCCCCACCAACAGTCCACACAAAGTTCTTTTGACCAAAACGCTACCTCCTCCAGATCTAGAATTAACAATAAAGAAAGGTTGGCTACCGCCCTTCTCCGCCATGCCGGCGTCGAACTGCCGCGCCGATGAAATCCGCGAAGAGCGGATGTGGACGCGTCGGCCTGGACTTCAGCTCCCCGTGAAACTGTCCCCCGAGGTACCAGGGATGCCCCGGCAACTCGACGATCTCCACGAGGTTCCGCCCGCGGCAGACCCCGGAGACCCGGAGCCCCCGTGCCTCCAGCCGTTCCCGATACGCGTTGTTGAACTCATAGCGGTGACGATGGCGTTCGCTGATCTCCAGGACACCGTAGCACCGCGCCGCCAGAGTCCCTGGCACGAGGTCGCAGGCGTAGGCCCCAAGGCGCATCGTCCCACCCATTTTATCAATATGGGCCTGTTCCTGCATCAAATGAATGACGGGATGGAGGGACGCGGGGTCCATCTCCTCGCTGTGCGCCCCCGCCAGGGAGCAGACGTTGCGGGCATACTCGACCACCATCATCTGCATGCCCAGGCAGATCCCGAACAGGGGAATCCTCTCCTCACGGGCGTACCGGATTGCTCCAATCATCCCCTCGATCCCCCGTGAGCCGAAGCCACCTGGGATCAGGACGCCGTCGACGTCCCTCAGGCTCTCCCCGACATTGGAGGACTCGAGCTCCGCCGACTCCACCGCGCGGACCCGCACCTTGACGCCGTGGTGCACGCCCGCGTGGTACAGGGCCTCCACGACGCTGAGATAGGCGTCCTTGTGCTGGACGTACTTGCCCACCAGGGCGATCTCCACCGAATCCGGGGCGTTCATGAAGCGGTCCACGACCCTGCTCCAGTCCGAGAGATCGGGCTCCCCTTTGCACGGGAGGCCGAGGGCCCTGAGTATCTGCGCGTCCAGCCCCTGGCGGTGCAGGCTGAACGGGACGTTGTAGATCGTGGGCTCGTCCCGAACCTCGATCACGGCATCCGATGGGACCGTGCAGAACAGAGCTATCTTGTTCTTCATCTCCTGGTCCATGGGGCGGCTCGTGCGACAGACCAGTATGTTCGGGAGGATGCCGATGCGCCGCAGCTCCTGGACGCTGTGCTGCGTCGGCTTCGTCTTGAGCTCCTGGGCCGCCTCCAACCATGGGACGAGCGTCACGTGGCAGTAGACCACGTTCTCGCGGCCCACGCGGTTCGCCATCTGCCGGATCGCCTCGAGGAAGGGCTGCCCCTCGATGTCCCCCACCGTCCCGCCGATCTCAACGATCAGGACGTCCTGCTGCTCTCCCGCCCGGACCAGCCGCTCCTGGATGTCGTTGGTGATGTGGGGAATGACCTGGACCGTCCCGCCCAGATAGGCTCCCCTGCGCTCCCTGTCGATCACGTGCGAATAGATCTTTCCGGTCGTGATGCTGTTTTGCTCGCCAAGGGTCTCGTCGATAAAACGCTCGTAATGCCCAAGGTCCAGATCCGTCTCCGCCCCGTCGTCGGTGACGAAGACCTCGCCGTGCTGGAAGGGGTTCATCGTCCCCGCATCCACGTTCAGATAGGGATCCATTTTGATGATGGACACCCTGAGACCCCGCTTTTTCAGAAGGGTTCCCACCGATCCCGCCGTGATGCCCTTACCCAGGGAGGAGACCACCCCGCCCGTGATGAAAACGTACTTCGCCATTGCCTGTCGCCCTCCCGGCCCTCCGAATTCGGATAGCCCAAAATCCCCCTACTCCAAAAATACAACATGAATTTCAAGTTGTCTCAGGACGTTGTTCCAGGACAAAAGGAAAACACCGGATCCGCTGGGACCCGGCTGCTCGGTGTCCAGCTTCCGGTGACCCGGAGGCTTTTCCCAAGGGCCGCCTCGATGCCCTTCTCCCCTCCGGGGAGGTCGCCCGCCGCGCAGGCGGCAACAAGGGCGTTGGTCGCGAGGGCCCCGCCCGTCTCCAGCGTCACGGTCTCCGCGCCGATCTTGTCCGCCTTGATCTGGTTCCAGAGCGCGTCCCGGCTGCCGCCCTCCGTCACGATGATCCGGTCCACCGGCGTCCCCGCCGCCCGGCACCTCTCGGCGATCTCGCCGTATTCGGACGCTATGCCCTCCAGGACGGCGCGCCAGAGTGCGAAACGGTCCGTCTCCAGCGTCATGTCCAGGAAGCAGCCCCGCTCCTCCTCGTGCCCCGCCGGTCCCCCCGTCAGCCAGGGCAGGAAGCGAACGCCCCCCGCGCCCGCGGGGACTCGGGCCGCTCCCTCGCTGAGCTCCGCATAACAGCCGTCGTCGCCCGCTCGCCCGCAGACGTTATCGCGGAACCAGCGCAGGGCCAGCCCGCCCGTCCGCACGAAGCCCCAGTAAAAATACGTGTCCGCAAGCGTACCACTGTTGAAGATCAGTCCGCTCCCCCTACGGCTGAGCCCGGGCACGATGCCGCCCACCGAGATGCAGAACATGGAGCAGGTCCCGGCGACGTCCACGGCGTGCCCCGGCGCGAAGACGCCGCACCCCAGCAGCGACTGCATGGTGTCGCCCGCACCGGCGCAGACCGGGATGCCGGCCCGGAAGCCCGTCCGGGCCGCCGAGTCCGCCGAGAGAGAGCCTATGACGTCCCAGGGCCGGACGATCCGGGGCATGAGGGCGCCGTCGATTCCCAACAGGTCCAGCTGCTCCTGCGACCAACGCTTGCACGTCACGTCGTAGCCCAGCCCCCACCCGGACAGCGTGCCCCAGTCCAGAAAGGCATCTTCCGCACTCAGCCCCGCCAGGTGCATCAGGATATAGGGGGCGTTGTGGACGAACTTCCGGCCCCGGCTCCGGAAGGGCTCGGAGTTCGCCAGGAGCCACCGTGCGTGCAGGGCGGGGAAGAGGCAGAGCGGCTCGGGGTTGCCCGTCTCACGCCCCCATATATCGAGGTCGAGGGCTGCCAGCTCCGCCGCGTCCCCACGGGTCCTGGAGTCCAGATAGTTGATGTAGGGCGTCACCGCCCGTCCCGCATCGTCCACCCCAACGACGCCGCAGATGATGCCGTCCCCCATAATCGCCCGGACGGACGCGGGGTCCAGCCCCTTCCGCTCCATCTGTTCCGCGCAGTCCCTCATACCGGCCAGGGCCAGGGAAAGATACTCTTCCGCATCCATCTCCACCCAGCCGGGGCGAGGGCAGGAGAGGGTCGTGGGGCGATCCGACCGGACGAGTACCCGGCCATCCGCCGTGCAGACCGCAACCTTGACGCTCTGGGTCCCCGCGTCGAAACAGAGATAATGGTTCGCCATATTCCGCACCTCGCAGAGGATGAAATTCCTTTATCCTCTATTATAATCCGTTATGACATAGTCCATTATAGCCCGTCCCCGTCGAAAACTTCTCGTTATTGCCCCGGACGTCCCGGGGCGGGGCACGCCTGCGGCTTGGTGGAGGGCAGGCCCCTGCGGATCAGGGCCAGGGTCGCCAGGGTGGTCAGGAGGTCGGCGCCCGCCTGTGCGTAGAGCACGCCGTCCAGGCCAAACAGGTGCGGAAGGACCAGGAGCAGCGGGATCATGAAGATTCCCTGGCGCCCCGCGCTCAGAAAACAACCCTTGAGGGCCTTGCCGCAGGCCAGGTACAGGGTCGAGTAGGTGAACTGGAAGCCCAGCGAGAAGAACAGGACGGTGTTGGCGAGGAGGGCCCGCCCGGCGACGGCGAGGACGCGTGCGTCGCGGCTGAAGAGGGAGAGGATCGGCCCGGAGAGGCACAGGACCGCGGCCGTCCAGGCCAGGCAGAAGAGCGTGGTCAGGAGGAGGCAGGTCCTGACGGTCTCGTCCAGGCGCGCGAGGTTCCCGGCCCCGTAGTTGAAGCCCGCCATCGGCTGGAACCCCTTGATGAACCCAAAGACGACGAACATGCCGAACGTGACGATCCTCAGGACGATCCCCACCGCGGCGACCGCCTCGTCGCCATAAGCGCTCGCCGCCCTCACGAGCAGGCTCATGGAGAGCGCGGAGAAAAGCTGCAACAGCAGGACGGAGCTCCCGATGCTCAGTATCCCCCCGTAGATTTTCCGGTCCGGGGAGAAGTTCTTGAGGGAGAGCCGCAGGCAGCTTCCGGCCCCGGCGAAGAAGCGGAGGTAGAGGAGAGCGGTGACCGCCTGAGAGATCAGGGTGGCCGCCGCCGCCCCGCGGACCCCCATGTCCAGGGAATAAATCATGATGGGGTCCAGAATCATGTTCAGGACGGAGCCGGCTGTCATCGCCGCCAGCGAGGTCCCGGCCGCCCCCTGTGCCACGGCCAGGTTCCCGGCCGCAACGTTGCCCACGCCGAGGATTGCGCTGAGTATGAACGGCGCCGCGTAGACGCGCGCGTGGGGCAAAACGGTCTCCGTCGCCCCCATGAGGCGCAGAACCGGGACGACGGCAAGCAGGCACAGAGCCCCGGCGACAACCCCAGCCCCGATTGCGGTGAACAGCGCCGTCGAGGCCACGGCCTCCGCCCGCCGTCTCTCCCCCGCGCCAAGCAGCCGGGAGATGAGCGACGCGCCCCCTGCGCCGAAGGTCAACCCCAGCCCCACAAAGAACAGGGAAAACGGAAACGCCACGGAGACCGCGGCGACGGAGACGGTGCCCAGCCCCGATACGAAGTAGGTATCCACCAGGTTGTACAGGGCCGTCACCAGCATGCTGACGACCATCGGCATCCCGAGCCGGAGCAGGGCCACGGTGACGTTCCCCTCCCCCATCAGACGCATTCTCTCTTTTTTGTCCATGCTGCGCATCCCCTTCTTAACAATTTCCCGTGCTCCGGGATTTTTGTTTCGCCGGCGAAGCGTCAACACTCTATTCCCGAGGACGGAAAAAGACAAGGTACCCCGCCTACGAACACTGCAGATACGTCGAGCGCCTAAAAACGCCTGGACAAGATGGATTCGTCGTTTTCAAATTCGTTTACGTTGAAATATCGTGATGTTTATTGGGTATGCTATGATCTTGTCGAGGCTAGGGCGAAAGGGTGAGGACGATGCAGAGGAATCCGGATTCCGGCTTCCAATCGCGGGAGGACCTTTTGTGGCTGCCGGGAGGGCCGCAATTCATACCGGACACGGAACGCTCGACGTCATACGAGCGCGTCTATCGCATGGCGTCCGGGTACGGCGAGGGGACCCTGCGGGCCCTCGACTTCAACAACCTGTTCGCCGTCCTCATCGCGGATTTCGTCCCCAGGATGACCTTCGAACACACCTGGAGGATTGCCCAGAAATACCTCGAGATCGGATGCTTCGACACGGACTCCAGCTCCTACCGGGTGGGCCGGCGCAGCTTCACGCGGGTAGAGCAGGGAATCATCTGCCACATCAACGACAGCCGCACCGTGTTCGTGCGCTGCGAGGCCGGCGTACCCGCGTGCTTCACCAAGATTCGGGTCTCCGGGGAATATTTTGACGGGTTCCTGAGGGACCGTTATGGGGAGGACTACGACGAATCCCGAGACGCGGTGGACTTTCTGTCCCGCAGCCCCAACCTGCCGGAGCTACGCTTTCTCTTCCGGCAGATTCGGGACTGCCGGGCCGAGGGAGCCGCCAAACTCCTCTACATGGAGGGCAAGATTCTGGAGGCGCTGTCGCTGATCGCACTGAACTTCGAGCGCCGAGCCGAGGCGCCGCACCTAGCGGTGACATTGGACTCGCAGGATCGCCGGGGGCTGGGACGGGTCGTCGCGGCAATGGCAAAGGACCCGGCCGCATATCCCAGCATCGGGGAATTGGCCCGGCTCGCCCGCATGAGCGCCTCGCGTTTCCAGCTGGCCTTCCGCAAGGAGTTCGGCACGACGCCCTACGGGTACCTCAAGAACCTGCGCATGAACCGGGCGCTTGCGCTGCTGCAGGAGTCCGACCTGTCGATCGGAGAGGTCGCGGCCCGGGTGGGATACGGCAATTCCGGGCACTTCGCGGGACT